>NZ_NEUE01000260.1 GCF_002910905.1 Streptomyces sp. SM11 | reverse complement strand
CGCCGCTCCCGGTCGGCCTCGGACGGTTCGGCCAGTCAGCGTCCGGAGCCGGACGCGCCGACGCCGGCTCCAGCCCGCCCCGCACGCCGCTCCCGGTCCGCGTCGGAGGGCTCGGCCAGTCAGCTTCCGGCGTCGGACGCGCCCGGGGACACCTCAGGGCCGCCGCCCCGGGTGCGCAGCACGGACGCCCCGTGGCACGATGCCCGGCCCGCCTTCGACGAACCCGACACCACGAAGCCGGGCGACTCCCCGCAGCCGTCCCGCTCTCCGGGGAGCGACGAGGGCGACGAGGGCGCGGAAGCCGCGTCCCCGGACGCGTCTCAGCCCCTCCTGCGTTCGAGGAGCGGGGGCACGGGGGCGGAGCCCCCGGTTCGGGAAGGGGCGGGCAGGAGAGAAGCCCCACGCGGCGACTCCACCCCCAGGGAACCCTCCACCCCCAGCGAACCCGCCGACTCCGGAGGCGAGCCCGCACCCACGGACGAACCCACCCCCGACAAGCCCACCACCGCCCCAGAGCACCCCACCCCGGACCAGCCCACCCCAGACCACCCCGCCGGAGGCGATCCCGAGTGAACGACGCTCTCGACGTCGCCCTCCGTCTGGCCATCATCTTCGGCGTGTTCCTGGTCGCCCCCCTCCTCGTGGGCCAGACGGAACACAAGGTGATGGCCCACATGCAGGGCCGCCTGGGCCCCATGTACGCGGGTGGCTTCCACGGCTGGGCCCAGCTCGTCGCGGACGGTGTGAAGTTCGCGCAGAAGGAGGACGTGGTCCCGGCCGCCGCCGACCGCCGCGTCTTCCAGCTCGCCCCCGCCGTCGCTCTCCTCCCGTACCTCCTCGTCCTCGCGGTCATCCCCGTCGGCCCCGGCGACGGCGCGGTCGTCCAGGTCATCGACGCGGGCATCTTCTTCGTGCTCGCCGTCATGGGCATCGGCGTCCTCGGCTCGCTCATGGCGGGCTGGGCCTCCGCCAACAAGTTCTCCCTGCTCGGCGGCCTCCGTACCGCCGCGCAACTTCTCTCCTACGAGCTGCCGATGCTGCTGACCGCCGCCTCCGTGGCCATGGCGGCCGGAACGGTCTCGCTCACCGGCATCCTCGACGCCTTCGAGTGGTGGTGGCTGCCCTGGCAGATCGTCGGCGCCCTGGTCTTCTTCGTGGCCGGCCTCGCCGAACTCCAGCGTCCGCCGTTCGACATGCCGGTGGCCGACTCCGAGATCATCTTCGGCGCGTACACCGAGTACACCGGTCTGCGCTTCGCCCTGTTCCTCCTCGCCGAGTACGCGGGCATCGTCATCCTGTGCGCCCTGACCACCGTCCTCTTCCTCGGCGGCTGGCACGGCCCGTTCGGCGCCGACGGACTCGGCTGGCTCTGGACCCTCCTCAAGACCGCCCTCCTCGCGTTCGTCGTCATCTGGCTGCGCGTCAGCTACCCGCGCCTGCGTGAGGACCAGTTGCAGAAGCTCGCCTGGACCACCCTCGTCCCGCTCGCCCTCGCGCAGATCGCGCTCACCGGCATCGTGAAGGTGGCGATCAACTGATGCCCCCGATCCCTGGATCCGGCCTGGCCAAGGGCCTTGCCGTCACCCTGCGCACGATGACGAGGAAGACCGTCACCGCGCAGTACCCGGACACCCAGCCCGAACTCCCGCCCCGCTCCCGCGGCGTCATCGGGCTGTTCGAGGAGAACTGCACGGTGTGCATGCTCTGCGCCCGTGAGTGCCCCGACTGGTGCATCTACATCGACTCCCACAAGGAGACGTCGCCGCCCGCCGCCCCCGGCGGCCGTGAGCGCAGCCGGAACGTGCTCGACCGTTTCGCCATCGACTTCTCCCTCTGCATGTACTGCGGCATCTGCATCGAGGTGTGCCCCTTCGACGCGCTGTTCTGGTCGCCCGAGTTCGAGTACGCGGAGACGGACATCCACGAACTCACCCACGAGCGCGACAAGCTCCGCGAGTGGATGTGGACCGTGCCGGAGCCGCCCGCCCTCGACCCCGGGGCCGAGGAGCCGAAGGAGATCGCCGCCGCCCGCAAGGCCGCGGACAAGCTCGCAGCCCAACGCGCACAGGAGCAGCGGGAGCAGAAGGAGCAGAGGGAGCAGGCAGACGAGCAGGGAGGGACCCCGTGACGCTTCACACCGTGCCCTCAGCGCCCCCCGTGCTCATCGCAGCCGCAGGCGACCACCCTGGTTTCCTCTCCCCGTCGGGCGTCGAGATCGCGTTCCTCCTCGTCGGCCTCGCCACCCTCGGCGCCGCCGTCATCACCGTTACGACCAGGCAGCTGGTGCACGCAGCGCTCTGGCTCGTCGTCGCGCTCGGCGGACTGGCCGTCGAGTACCTCCTGCTCACCGCGGAGTTCATCGCCTGGGTGCAGGTGCTGATCTACGTCGGTTCCATCGTCGTCCTCCTCCTCTTCGGCCTGATGCTCACCCGGGCCCCCATCGGCCGCTCCCCGGACGCCGATTCGGGCAACCGGTGGGTCGCCCTCGGGGTGGCCGCCCCCGCGGCGGCGGCCCTCGTCTGGGTCGTGGTCGACGCCTTCCGCACCACCTGGATCGACCTCGACGGGCTGCCCCAGGGCTCCACCGAAGTCACCGGAGCCTTCCTGTTCCGGAACTGGGTCCTGCCCTTCGAAGCGCTTTCCGTCCTGCTGCTCGCCGCCCTCGTCGGCGCGATCGTCCTGTCCCGCAAACGCGACACGGACACCACGGTCCGCCCCGGCACGAACGGCACGGCCAAGCCCAGAACGGTGAAGTCCAGCCCGCCCGCTTCGCCCGGCACCTCCGGCACCTCCGGCACCTCCGGCACCTCCGGCACCTCCGGCACCTCCGGCACCTCCGGCACCTCCGGCACCTCCGGCACCTCCGGCCAGGAGGGGCAGAGCTGATGCACCTCGCCTATCCCGCCGTACTCGCCGCCCTCCTCTTCTGCGTCGGCCTCTACGGCGTCCTCGCCCGCCGCAACGCGATCCTGGTCCTGATGTCCGTCGAGCTGATGCTCAACGCCGTCAACCTCAACCTCGTCGCCTTCGACGTCTGGCTCCGCGACACCCTCCACTCCGGCCAGGCACTCACGCTCTTCACCATCGCCATCGCCGCCGCCGAGATCGGCATCGGCCTCGCGATCGTCCTGGCCGTCTACCGCAACCGGGGCAGCTCCGACATCGACCGGCTCCGCGACACCGCCGAGACCGACGAAGCCGAGACGCTCCCCGACGACGCCGACGCCGACAGCGCCGGGCCGCCCCCCGGCCAAGCGGACGAGAAAACAGGGAAGACGAAGAAGGCAGAGGCCACCACGTGACCACCACGACCCTCGCCGCCCTCGTCCCCCTCCTCCCGTTCCTCGGAGCCCTCGCCGGGCTCGCCGTCGGCCGCAGCGCCCCCGGCTTCGTCCGCCCGCTGGCGATCCTCCCGACCCTCGCCGCGGCCGTTCTCGCCGTGGCCGTCGCCGTCCGTCAGGGCGGCGGCCGGGCCATCGACGCCGCGACCCAGCTCACGCCCACCGGCTCGGTCCCGATCGACCTGGCACTGCATCTCGACGGATTCGCCGTTCTGGTCGCCGTCCTCGTCACCGTCGTCGCCACCTGCGTACAGCTCTACTCCACGGCCTACCTCCGCGACGACGCCCGGTATCCCTCTTACGCGGCTCTCGTCTCCCTCTTCACCTCCGCGATGCTCCTGGTCGTCTACTCCGGCGACCTGATGGTGCTCCTGGTCGGCTGGGAGATCATGGGCATCTGCTCGTACTTCCTCGTCGGCCACTACTGGGAGACGCCCGAGGCGCGTGCCGCCTCCCTCAAGGCGTTCCTGGTCACCAAGCTCGGCGACGTCCCCTTCCTGATCGCACTGTTCGCGCTCGCCGCCGACACCGGCAGCTTCCGGATCACCAAGATCCTCGCCGCCGTCGGCAACGGCGGACTCGACCACCCCACCCTCGTCGCCCTGCTGCTCCTCGCGGGCGTCGCGGGCAAGTCGGCCCAGTTCCCCCTGCACACCTGGCTGCCCGACGCGATGGCCGGCCCCACCCCCGTCTCCGCGCTCATCCACGCCGCGACGATGGTCGCCGCCGGCATCTACTTCGTGGCCCGCCTGCTGCCGGTCTTCGCGGCCTCCGGAGCGGCGCTCGTCGTCCTCGCCGTGATGGCCGCCGTCACGATGATCGGGTCCGGGCTCGCAGCCCTCGCCCAGGACGACATCAAACGCGTCCTCGCCTACTCGACCATCGGCCAGCTCGGCTACATGTCGGGCGCCCTCGCCGTCGGCGACCGTGGTGCCGCCGTCTTCCACCTGATCTCGCACGGTGCGTTCAAAGCCGTCCTCTTCCTCGCCGCGGGCGTCGTCATCCACGCCGCGGGCACCAACTCACTGGCCTCCATGTCCCGGATGGGCGGCCTCGCCCGCCGCATCCCGGACGCCTACTGGACGATGACCGTCGCCCTCCTCGCGCTCGCCGCCATCCCGCCGTTCGCCGGCTTCTTCTCCAAGGAAGCCGTCCTCGTCGCCGCCGAGCACACAGCCCTCGGGGACCGGACCGTCGCCCCGGCCGCCGCCGGCTGGACGATCCTGATCGCCGGGCTCCTCGCCGCCGCCCTCACCGCCGCCTACGCCGTACGCCTCTGGTTCCTCGCCTTCCGAGGGCGCGGCGCCGAAGTCCCCGACCACGGCCGGCAGCCCCTCGCCATGACCTCCGTCCTGTGGGTCCTGGCCGTCCCCACCATCGGCTTCGGCCTCACCGCCGGTGTGATCGGTGACTGGTTCGACGGGCACGGCCTCACGCCGTCCCTCACCACCGCCGTCCTGTCCACCGGCGTCGGCCTCGTCGGCGGGCTCGTCACCTACGGCGCCTGGCGGCACACCGCCGCACTCGCCGCCCGCACCCCCATCGGCGCCGTCGTCGCCCACCCCGGTGCCGAACCCGCCCTCGTCGAAGCCGAGGCCATGACGTCCCACACCGCTGTCCACGGCACCATCGCGGGCGCCTCCGACCCGGCCGACCCGGGACGACTCCTCCTGGGCCCGCTCCACCGCCACGCGGTCACCGGCTTCCACCTCGACGCCCTGTACACGGTGCTGTTCGTTCGGCCCGTCCAGGGAGCCGCCCGCCTCGTCCGCTTCCTGGACCGCGAGGTCGTCGACACCTACGTCAACGGATCGGGCGCCGTCACCCGCTTCCTCGGCACCGCCGTCCGCCGGGCCCAGACCGGCAACGTGCAGACCTACGCCGGCGCCCTGCTCGCCGGGTCCCTCGTCCTGGCGATCGCCGCCGTCGTCTTCGCCAACGTCAACGCGGGGTCGTGACCGTGATCGATATCAGTGCGTCCGTGATGCAGTTCCTTCTGGCGTTCGTCGTCGTCGCCCCGCTCCTCGGCGCCGCCGCGGCGCTGCTCCCCGCCCCGCCCGGGCTCAAGGGGAAGAGCCCCGACCAGGCCGTGCTCCGCCACGGTGTGACCGTCACCGGCGCCGTCCTCATCGCCGCGATCGTCCTGGCCGTCGGCTTCGACCACGACCACCCCGCCACGATGCAGGCGACCACCGACATCAGCTGGATCCCGGCGCTCGACGTCCGTATCCACCTCGGCATCGACGGCATCTCGCTCCCCCTCCTGGTCCTGACCGCGCTGCTGACCTTCCTCTGCGCGCTGTACAGCTACTTCAAGCTGCCCGCGGGCCCCTCGCCGAAGGCCTTCGTCGCCCTCGTCCTCGTCCTGGAGTCCGGCACCCTCGCCACCTTCGCCGTCCTCGACCTGCTGCTCTTCTTCCTCGCCTTCGAGATGGTCCTCATCCCGATGTACTTCCTCATCGCCCGCTGGGGCGACGGCCAACGGCAGGCGGCCGCCTGGAAGTTCATCCTCTACACCCTGCTCGGTTCGGTCGTCATGCTGCTGGGCCTCCTCCTCATCGGGCTGAAGAGCGGCACCTTCGACATGGTGGCACTCGCCACTGACAACGGCCGGGGCCTCACCACATCCGTGCAGGTCATCGCCGTACTCGCGGTCGGTCTCGGCCTCGCCGTGAAGACCCCGATGTGGCCTCTCCACAGCTGGCTCCCCGACGCCCACACCGCCGCACCCACCGTCGGGTCGGTGCTCCTCGCGGGCGTCCTGCTGAAGATGGGAACGTACGGATTCGTCCGGATCCTGCTCCCCATCGCCCCCGACGGCATGCGGACCTTCGCGCCCTACCTCGCCGCGTTCGCCGTCGTCGGTATCGTCTACGGATCCCTCGCCTGCCTGGCCCTGGCCCGTACCGGCGCCAAGGGCGACCTCAAGCGGCTCATCGCCTACTCGTCCGTCGGTCACATGGGCTTCGTCCTGCTCGGCATCGCCACCATGACCCCCACCGGAGTCAACGGCGCGCTCTTCGCCAACATCGCCCACGGCCTCATCACCGGCCTGCTGTTCTTCCTGGTCGGTGCCATCAAGGACCGCTACGGCACCGCCGACCTCGACACCCTCGCCGGAGCGACCGGGGCCGCCCTCTACGGCCGGGCCCCCCGCCTCGGCGCGCTGCTCGCCTTCGCCGCCGTCGCCTCGCTCGGCCTGCCCGGACTCGCCGGATTCTGGGGCGAGATGCTCACCCTGTTCGGCGCGTACAGCCCCGCCGAAGGCCTCAGCCGCCCCGCGTTCCGCACCTTCATGGCCATCGGGGCGTTCGGCACCCTGCTCACCGCCGCGTACATGCTCATCGTCGTCCGCCGCGTCTGCATGGGTGAACACACGCCCCATTCCCGGCTGTCGCCCGACGACCGGGCCCCGCAAGCTGCGGACGGCCCGCAGCCCTCCGGGGCCGCCGGGGCCCGACCGGCCACCACCCCGCAGCTCGCCGACATCCGGACGTACGAAGCCGTCGCCTGGACCCCGCTCGCCGCGCTCACCGTCCTCGCCGGCCTCTGGCCCGCCGTCCTCCTCGGCCTCACCGACCCGGCCGTGCAGCAGCTCCTCGCAGGAGGCAAGTCGTGACCGCGGACATCGGCACCACCGCCGGAAGCCTCATCGAACACACCACCGCGGCCGACGTCCCGGGCCTGCTCACCACCGCGGCCGACGTCCCCAGCGTCGTCCAGTCCATCGACTGGCTCGCGATCGCGCCCCCCACCCTCACCGCACTGGCCGCCCTGGTCGTCCTCGTCGCCGACCTGTTCCTGCCCGCGCACCGCAAACAGCTCCTCGGCTACGGCGCCCTCACCGCCCTCGCCGCCGCCCTGGCGCTGCTTATCCCCCTGCGCGCCGGGGACCGGTCCACGTTCTGCGTCAGCGACGGCGCCCAGGCCTGCAGCTACACCGCCGACCACTTCACCGTCGTCATCCAGGCCCTCGTCCTCGGCGGCGCGTTCCTCACCGTCCTGCTCTCGCTCGACGACACCCGCAAGCTGCCTGCGGGGGAGTACTGGTTCCTGCTCCTGGCCTCCGCCGCCGGGGCCGCCCTGCTGCCCGCCTCCCGTGACCTCGCCACGCTCGTCGTCGCCCTTGAGGTCGCCTCGCTGCCCGCGTTCGCCCTCGTCGGCATCGTGCGCGGCGACCGGCGCTCCTCCGAGGCCGCGCTGAAGTTCTTCCTCTCCTCCGTCGTCGCCACCGCCGTCATGCTGCTCGGCGTCAGCTTCGTGTACGCGACCACCGGCACCCTGCACCTCACCGAGATCGCCGCCCGCCTCCACGACGTGCCCCCGGTGCTCGACACCCTCGCCAAGACCGGGGTGGCCCTCACGCTCGTCGGCTTCGCCTTCAAGACCGCCGTCGCGCCCTTCCACTTCTGGGTCCCCGACACCTACGTCGGCGCGCCCCTCCCGATCGCCGCCTACCTCTCCGTCGTGGGGAAGGCCGTCGGGTTCTCGGGGCTCATTCTGGTGACCGTCATCGCGTTCCCCTCCTATGCCGACGTCTGGGGGCCCGCACTCGCCGTCCTCGCCGCGCTCACCATGACCGTCGGCAACGTCGCGGCCCTCCGCCAGAACGCCTCCCGTGCCCGCAGCGCCGTCCGCCTCCTCGCCTGGTCCTCGGTCGCCCAGGCCGGCTACCTCCTGGTCCCGATCGCCGCCGCCGCGTACTCCACAGGCGACCAGATCGGCTCCACCGTGGCGTACGCCCTCATGTACGCCGTCGTGAACCTGGGCGCGTTCGCGGTCGCCGCCCTCGTCGCCCGTACGCACCGCGGAAACCGGCTCTCCGACTACCGGGGCCTGTACGCAACCCGGCCCCTCGCGGCCTTGGCGCTCGGCTTCTTCCTGCTCTGCCTGGCCGGACTGCCGCCCGGCGTCATCGGGCTCTTCGCGAAGGTCACCGTCTTCTCCGCGGCGGTCGACGCGGGCCTCGGCTGGCTCGCCGTCGTCATGGCCGTCAACGTGGTGATCGCTCTCTACTACTACCTTCAGTGGACCGCGATTCTCTTCCGTACGCCGGACGGATCCCCGGAAACGGCAGGGGCGGACACCGGAGCCCCGGCATCCGCCCCGGCGCGCCGATTCCGCGCCCCCGCCTCTCTCACCACGGCGATCGTCCTCACCGCCGCCGCCGGAATCCTGCTCTCCGGGGCCCCGCAGACCGTCCTGCGCTTCGCCTCCGTGAGCCTTTTCTGAGCCCTCCAGGGCCCGCAAGATCGGTTTGCCCACGGCCCCCGCCACAGGGCAAGGTCTTGGCTGCATACGTCACGAAATCGGCGTCGACGTGTCGGAAACAAGAGGAGAGAGAGCAGTGCTGAACGGGTTCAAGGACTTCATCCTGCGCGGGAACGTCATCTCCATGGCGATCGGTCTCGCGGTCGGGGCCGCCTTCACCGCTGTCGTCACGGGCTTCAGCAACGCCTTCATCACCCCGCTGATCGGCCTCGCCACCCGCGGCACCGGAGACTTCAGCAAGGCCTCCTACAAGATCGACGGAGTGGAGTTCCCCTACGGCCTCTTCATCAGCGCGGCCATCGCCTTCCTGATCACCGCCGCGGTCCTCTACTTCTGCGTCGTGGTTCCCATGGCCAAGGTGCAGAACCGCTTCACCAAGGAGGAGGAAGAGGAGGCCGTCAACATCAAGGCCGCCCTCCGCGACTGCCCGCGCTGCTTCAGCGAGATCCCCGCCGTCGCCTCCCGCTGCGGCCACTGCACCAGCGAGGTCGAGCCCGACTCCGAGGCACTCTCCCTCGCCAAGCTCCCCGCACAGCAGCACTGACCGCACAGCACTGCCGACAGCGCAGCAACACCGGTCACACAGCAACACTGACCGCACCACCGCACCACGATGACGCCCCGCCACCCGTACGGCCCAGCGCCACTCCGTACGGGACCGGGGGCCTGACCGGCGTGAAAACGCGGTACGAGTACCGCCCTCCGGCCGCACGCACAAGGGAACTAGCTCCTCTCGCCTGGCGTTGACCAGTACGGGAGGCTCCACTGGGGAGTGGAGCACCACCATGCAAAGGGTTCCCCTGCTGCACCACTTGGAGGGCGTACCGTGCACCGCCGGCACAACGGGCTGAAGACCGCCGTACTCCTCGGGGGACTGTCCGCACTCATCATCGTCATCGGCAGTTTCTTCGGACGTACGGGCCTCGTCGTCGCGCTCCTGGTAGCCGTCGGTACCAACGCCTACGCGTACTGGAACAGTGACAAGCTCGCCCTGCGGGCCATGCGCGCCCGCCCTGTCAGCGAGTTCGAGGCGCCCCAGCTCTACCGCACCGTCCGCGAGCTCTCCACGGCGGCCCGCCAGCCCATGCCGCGCCTCTACATCTCCCCGACGCAGGCGCCCAACGCGTTCGCCACCGGCCGCAATCCGCGCAACGCCGCCGTCTGCTGCACCGAGGGCATCCTCCAGATCCTCGACGAACGCGAGCTGCGCGGCGTCCTCGGCCACGAGCTCAGCCATGTCTACAACCGGGACATCCTCATCTCGTCCGTCGCCGGAGCGCTCGCCTCCGTCGTGATGTTCCTGGTCAACTTCGCCTGGCTCATCCCGGTGGGCCGCTCCAACGACGACGAGGGGCCAGGCCTCCTCGGCATGCTCCTGATCATGATCCTGGGGCCGCTCGCCGCGTCCGTCATCCAGCTCGCCGTCAGCCGCTCCCGAGAGTACGAGGCCGACGCCTCCGGGGCCCAGCTCACCGGCGACCCACTGGCTCTCGCCAGTGCGCTGCGCAAGCTCGACGCCGGGACGAAGCGGCTCCCGCTGCCGCCCGAGCCGAGGATCGAGACCGCGAGCCACATGATGATCGCGAACCCGTTCCGCCCAGGCCAGGGGATGGCGAAAATGTTCTCCACCCACCCGCCGATGGTGGACCGCATCGCCCGACTAGAACAGATGGCAGGTCATCGCCCGTGAAAACCATCCTGAACGTCATCTGGCTGATCCTCTGCGGATTCTGGATGTTCCTCGGCTACCTGCTCGCGGGCCTCCTGCTCTGCATCACCATCATCGGCATCCCCTTCGGGCTCGCCGCCTTCAGGATCGGCGTCTACGCCCTCTGGCCGTTCGGCTACACCGTCGTCGACCGCCGGGACGCCGGCTCGCCCTCCTGCGTGGGGAACGTCCTCTGGCTGATCCTCGCGGGATGGTGGCTCGCCCTCGGCCACATCACCACCGGCATCGCGCTGTGCATCACGATCATCGGCATTCCCCTGGGCATCGCCAACTTCAAGCTGATCCCCGTCTCCCTCATGCCCTTCGGCAAGGAGATCGTCCGTACGGACCAGCCCTTCGCCACCCTTTGACACCCGCTGACCCGGCGGGCGCGGGGCCCCCGGGCAACCGAACACCTGCCCGCCGCGTCTTGGGTTTCAAGACGAAGCAAGGGGTAGGTGCAGCGACATGGGCATCATCAGTTGGATCATTCTTGGGCTGTTCGCCGGGGTCATAGCCAAAGTCCTTCTCCCGGGTCGCGACCCGGGCGGCATCATCGGCACCACCCTCATCGGCATCGCCGGGGCCTTCGTCGGAGGCTGGCTCTCCAGCCACTTCCTCGACCGCCCCATCAGCAACGACTTCTACGACACCGCGACCTGGATCGCCGCCATCGCCGGCTCGCTGGTCCTGCTCATCGCCTACCGGCTGCTGTTCGGCAACTCCCGCGAACGCCGCTGATCCGCGGGGGGACGCCGGAGTCCGCGAGCGCCCGGCGCGCACCGCCCTACCGCACGCCCCGTGACGTCATCCCGGTCTCCCGCAACGTCAGGTTCAACCGGCCGGCCCGCAGCCCCGCTGCCGGGTCGGCCGGTCCCGGATACACCTTCGGCACCCCGTGGAAGGCGAAACGCGACGGCCCGCCGAAGACGAACAGATCCCCGGACGCCAACTCCACATCCGTGTAGGGCTGTCCGCGATCCTCCGTGTTCCCGAAGCGGAACACACACCTCGCCCCGATGCTCAACGACACCACAGGAGCGCTCGACCGCTCCTCCTTGTCCTGATGCATTCCCATCCGCGCGGTGTCGTCATAGAAGTTGATCAGCGCGGTATCCGGTGCGAACGCCTCCGCCGCGGTCTCGTCCCCGTACGCCTCGGCCACCGCCGCCCGCCCCAGATCGCCCAGCCAGTCCGGGAACGCGGCCACCCGGGCGCCGTTCACATCGTCAGCCGTACGCCCATACCGGTACGGCTGCCAGTGCCACCCCAGGCACACCGTCCGCACCGACATCACCCCGCCGCCCGGCAGCACCGTGTGCCGCAACGGGACCGGCCCCCGCGCCCACCGACGGCACGCCGCCACCAACTCCGCCCGCCGCTCCACCGACAGCCACTCCGGCACATGGACGGCACCCGGCGCGACCACCCTCCGCGGCCGCCGGAACAGACCGTCCGAGGACGGCGGAAGCCCGTGCGCCACGGCTCAGCCCGCCCCGCCCTCGATCCCCAGCAGCAGCTTCTTCCGCTCCAGCCCGCCCGCGTATCCCCGCAGCGCCCCGTCCGCCCCGATCACCCGGTGGCACGGCCGCACGACCAGCAACGGATTGCGCCCGATCGCCGTGCCCACGGCCCGCACCCCCGCGCCCGACGCCCCGACCTGTGCCGCGACCTCCCCGTACGACACCGTGCTTCCGTACGGGATCGACTCCAGCACCGCCCAGACCCGCCGCTGGAACTCCGTGCCCGCCCCCTTGGCCAACGGCACGTCGAACCGCGTCGAGCGCCCCGCGAAGTACGCCTCCAACTGCCGGGCGACCTCCGCGAACGCCTCAGGGGCGTGCCGCCAGTCGTCCTGGACGACCGCGCCGCCCTTCTGGCCGGGCATCGACAGCGAGAGCAGCCGGACTCCGGCGCCTCCGGCCGTATCCGGCCTGCCCGCCGACGCCTCGCCGACCAGCAGCAGCTCGCCCAGCGGGCTCTCCACCCACGCGTACACCGTCGTCGTCATGCCTTCTCACTTCCCCGGTCCGTACGGCCAGTCTGCGCCCACTCGCCATACCACCACCGGCGGTATTCGGACATCGCACCCGCACCCCCGGGCCGGGAGCGCGGAGAGACGCGGAGGCGCCGGTGGCGTCGGCACTTCCGTGCGCGTCGTACACCTCAGCCATGAGCCCTACAACTCAGTCGTACCTCTCGTCCGGCTTGACTGTGCGGGAATTATCGAACTATCTTCGTGCGAGATATTTCGAACGATAGGGGGGTGGCATGGCTGCCGTAAGGGTGTACCGGCATCCGGAGACGTCGGAGATCGCGATGCCCAGAGTGCTGTTCGCCCTCAGCGAGCCGCTGCGGCTGGGCATGGTCCGCACGCTCGTCGAGCGCGGCGAGGTCGACAGCATCGAGCTCGGCCCGGACCTGCCGCGGTCGACGCTCACGCACCACACGAGCCTGCTGCGTGAGTCCGGGATCGTGTTCGTCCGCGCCGAGGGGCGCAAGTGCATGATCCGGCTCCGTGCGGACGATCTGGAGGCTCGGTTCCCCGGCCTGATCCAGACCGTCCTGAACGGCTACCCGGCGGGCGTGGACGAGGAGGGGGACGCGTGATCCGCAAGGTGTGGCCCCTGGTTGCCGCCGCCGTCGCGCTCGGCATCGACGCCTACGTCCTGGCCGGGGTGCTGCCGTCGATCGCCGACTCGCTGGTGACGACGGTCGCTGTGGTCGGCCTCGGGGTGACCGCCTTCACCGCCGCGTACGCCGTGGCCGGGCCGCTGCTGTCCGGACGGCTCGCCCGTGGCAGTACCGCGCGAGCACTGTTGATCGCGCTCGGCGTGTTCAACCTCGGAAACCTCATCACCGTCGTGGCGCCGGGAGCCGGGTTGTTCCTCGCGTCCCGCGTCGTCGCGGGCGCGGGCGCGGGCATCCTCACGGCGGTCGCGACGGCGACCGCCGCCGCGATGGTCGCTGATCGCGAACGCGGCCGGGCGATGGCGATGGTCACCTTCGGCCTGTCCACGGGTACGGTCGCGGGGGTGCCCGTGGGCATGCTGATCGGGGAGAATCTGGGCTGGCGCTGGACCATGGCTCTGGTCGTCGCTGTCGGTGTGCTCAGCATGATCGCCCTCGCCGCCCGCGCCCACACGCTGCCGGCCTTGCCCGCGACGGGCGGTGCGCCGGTCTTCGGGGTGCTGCGCTCGGGCAGGACCGCCGCCGGAATCGTCGCGGCGTTCCTGCTCGGCATGGCCAGCCTCGGTCTGTACACCTACCTGCTTCCGATGGCGGACGCCCGAGGTCTTCGGGACTGGGGCTTCGCCCTGGTGTGGGCGTGGGGCATCGGCGGCGTCACGGGGGCCGCGCTGATCGGCAAGCCCCTGGACAGGTACGGCCCCGGGGCGCTGCTGCTGATCCTGCCGGCGACACTCGCCGTGAGCTTCGGCGCGGTCCGGATCTTCTCCGCCCCGGCCGTGTGGCTGATCGCCGCGGCCCTGTGGGGAGCTGCCGGCTGGGCAAGCGTGCCGACCCTGCAGCAAGCACTCACGCGGGACCGCCCGGACCGGGCGATGGCGGTCATCGCCTTCCAGATGGCAGCCATGTACCTCGGTTCCGCCGCGGGTGCCGCTGTCGGGAGCGGCCTTCTGGCCGGCGGGGCCGACTCCGGCGGTCTTGCGGGGTGGGCGTTGCTCCCCACGGGGCTCGCCATGGTTCTGACCGGCTGGATCGGCGCGAGGGCACTACCGGTCAGGACGCGTGAACCCGTTCCTGCCCAGGCCTGCGAACCTGCCGGATGAACTTCCCCCGGGATGACCGCGCAACGTTCTGTCGGTGTCCACGGCGCCTAGCTCGGCCCGGTGGGCGGAGGCCGCCATCACACGTACACGCGTCCGTGGCCGGCCGGCGAAGACACAACGAGGGCCGCCGTCGAGGTCGTCCTCGGCGATGTGCCCCCGTTGCGTTCCGCGCGGTCCGCTCGGCAACGTCCTCGCCGGTCGGGTCAGTTGACTACCGGTAGTTCACGAACTGCACCGCGAAGTCGAAGTCCTGCCCCTTCAGCAGCGCCTGTACGGCCTGCAGGTCGTCCCGGCTCTTCGAGCTGACCCGCAGCTCGTCGCCCTGGACCTGCGCCTTGACGCCCTTCGGGCCCTCGTCGCGGATGATCTTCGCCACCTTCTTGGCGTTGTCCTGGGAGATGCCTTCCTCGATCGTGGCGAAGATCTTGTACTCCTTGCCCGAGAGCTGCGGCTCGCCGGCGTCCAGCGACTTCAGCGAGATACCGCGCTTGACCAGCTTGGACTGGAAGATGTCGAGGATGGCCTTGACGCGCTCCTCGCCGTTCGCCTCCATCAGGATCTTCTCGCCCGACCACGAGATCGAGGCGCCCGTGCCCTTGAAGTCGTAACGCTGGGAGATCTCCTTGGCGGCCTGGTTGAGGGCGTTGTCGACCTCCTGCCGCTCGACCTTCGAGACGATGTCGAAACTGGAGTCGGCCATGACGTGTGGCTCCTTGCGTCGAATGCTGGGGATACAGCGCAAGCCTAGCCACCGTCGCCCCCTCGGGCCGCTGATCAATGAGGTGGCGGAGCACCCCTGGTCATCAGGTATTGTTTACGTCGTCGCCAAGGAGCTCACCACGAGATCCAACGCGTAGTTCGAGGCGGTGTGCCCGAGTGGCCAAAGGGAGCAGACTGTAAATCTGCCGGCTCAGCCTACCCAGGTTCGAACCCTGGCGCCGCCACGCGAACGAAGCCCCCGACCAGTCTTCTGGTCGGGGGCTTCCTCGTTGTCCGGGTGCTGAGTTCAGGGCAGGGTGCCCAGGTGCGGGTCAGTTGCCCGCGGCGTCCTTCACGGCCACCGTCACCGGCACGTTCCCGGAGATCACTTCGAGGGTGAGGCCCGCCGTCGCCGGGGTGTCCAGCAGGTCCAGCAGCGTGGCCGCCACATCGTCGCGGGGGATCGGGCCACGGCCCGTCGAGGCGGCCAGGACGACCCGCCCGGTGCCCGCGTCGTCGGTCAGCATGCCGGGGCGCAGGATCGTCCAGTCCAACCCGGCGCGGGAGCGTACGTCGGCGTCGGCGGCGCCCTTGGCCCGCAGGTACACGTCGAAGACCTCGTCGCCCGGATGGTCGGGATCGGCGCCCATCGAGGAGACGACGAGGTAGCGGCGGACGCCTGCCGCCTCGGCCGCGTCGGCGAACAGCACGGCCGCGTCGCGGTCGACGGTGTCCTTGCGGGCGGTACCGCTGTTCGGCCCCGCGCCCGCAGCGAAGACGGCCGCGTCCGCGCCGCGCAGCACCTCCGCGGTCTGTTGCACGGTGGCCGATTCGAGGTCCAGCACGGCGGGTTGGGCGCCGGCTTCGGTCAGGTCCTGACTCTGTCGGGGGTTGCGGATGATCCCTACGGCTTCATCCCCGCGTGCGGCGAGCAGCCGCTCCAGCCGCAGTGCGATCTGTCCGTGTCCACCTGCGATGACAATGCGCATACCCCCGACCGTACGCCTGGGGCGGGCTCACGCTCAGTTCCTCGGCCCGGAACCGGAGTCGGGTCGTCCCTGGCGCGGGAGACCGCCGAGGCCGGTGGTGGCGTCGGAGTCGGAGTCGCAGTACTCGCGCACGGCGCTGGTGCGGGCGACGACGCGGCCGCGGTGGATGACGATGCGGCTGTAGGCGAGGGAGAGCACCGCGGAGAGCCGTTCGCCGCGTACGGCGAGGAGTTCGGCGGGGAAGCCCGCCTCGACGCGTACGTCGGAAAGGCCGAGGGACGCACGGGCGGTCGTGGAGACCATGGCGTACGCCTGTTCGGCGCGTAGCCCGGACTGTGAGGCGAGGAGGTAGGCGGCTTCGAGAGGATCGCCGCGACCGACAGGGTTGGCCGTGTCCCGCAGCGCGCCACTGCCCGCCGCGACGCGCACGCCGGCGGAGCGCAGAAGGCGTACGGGGGCGGTCGTACGGCGCTCCGCACCGGCGCAGCCGCCCTGGGGCAGGCAGACCACGGTGATCCCGGCGGCAGCGAGCCGGTCGGCGGCGCGGCCCGCGGCGTCCAGGGGCAGATGGGCCAGACCGGCGCAGGGGCTGAGGGTGACACCGGGGCGCAGGCCGGCGGCCATCGCGGCGAGCCGGGCCAGGCGGGCGGGGTCGTCGCCGTCGGTGTGCAGGTCCACGGGGCAGCCGTGCTCGGCGGCGATCTCCAGGACGGCCTCGGTGTAGCCCGTGGGGTCCGGGTCGAGGTCGGGGCGGCCGCCGACGACGGCCGCGCCCATCTTCACCGCGTCCCTGAGCATCGCGAGGCTGTCCGCTCCGGCGACGCCGGTGAGGAGCCGGGGGACCGCGACGGGCATGACGTCGGCGAGGCCGCGCAGGGCACGCCGGGCCTGCAGGACGGCTTCGAGCGGGACGAGGCCCTGGACGTCGCCGACGCGGACGTGGGTGCGCAGGGCGGTGGCGCCGTGGCCGAGCTGGAGGAGCGCGGCCTCGGTGGCGCGGCGCTGGATGTCCTCGGCGCGGTGGGAGGCGGGGCCCGGACTGTCGGGGCCCGCGCTGTCCGCGGTGAGGGCGGTGTCGCTGTGGGCGTGGGCTTCGGCCGGGGCGGGGAGCAGCAGATAGCCGCGGAGGTCGATGCGGGGGCCGCGGGCGGTGAGGCTGCCCGCGGTGCCGACGGCCTCGATCCGGCTGCCGCTCAGGCGTACGTCGACGGCCCGGCCGTCCGCGAGGCGGGCGCCGCCGAGGACGAGGGCGGGGGTGTCGGCGGTGGTGGCTGCGTCGGCGCTGTCGGGCGCGTTGTCGTCGGGCCGCCGTGGCTGGCTGTCAGGCATCGCGCTCCTGGGAGGGGTGCAAGATCACACGGAGTGACCACACCCTAGGGGCGTGCGGGGGCGGCTTCCGGGAGGAGCGGAATAGTCGTACCGGTGCGCCTGTGGCGGCGGCCGGCCGGTCCCGGCCGGAGTCGGACATGGCCAGGATCAAGGCCTGATCAGGGGGTGTGGGCGGCCCCGGGCGGAGGGCCGGAGCGTGCGGAACAAACGGATTTGGGCAACCGGCGGGGGACCGTGTAATGTCTTCATCGCTCGCCCCAATAGCTCAGTCGGTAGAGCGTCTCCATGGTAAGGAGAAGGTCTGCGGTTCGATTCCGCATTGGGGCTCTGGTGATCGGGAAACCCCGCTTCGGCGGGGGGACTCATTCATCAAAGCGGTGTAGCTCAGTCGGTAGAGCAAGCGGCTCATAATCGCTGTGTCACCGGTTCAAGTCCGGTCACCGCTACTAACGGTAGCCGATGGTTGGGTCGGTCCTTCGATCGGCTACTCTTTTATGCGTTCATCCGTCCACCGTCCGTCCAAGGAGCACTCACGTGGCTGCCACCGACGTCCGCCCGAAGATCACGCTGGCCTGCGTGGAGTGCAAGGAGCGGAACTACATCACCAAGAAGAACCGGCGTAACAACCCGGACCGTCTTGAGATGAAGAAGCACTGCCCGCGCTGCAACTCGCACACCGCGCACCGCGAAACGCGCTGAATCAGGCTCGTACACGAGGCCGTCCCCTCTGGGGGCGGCCTCGTGTCGTTGTATGGGGTCGTTCCCCGCCCACAGGGGCGTGCCCTTATTCGTCTTTCATCAGGAGGTAGCGAGCTCATGGCGCTCGACCAGTCCTTCGTGGGGCGGACCTATCCGCCCACTCCGGCGTACGAGGTCGGCCGGGAGAAGATCCGCGAGTTCGCCGAGGCGGTGGGCGACACCCATCCGGCGTACGTCGATGCGGAAGCCGCCCGTGCGCTCGGTCATGCCGATGTGATCGCGCCGCCCACGTTCGTCTTCTCGATCACCTACCGGGCCGCCGGAGAGGTGGTTCAGGACCCGCAGCTGGGCCTGGACTACAGCCGGGTCGTCCACGGGGACCAGAAGTTCAGTTACGTGCGTCCGGTGCGGGCGGGGGACCGGCTGACGGTCACCTCGACGATCGAGGGCATCAAGTCTCTTGCGGGCAACGACATCCTGGACGTCCGTGGAGATGTGCACGACGAGGCCGGCGAACTGGTGGTCACGACGTTGTTGAAGCTGGTGGCGCGCGCCGCCGAGGAGGCGTGATGACGGCGAAGGTCTCCTACGGGTCGGTCGAGGTCGGTACGGAACTGCGGTCGCAGTCGTTCCCGGTGACACGGGCCACACTCGTGCGGTACGCGGGCGCCTCCGGTGACTTCAACCCCATCCACTGGAACGAGAAGTTCGCGCGCGAGGTCGGTCTGCCGGATGTGATCGCCCACGGCATGTTCACGATGGCCGCGGCGATCCGGGTGGTCACGGACTGGGCCGGCGACCCGGGCGCGGTCGTCGACTACGGGGTGCGTTTCACGAAGCCGGTCGTCGTGCCCAACGATGACAAGGGCGCGCTGATCGAGGTCAGCGGCAAGGTCGCGGCGAAGCTGGACGACAACCTGGTCCGGGTGGACCTGGTCGCCATGTGCGACGGCAAGAAGGTGCTGGGGATGTCCCGGGCCGTGGTCCGGCTCGCCTGAGGCGTACCGGCGCGGTGGCCGGAGGTGAGGGGCGTTCCTCCTGCGGAGGGGCGCCCCTCGCGTGTGTTCGTCGCCCCGGGCCCTTGCAGAGTTGGTTATTGAGCAATAACTTACTTTCATGGCAAGGATGAGTGCGGAGGAACGGCGCGAGAGCGTCGTCCGGGCGGCGATCACCGAGTTCGCCCGCGGCGGCTACAACGGGACGTCCACCGAGGTGATCGCCCGGCGGGTCGGCGTCTCGCAGCCGTATCTCTTCCGGCTCTTCCCCAACAAGCAGGCCATCTTCCTCGCCGCCGCCGAACGCTGCCTGGAGGACACCCGCCAGGTGTTCGCGACGGCCTCCGAAGGGCTGGAGGGGGAGGAGGTGCTGCATGCCATGGCTGAGGCGTACCAGCGGCTGATCGTCGACGACGGCGAGAAGCTGATGATGCAGATGCAGGCGTACGCGGCCGTCGCCGCTGCGGAGGCTGCCGGTGATCGAGCGTTCGGTGAGTCGCTGCGGGCGGCCTGGGAGCGGATGTGGGACGACGTGCACATCATGCTCGGCGCCGACGAGGGTGGGACGACGACGTTCCTGGCGTACGGGATGCTCGTCAACACGCTCGCCTCGCTCGGCTTTCCGGCCGATCACCGTGTCTGGTCGGGGTTCTCCATCTCGGGCAGGCCCGCCGGGTGAACAGCGCGCTCAGGTCCCGCCCGAATTTTCTGTCCGCAGAAGTTAGTGATCAATAACTAATTAGCAGGGGGAGAAGTGAACGAGCAGCACAGCACGGCAGGCCGCGGGGGAACGGTCTGGGTTCTCGTCATCACGAGCGTCGCCGGATTCATGGCGGCCCTCGACAACCTCGTCGTCACGACCGCACTCCCCTCCATCCGCCAGAGCCTCGGCGGCGGCCTGGAGGAGCTGGAATGGACGGTGAACGCGTACACCCTCACCTTCGCCGTACTGCTGATGCTCGGGGCCGCGCTCGGGGACCGGTTCGGCAGACGGCGGCTGTTCATGACCGGACTCGCCGTCTTCACCGCCGCCTCCGCCGCGGCCGCCCTCTCCCCGGGCATCGAGGAGCTCATCGCCTTCCGGGCGGTCCAGGGCCTGGGGGCGGCGATCATGATGCCGTTGACGCTCACCCTGATCGGCGCCGCCGTCCCGCCCGAGCGGCGCGGCGCGGCACTGGGCGTCTTCGGAGCGGTGACCGGGGTGGCGGTCGCCAGCGGCCCGCTGATCGGCGGAGCGCTCACCGAGCACATCTCCTGGCAGTGGATCTTCTGGCTGAACGTGCCGATCGGCCTGGTGCTGCTGCCCCTGGCCCGGCTGCGGCTCACCGAGTCGTACGCCCCGAAAGCGCCCCTGGACATCCGCGGCACGGTCCTGGTCAGCGCGGGCCTCTTCGGCATCGTCTACGCCCTGGTCAACACCGCGAGCCACGGGTGGACCGGCCCCGTCGTCCTGACCGGGCTGATCGCGGGCGCGGCGCTGCTCGGGCTGTTCGTCCGCCACGGAATCCGGGCCGAGAACCCGATGCTGCCGATGCGGCTGTTCCGCAGCCGGGCCTTCCTCGGGATCAACGCCGCGAGCCTGCTGATGTTCCTCGGGATGTTCGGATCGATCTTCCTGCTCAGCCAGTTCCTCCAGAACGGCCTCGGACACTCGCCCACCGAGGCCGGGCTGCGGATGCTGCCCTGGACCGGGATGCCGATCCTCGTCGCCCCGCTCGCCGGGTATCTCTCCGACCGCTTCGGGGGCCGCCCGGTGGTGGTCACCGGGCTCGCGCTCCAGGCCCTCGGGCTGGGACTGTTCGCCCTGGTCATCGAACCGGACGTGAGCTACCCCGCCCAGCTCCCCGCCCTGATCATCGGCGGAGTCGGCATGGCCATGTACTTCGCGCCCGCCGCGAGCCTGGTGCTCTCCAGCGTCCGGCCCGGGGAACAGGGCATCGCCTCCGGAGCCAACAACGCGCTGCGCGAGGTCGGCGGGGCGCTCGGGGTCGCGGTGCTCGCAGCCGTCTTCGCCGCGCAGGGCGGCTACGGCCCACCGCAACTGTTCGCGGACGGGACCGTGCCCGCCGTCTGGATCGGGGCCGGCGCGGTCGCCCTGGGCGCACTCGCGGCACTCCTGATCCCGGGCCGTCGCAGCGCCGGCGGCACCGCCCCCGGACCGGTGGACCAGGACACCGCGGATCCGGAGCCGGCGGCCGTCTGAGCCCCCGGGCCCCGGCGTACGGTCCGCGCCCCGCACGAGCGGCGGGGCGCGGACCGTACTCTTGTCCCCGTGCAGGAACTCCACGACGCCCCCCTCGCCCCCCTGACCACCTTCCGGCTCGGCGGCCCGGCCGCCCGGCTGCTGACCGCCACGACCGACGCCGAGGTCATCGCCGCCGTGCGCGAGGCCGACGCGAGCGGCACCCCGCTGCTGGTGATCGGCGGCGGCTCCAACCTGGTCATCGGGGACAAGGGCTTCGACGGCACCGCGCTGCGGATCGCCACGAAGGGCTTCGAACTCTCGGGTACGTCCCTGGAGCTGGCGGCCGGCGAGGTGTGGACCGACGCCGTCGCCCGGACCGTCGAGACGGGCCTCGCGGGCATCGAGTGCCTGGCCGGCATCCCTGGATCCGCTGGCGCGACACCCATCCAGAACGTCGGCGCGTACGGACAGGAGGTGTCCTCCACCATCACGGAGGTCGTCGCCTACGACCGGCACACCCAGGAGAACGTGACCTTTCCGAACACGGAGTGCGCGTTCTCGTACCGGCACAGCCGCTTCAAGGCCGAACCCGACCGCTTCGTGGTGCTGCGTGTCCGATTCGAGCTGGAAGAGGCGGCCGGGCTTTCCGCGCCCCTCAAGTACCCCGAAACGGCCAGGGCCATGGGCGTCGAACAGGGCGACCGTGTCCCGCTGCCGGCCGCCCGCGAGACCGTGCTGCGGTTGCGCGGGGGCAAGGGCATGGTGCTGGACCCGGAGGACCACGACACGTGGTCGGCGGGGTCCTTCTTCACCAACCCGATCCTCGAACCGGCCGCGTTCCAGGACTTCCTCACCCGGGTCCGCGAGCACCTCGGCCCGGATGTGGCGCCCCCGGCCTTCCCCGCCGAGGACGGCCGGACCAAGACCTCGGCGGCCTGGCTGATCGACCGGGCCGGATTCACCAAGGGCTACGGCAGCGGCCCCGCCCGGATCTCCACCAAGCACACCCTCGCCCTCACCAACCGGGGCACGGCCACCACCGAGGACCTGCTCGCCCTGGCCCGCGAGGTCGTCGCCGGGGTGCACGCGGCCTTTGGCGTCACCCTGGTCAACGAGCCGGTGACGGTCGGCGTCGGCCTGTAGAAGGCCCTCGGGGTCAGTACGCGATGCCCACGCCCTGCTTCACGGCCGCCGGGTCGTCGGCCAACGCGAGCATCGCGTGTGCCGCATCGGCCCGGGAGACGGACCGGCCGCTGCGCGGCGTACCGCCCACGAAGACACCCGTACGCGGCCCGTCCGTCAGCCTCGGCGGCCGCACCACGGTCCAGTCCGTCGCGCTGCGGTCCAACGCCGCCTCCATCCGGGCGAGATCGGCGTACAGCTCCGCCAGGACCGCCCCGATCCCCTTGCGCATCAGCCGGTCGACCAGCGGCTCGTCCTCCGGCTCGGGTCCGACCGGCGCCGCGCTCACCACCACCAGCCGCCGCACCCCCTCGGCCTCCATCGCCGACAGGACCTTCCCCGTGAGCCGCTCGGCGACACCGTTCGCCTTCCGGCCGTGCGAACCCAGCCCCGAGAGCACCGCGTCCCGTCCCGCCACCGCCGCCCGCACCGCCGAAGGATCGTCCAGCCGGGCGACAGCGTGCAGTGCGGCGCGGTCCAGCGACTCTGGGAGCCGGTCCGGGGCGCGGACCACGGCCGTCACCTCGTGGCCTGCCGAGAGCGCCTGCCCGACGATCTCCTGACCGATGCCGCCGGTCGCTCCGAACACGGTGATTCTCATCGTGCGCTCCCTGGTGGGTGAGTGTTCACTAACCTCTAGAGTGGGTGGCTTCCCACCCGGGCGTCAAGGTCTCCGGGTCACGGCCTGTTGGAGCACGCATGGACCAGAAGCCCGCCCGCGTCCGGATCGTCGACGCGGCGCACGAGCTGATGCTCTCCATCGGCCTCGCCCGGACCACCACCAAGGAGATCGCCAAGGCGGCCGGCTGCTCGGAGGCCGCGCTCTACAAGTACTTCTCCGGCAAGGAGGAACTGTTCGTCACCGTCCTCGCCGAGCGGCTGCCCCGGCTCGGGAACCTCCTCGGCGAACTGAGCGCGGGCGAGGGCACGGTCGAGGGCAACCTCACCGAGATCGCCCGACTGGCCGCCCTGTTCTACGAGCAGACCTTCCCCATGGCCGCGTCCCTGTACGCCGAACCCCAGCTCAAGCGCCGTCACGAGCAAGGCGTGGGAGGTCTGGAGGCCGGGCCCCACCTCCCGATCCGGCAACTGGACGCCTATCTGCGCGCCGAACAGGGCGCGGGCCGGATCCGGGCCGCCACGGACACCTACGCCGCCGCCTCCCTGCTGCTGGGCGCCTGCGCCCAACGGGCCTTCGCCTACGCCGCGCTTCCCGGTGGCATGCCTCCGCAGCCCCTGGACGACTTCGCCGCCTCCCTCGCCCGGACGCTGCTGGGCGGGATCGGCCCCCTGGAAGACTGATGAAGAAGTTGGGTTCTGGCCCCGCCGCGTCAACAGCGGGGCCGGACTCGTTGTTGTGGTTCAACGGGAGTGGGGCGGGGAGCCGGTCGGGCCGGATGTGTGGGCGACGTGCCGGGAGCTGATTCCGGCTGGGAGTGTGTGTTCGCGTTTCTGGCCGAGCACCGTGGACGGTTGTTTCCCGCGGATGTTCGCGGACATGTATCCGTCGGCGAACGGGCGGCCGTCGATGCCGCCGCAGATCCTGGCGGCCACGATCACGATGCAGGCCCTGCATGGCCTGCCGGCCAGTGCTGTGACCGGGATGGTTCACCGTGGTCGGGAGACGGCTCACGGGACGAGCGCGGTCCGCGAGGCGACTGGTATTACTGGTGCATGCAGGAAGAGCAGGAAGAGACCGCGCGGTCCGCGATCGACACGTTCATCTCCGCGTTCAACGCCTCGGACGACAGCTATGTGACTGCGCTGCTCTCCCAGGCCCTCACCTCGGACGTGGTCTTCTGGGGACCGTTGGGCCGCAGCGAGGGGATCGAGACGGTCGAGCGGTTCGTGCTGGACATCCGGCGCCACCCCGCGGGGACCGGCACGATGGTGCGCTGTTCGGCGGTGGACATGCCGGACGAGTGGGCCCGGTACCAGTGGGTCTTCACGACGCCGGATGGAGGCCCCCGCCTGGCGGGAACGGACGTCGTCCATCTGCGGCGGAGCCTCATCGACCAGGTCATCGTCTTCGCGGGGGAGATCGAGCCGTCCGTCACCTGAGTGACTCTCTTACCGGGGACAGGGAAAGGCGCACAATCAGCACGTCCTGACGGCCATCCGGCCGCCACGGGAACCGTGCTTCCTGCGGTTGCGCGCCCGGTCGGCTTTGTCCGGGATGGTGCAGCGGATCTTCCGGCGGCGCAGGCAGGCGCGGTTTTTCCGGGAGATGTACGCCTTGTCAGCCCGCACGCGGTCGGGGCGGGTGCGCGGCCGTCCCTGCCCAGTGCGGGCACGCCGTCCCGGCCCTGTGCGGGCACGCCGACCCGGCTCTATGCGGGGCACACGGAACTTCTCCAACACCGGTTCGAACTGCGGCGAGTCCCCCTGCTGCCCTGCCGTCACCACGATCGACATGGCTTCTGACCCTGCTCGACAGCCAAGTGCAGCTTGGTCGTGAACCCGCCCGCGCGAACGCCCCAGCCCGTGATCATCGGGCTCGTCGAAGACACCGCCCGGTGGTTCTTTCCGCGGGTCACTCTGCTTGCGGGCTCCGGCCGCATGCTGATGGGCACCGCACACCGTGGAGTCGACGCTCAGGTCCCGCACGATCGCGCCCTTCGCATCGGCCAGGGTCTGGAGCCGGATGAGGACCTGGTGCCAGGTGCCGTCTCGCTGCCACCGGTGAAACAGGCCGTAGATGCGGCCCCACGGCCCGTACTCGACGGGCACGCCTCGCCATGGCACGCCGGTGCGGACCCGGAACCGTATGCCGTCGACCAGCTGCCGCCGGGGCCGGGCCGGCGGCCGCCCCGCCTTCGTCCTTATCGGCACAACGGCTCCGGTACAGCCCACTGCTCGTCCGTGGGATCTCCCCGCCCCATGGACCGAGATCATCCACAGCTCAGGATCCACTTTCGATACACGGCCCAGCCGTCCGGGATCAGCCAGCCAGCCAGTCGTCGATCCCGGACAGCAGCTTCTCGGTCACGTCCACGGGGGCCGCCGATCCGCGCACCGACTGGCGGGCCAGCTCGGCCAGCTCCTCGTCGGTGAAGCCGTGGTGGCGGCGCACCAGCTCGTACTGAGCTGCCAGCCGCGAACCGAACAGCAGCGGGTCGTCCGCCCCCAGTGCCATCGGCACACCCGCGTCGAACAGAGTGCGCAGGGGGACGTCGGCGGGCTTCTCGTAGACGCCGAGCGCCACATTGGACGACGGGCAGACCTCGCAGGTGACCCCGCGCTCGGCGAGCTTGCGCAGCAGCCGGGGGTCCTCGGCGGCCCGGACACCGTGGCCGATGCGCGAGGCGTCCAGATCGTCGAGGCAGTCGCGCACGCTGGCGGGACCCGACAGCTCCCCGCCGTGCGGAGCCGCCAGCAGACCGCCCTCGCGGGCGATGGCGAAGGCCCGGTCGAAGTCGCGCGCCATACCGCGCCGCTCGTCGTTGGAGAGCCCGAAGCCGACGACGCCCCGGTCCGCGTACCGCACGGCGAGCCGGGCCAGGGTGCGGGCGTCCAGCGGATGCTTCATCCGGTTGGCGGCGATCACCACGCGCATGCCCAGGCCGGTGTCCCGGGCGGCGCTGTCCACGGCGTCGAGGATGATCTCGATGGCCGGGATCAGTCCGCCGAGCAGCGGGGCGTACGAGGTGGGGTCGACCTGGATCTCCAGCCAGCCGGAGCCGTCCGCGACGTCCTCCTGGGCGCTCTCGCGCACCAGGCGGTGAATGTCCTCGGGGGACCGCAGGCACGACCGGGCGATGTCGTAGAGCCGCTGGAAGCGGAACCAGCCGCGTTCGTCGGTCGCCCGCAGTTCGGGCGGCTCGCCGCCGGTCAGGGCGTCGGGGAGTCGGACCCCGTACTTGTCGGCGAGTTCGAGCAGGGTGGTGGGCCGCATCGACCCGGTGAAGTGCAGGTGCAGGTGGGCCTTGGGCAACAGTCGGACGTCCCGCTCCATATGACTGTTCACCTTCCGTAGCTGTTACGCTCCGCACTGTGCCGGTAGGCGCCGGGCAGGGCTTGTCCGTCGTGAGACCGCCTTGGCGGCCGAGTGGGAAGCCCCCTGTCAGAGGGGGAGGGGTTACTGGGAGATCCTGCCGCAAGAATCTCCGCCCAGGCAGCCGGATTCATCGAACGAGCGCTTGCCTGAACGCATAAGCGGGCCCTCGGCATGCCGAGGGCCCGCTTATGCGCGGCACGGTACGTCAGGCCTTGGCCTCGCCCAGCAGCTTCTGGATCCGCGAGACGCCCTCGACGAGGTCGTCGTCGCCCAGGGCGTAGGAAAGGCGCAGGTAGCCCGGGGTGCCGAAGGCCTCGCCGGGCACGACGGCGACCTCGGCCTCGTCCAGGATCAGGGCGGCCAGCTCGACCGTGGTGGCCGGGCGCCTGCCGCGGATCTCCTTGCCGAGCAGCTCCTTCACCGTCGGGTAGGCGTAGAACGCGCCCTCGGGCTCCGGGCAGAACACGCCGTCGATCTCGTTGAGCATCCGCACGATGAGCTTGCGGCGGCGGTCGAAGGCGGTACGCATCTCGGCGACCGCGTCCAGCGGGCCGGAGACCGCGGCGAGCGCGGCCACCTGGGCGACGTTGGAGACGTTGGAGGTGGCGTGCGACTGGAGGTTGGTCGCGGCCTTCACGACGTCCTTCGGGCCGATGATCCAGCCCACCCGCCAGCCGGTCATCGCGTACGTCTTGGCGACGCCGTTGACGACGACGCACTTGTCGCGCAGCTCGGGGACGATCGCCGGGAGCGAGGTGAAGGTCGCGTCGCCGTAGACGAGGTGCTCGTAGATCTCGTCGGTGAGCACCCACAGGCCGTGCTCGACGGCCCAGCGGCCGATGGCCTCGGCGTCGGCCTCGCTGTAGACGGCGCCGGTCGGGTTGGACGGCGAGACGAACAGGACGACCTTGGTCTTCTCGGTGCGCGCGGCCTCCAGCTGCTCGACGGAGACCCGGTAGCCGGTGGTCTCGTCGGCGACGACCTCGACCGGGACGCCGCCGGCGAGCCGGATCGACTCGGGGTAGGTGGTCCAGTACGGGGCGGGGACGATGACCTCGTCGCCCGGGTCGAGGATCGCGGCGAAGGCCTCGTAGATGGCCTGCTTGCCGCCGTTGGTCACCAGGATCTGGCTGGTGTCGACCTCGTAGCCGGAGTCGCGCAGCGTCTTCTCCGCGATGGCGGCCTTGAGCTCGGGGAGCCCGCCGGCCGGGGTGTAGCGGTGGTACTTCGGGTTGCGGCAGGCCTCGACCGCGGCGTCGACGATGTAGTCGGGAGTCGGGAAGTCGGGCTCGCCGGCCCCGAAGCCGATCACCGGACGCCCGGCGGCCTTGAGGGCCTTGGCCTTGGCGTCGACGGCGAGGGTCGCGGACTCGGAGATCGCACCGATGCGGGCGGAAACCCGGCGCTCGGACGGTGAAGTTGCAGCGCTCATGGCCCCATGCTCCCAGACCGCGAAGGCCCTCGGCTCAGAGGTTTCAGGGACCGGACAGGACCCGGACAGCATCCGGACAGGACCGGTCGGTAGTTGTCTGTTCGACGCGGCGGCCCTGAACACGTACACTCACCTGTCGTTGGCCTTCACCAGCCACACCGTTCTCGCACCCGGTCATCGGGAAAGATGCGGTAGGTTGGTGGAAACCACAAAGGGTCGTAGCTCAATTGGTAGAGCACTGGTCTCCAAAACCAGCGGTTGGGGGTTCAAGTCCCTCCGGCCCTGCTACACACTCCTTCGCCAGGATGTGTGCGCATGTACGTACTTCATTGCACAGCCGTGCGGCTCCACCGGGCGCGGCACGGCCACGACCCGGAATCAGGTGAGTAGCGTGACGGACGCCGTGGGCTCCATCGACATGCCTGATGCTGAGGATGAAGCTCCCGAGTCGAAGAAGAAGACTCGGAAGGGCGGCAAGCGCGGCAGGAAGGGCCCTCTGGGCCGTCTCGCGCTGTTCTACCGCCAGATCGTCGCCGAACTCCGTAAGGTTGTCTGGCCGACTCGTAGCCAGCTGACGACGTACACCTCCGTGGTGATCGTGTTCGTCGTCGTCATGATCGGTCTTGTTACCGTTCTCGACATGGGCTTCGCCCGGGTCATCAAGTACGTCTTCGGCTGATCTCGCGGAAGGCGTCCGACCCGGCGGCCTTTTCGCACGTTCCACCCTTTGTATCCAGGAAGAAGCAGCCATCGTGTCTGACCCGAACCTGAACGACGCCGTCGAGCCCAAGGCTGGCGCCTTCGAGTCCGCCAAGGACGAGCTCGACATCGTTGAGGCTGCTGACTCCGTGGACCAGGCCGAGGCCGCCGACCTCGCCGCGGGTGAGCCCGCCGAGCAGGCCGCCGTGAGCGTCGAGGCGGAGAAGTCCGACGAGGACGCCGCCGCTGCCGAAGCCGTCGAGGAAGAGGCCGCCGATGCGGTCGAGGCCGAGAACGAGAGCGCCGACGAGGAAGAGGCCGAGCCGGCCGCCCCCGTCGACCCCGTCACCGCCCTGCGCGACGAGCTCCGCGGTCTCCCCGGCGAGTGGTATGTCATCCACACGTACGCCGGTTACGAGAAGCGCGTGAAGGCCAACCTGGAGCAGCGCGCCGTCTCGCTGAACGTGGAGGAGTTCATCTATCAGGCCGAGGTGCCTGAGGAGGAAATCGTCCAGATCAAGAACGGCGAGCGCAAGAACGTCCGGCAGAACAAGCTCCCCGGCTACGTGCTGGTGCGCATGGACCTGACGAACGAGTCCTGGGGCGTCGTGCGGAACACGCCGGGCGTCACCGGCTTCGTGGGCAACGCCTACGACCCGTACCCGCTGACCCTGGACGAGATCGTCAAGATGCTCGCCCCGGAGGCCGAGGAGAAGGCCGCCCGCGAGGCCGCCGAGGCCGAGGGTAAGCCGGCTCCGTCCCGCAAGGTCGAGGTCCAGGTGCTGGACTTCGAGGTCGGCGACTCGGTCACCGTCACGGACGGCCCGTTCGCCACGCTGCAGGCCACGATCAACGAGATCAACGCAGACTCGAAGAAGGTCAAGGGCCTCGTCGAGATCTTCGGCCGCGAGACCCCGGTCGAGCTCAGCTTCGACCAGATCCAGAAGAACTAGCGCTTCCCGCCGGTTTCTGGACACATGCCTACCCAGCAGGTCAGAGGGGCTTCGCGGCCGCTCTGACCTGCTGGGTTTTTGGTCGCACAGCTATACCCGTTATCGTTGTGCGGTATGCCTCCATCCGGATGACCGGAATTGGCGGCGAAACACTCTCACTAGGACCCGGAGAGAGCAATGCCTCCCAAGAAGAAGAAGGTCACGGGGCTTATCAAGCTCCAGATCAACGCCGGTGCGGCGAACCCGGCCCCGCCGGTCGGCCCCGCGCTCGGTCAGCACGGCGTCAACATCATGGAGTTCTGCAAGGCCTACAACGCCGCGACCGAGTCGCAGCGTGGCATGGTCGTGCCGGTGGAGATCACGGTCTACGAGGACCGCTCCTTCACCTTCATCACGAAGACTCCGCCGGCCGCCAAGCTGATCCTCAAGGCCGCGGGTGTGGACAAGGGCTCCGGCGAGCCGCACAAGACCAAGGTCGCCAAGCTGACGGCCGCCCAGGTCCGCGAGATCGCCACGACGAAGCTCCCCGACCTGAACGCCAATGACCTCGACGCCGCGTCGAAGATCATTGCCGGTACCGCCCGCTCCATGGGCATCACGGTCGAAGGCTGATTCAGCCCCGTAACCCCCAGTGGTAGGACCAAGCGCTGGTCCGCACCACGACTCCACACTCTGAAACCACAGGAGTAGAAGTGAAGCGCAGCAAGAACCTCCGCGCTGCGGACGCCAAGATCGACCGGGAGCGCAACTACGCCCCGCTCGAGGCCGTCCGTCTCGCCAAGGAAACCTCCACCACGAAGTTCGACGGTACCGTCGAGGTCGCCTTTGCCCTGGGTGTCGACCCGCGCAAGGCCGACCAGATGGTCCGCGGCACCGTGAACCTCCCGCACGGCACCGGCAAGACCGCCCGGGTCCTGGTCTTCGCGACCGGTGACCGTGCAGCGGCCGCGGAAGCCGCCGGAGCCGACATCGTCGGCGCCGACGAGCTCATCGACGAGGTGGCGAAGGGCCGTCTGGACTTCGACGCCGTCGTCGCGACCCCGGACCTCATGGGCAAGGTCGGCCGCCTGGGCCGCGTGCTCGGTCCGCGTGGTCTGATGCCGAACCCGAAGACCGGCACCGTCACCCCCGATGTCGTCAAGGCTGTCAACGACATCAAGGGCGGCAAGATCGAGTTCCGCGTCGACAAGCACTCGAACCTGCACTTCATCATCGGCAAGACCTCGTTCGACGAGACCAAGCTGGTGGAGAACTACGCAGCGGCGCTGGACGAGATCCTCCGTCTGAAGCCGTCCGCCGCCAAGGGCCGCTACATCAAGAAGGCCACCCTGGCCACCACGATGGGCCCCGGCATCCCGCTGGACGCCAACCGCACCCGCAACCTCCTCGTCGAGGAGGACCCGGCCTCCGTCTGAGCCGCCGTGCTCACCCGGTAGCCGCGTCGCACGCGTGCACTGTGTGAACGGGCCCCGCAACCTTTCGAGGTGCGGGGCCCGTCCTCGTATCCGTAAGGACAATGTCTGTCAGTGCCCTGTGCCACTGTTGTGCGGGGGGCGACGGACGATACGAGGGGTGGACGGATCATGAGGACGAGCACGGCACGACGCATGGGCGCGGCTCTGGCCGCCGCGGCGGCACTGACGTCGATAGCGGCCTGCGGCGGTTCCGACAGCTCGGGAGGCTCCAGCGGCCCAGGCAAGGACAAGGCCGGTGCCGTCTCCAAGGTGAGTCCCGTGGCCGCGCTGAAGCAGGTGCAGCAGAAGACCGGCGGCGCCCAGTCCGCGAGGGTCGAGGGCACCACCGAGATAGGCAGTGCCATGTCCATGGAGCAGTCCGGGGTCATCGGCTGGGCCGACGGCCTCTCGGGCACGATGGACATCACGTACACCGGTGGCACCATGGGCGACGCCTTGAAGCAGTCCGGCGGCGACGGATCGATGGAGGCTCGCTACTTCAAGGACGAGTACTACGCCAACATGGGCGACGCGATGGCCGCCAACACCGGCGGGAAGCACTGGATTCGGTATTCCTACGAGGACCTCGCCGAGCTGGGCGGTGCCTCCGGCGACGTCATGAAGGACCAGATCCAGAACAGCACGCCCGAGCAGGGGGTGAAGTCGCTCCTGGCCTCCGGTGACGTGAAGAAGGTCGGGCAGGAGGACGTCCGCGGGGTCCCCGCGACGCACTACTCCGGCACGGTCGACGTGGCCGCCCTGACCACGAAGAACAGCAACCTGGACGCGAAGCAGCTGACGGAGTTCAAGGAGCAGCTCGCGCTGGCCGGGGTGACCACCCAGACCGTCGACATCTGGGTCGACAAGAACGACCTGCTGGTGAAGAAGAGCGAGCGGGGCGAGATGAAGACCGGCGCCTTCAACACCACGGTCTTCTACAGCGACTACGGCGTCGAGGTCCCCTCCGAGAAGCCGGCGGCCTCCGACACCGTGGACTTCAAGGAGTTTTTGAAGCAGCAGGGCGGTGCCACGGGCGGCGCCTCCTGACACCTCCCGCACGGGACGAACGGGGACGGATTTGCCCGCCCCGCATCCGGTCGCGTACTCTCACCAAGAAGCCAAAGACCGCTGGTCGTCGCTGTGCCTCGCAAGAGGGACGGTGACCGAAGGTTCCGCTAGACCGGACGACCTGCGCAGGTGACTGTGGAACGCTCCCGGACTCTGTTCGGTCGAGCCGCGCCCTGGCACTTGTGCTGGGGCGTTTCGTCTTTCCCGGCCCCTTCTGAGCGGTCCTCATCACCCGGAAGGAGGCCGACGCTCATGGCAAGGCCCGACAAGGCTGCCGCGGTAGCCGAGCTGACGGACCAGTTCCGCAGCTCGAACGCCGCCGTGCTGACCGAGTACCGGGGTCTCACCGTGGCACAGCTCAAGGAGCTGCGCCGTTCGCTCGGTGAGAACGCCCAGTACGCCGTGGTGAAGAACACGCTGACCAAGATTGCGGCCAACGAGGCCGGGATCGACACGCTGGACGACCTGTTCTCGGGTCCGACGGCGGTTGCCTTCGTCACCGGTGACCCGGTGGAGTCGGCGAAGGGTCTTCGTGACTTCGCCAAGGACAACCCCAACCTCATCATCAAGGGCGGTGTCCTTGACGGTAAGGCGCTGTCCGCCGATGAGTTCAAGAAGCTCGCGGACCTCGAGTCCCGCGAGGTTCTGCTCTCCAAGCTGGCCGGTGCTTTCAAGGGCAAGCAGACGCAGGCGGCGCAGGTCTTCCAGGCCCTGCCGTCGAAGTTCGTCCGCACCGCGGAAGCGCTTCGCGCCAAGAAGGAAGAGCAGGGCGGTGCCGGTACTCCGGCTCCCGCCGAGGCCGCCGAGTAATTTCGCTCAGCGGTCCAGCGGGCTCCACGTACGCCCGCCGACATATACATCCGGCACCTGCCGAATAGTGGAAGGACGCCTATCATGGCGAAGCTGTCCCAGGACGACCTGCTCGCGCAGTTCGAAGAGATGACCCTCATCGAGCTCTCCGAGTTCGTGAAGGCCTTCGAGGAGAAGTTCGACGTCACCGCCGCCGCCGCGGTCGCCGTTGCCGGTCCGGCCGGCCCGGGCGCCGTCGCCGAGGCCGTTGAGGAGCAGGACGAGTTCGACGTCATCCTCACCGGTGCCGGCGAGAAGAAGATCCAGGTCATCAAGGTCGTGCGTGAGCTGACCTCGCTGGGTCTCAAGGAGGCCAAGGACCTCGTCGACGGCACCCCGAAGCCGGTCCTCGAGAAGGTCGCCAAGGAGGCCGCCGAGAAGGCTGCCGAGTCCCTCAAGGCCGCCGGCGCTTCCGTCGAGGTCAAGTGACTTCGAGAGTCCTCTGACTCTCCTGAGGCCGTGCTCGCCGTAAGGCGATGACGTCACCTCACCGAAGGGCGATCACCCATCCGGGTGGTCGCCCTTCGGCGTGCCCGTGGCGGGTCCCTTGCTCTTCCGCCGACGACGAGTAGGGTGATCTTCGCCGTGCGCCTCTCGCGGGCCCCTCAGGGGCGTCCTGCGGGCATCCCGGGGGTGGCCGGTGAAGGCCCCTGGAGGTCCGATCGGACCGGCGGGCCTTGACGAACCGGACGCGGCGCGCAATTCTCAGGACGCGTCATCACTTCGACCCGTATCCGAGGCATGGATCGAGAGTGAAGAGGGCAGTAAGGAAGTGCGCACCCCGCGCGACGGTCAGGGCTAGACATAGGTGTTGAGAACAGCTGTTGAGAGCAACGTGGGTCTCTGAGAACCCCGACTGGACATCAGTGTGCCGCTTGGCTACACTGACCCTTTGCGCTGCCTGTTAGCTGCCTCCTGCCCGTCACCAGAGGCATGCCCACGCTGAAGCATCGATGGCCGACCCCCTCTGATCTGGTCGTATTGCGACCGATTCGGAACGGTCTGTCTCGATGGCCAGGGTGGGACCGGTACGCGCGTAGTGAGTCCGAGCCCTCGGAAGGACCCCCTCTTGGCCGCCTCGCGCAACGCCTCGACCGCGAATACGAACAACGGTGCCAGCACCGCCCCGCTGCGCATCTCTTTTGCAAAGATCAAGGAGCCCCTCGAGGTTCCGAACCTCCTCGCGCTGCAGACCGAGAGCTTTGACTGGCTCCTCGGCAACGCCGCCTGGAAGGCTCGCGTCGAGGCTGCTCTGGACAGTGGACAAGACGTCCCCACCAAGTCCGGCCTGGAGGAGATCTTCGAGGAGATCTCACCGATCGAGGACTTCTCCGGGTCGATGTCGCTTACGTTCCGCGACCACCGCTTCGAGCCCCCGAAGAACTCGATCGACGAGTGCAAGGAGCGCGACTTCACGTTCGCCGCGCCGCTCTTCGTCACGGCCGAGTTCACCAACAACGAGACCGGCGAGATCAAGTCCCAGACGGTCTTCATGGGCGACTTCCCGCTCATGACCAACAAGGGCACCTTCGTCATCAACGGCACCGAGCGTGTCGTCGTGTCGCAGCTGGTCCGCTCGCCGGGTGTCTACTTCGACTCCTCCATCGACAAGACGTCCGACAAGGACATCTTCTCCGCCAAGATCATCCCGTCCCGGGGTGCCTGGCTGGAGATGGAGATCGACAAGCGCGACATGGTCGGTGTCCGCATCGACCGCAAGCGCAAGCAGTCGGTCACCGTCCTCCTGAAGGCGCTCGGCTGGAGCACCGAGCAGATCCTGGAGGAGTTCGGCGAGTACGAGTCGATGCGCGCCACCCTGGAGAAGGACCACACCCAGGGCCAGGACGACGCACTGCTCGACATCTACCGCAAGCTGCGTCCGGGCGAGCCGCCGACGCGCGAGGCCGCTCAGACGCTGCTCGAGAACCTCTACTTCAACCCGAAGCGCTACGACCTCGCGAAGGTCGGCCGCTACAAGGTGAACAAGAAGCTCGGCGCCGATGAGCCGCTGGACGCCGGGGTGCTCACCTCGGACGACGTCATCGCGACCATCAAGTACCTGGTCAAGCTGCACGCCGGTGAGACCGAGACGACCGGTGAGTCCGGCCGGGAGATCGTCGTCGAGACCGACGACATCGACCACTTCGGCAACCGTCGTCTGCGCAACGTCGGCGAGCTCATCCAGAACCAGGTCCGTACGGGCCTGGCGCGGATGGAGCGCGTCGTGCGTGAGCGCATGACCACGCAGGACGTCGAGGCGATCACGCCGCAGACCCTGATCAACATCCGGCCGGTCGTCGCCTCCATCAAGGAGTTCTTCGGCACCAGCCAGCTGTCGCAGTTCATGGACCAGAACAACCCGCTGTCGGGTCTCACCCACAAGCGCCGTCTGTCGGCTCTTGGCCCGGGTGGTCTCTCCCGTGAGCGGGCCGGCTTCGAGGTCCGAGACGTGCACCCGTCCCACTACGGACGCATGTGCCCGATCGAGACCCCCGAAGGCCCGAACATCGGTCTGATCGGTTCGCTCGCCTCGTACGGCCGCGTCAACGCGTTCGGCTTCATCGAGACGCCGTACCGCAAGGTCGTCGACGGCCAGGTCACCGATGACGTCGACTACATCACGGCCGACGAGGAGGACCGCTTCGTCATCGCCCAGGCGAACGCGACCCTCTCCGAGGAGCTGCGCTTCACCGAGCCCCGCGTCCTGGTCCGCCGTCGTGGCGGAGAGGTCGACTACGTGCCTGGCACGGAGGTCGACTACATGGACGTCTCGCCGCGCCAGATGGTGTCCGTCGCCACCGCGATGATCCCCTTCCTGGAGCACGACGACGCCAACCGTGCCCTCATGGGCGCGAACATGATGCGGCAGGCGGTGCCGCTCATCAAGTCGGAGGCGCCGCTCGTCGGCACCGGCATGGAGTACCGCTGCGCCACCGACGCCGGTGACGTCCTGAAGGCGGAGAAGGACGGTGTGGTCCAGGAGGTCTCCGCGGACTACATCACCGTCACGAACGACGACGGCACGTACACCACGTACCGCATCGCCAAGTTCATGCGCTCCAACCAGGGCACCTCGGTCAACCAGAAGGTCGTCGTGGCCGAGGGCGACCGGATCATCGCCGACCAGGTGCTCGCCGACGGACCGGCCACCGAGAACGGTGAGATGGCCCTCGGCAAGAACCTGCTCGTGGCGTTCATGCCGTGGGAGGGTCACAACTACGAGGACGCGATCATCCTGTCGCAGCGCCTCGTGCAGGACGACGTCCTCTCCTCGATCCACATCGAGGAGCACGAGGTCGACGCCCGTGACACCAAGCTCGGCCCGGAGGAGATCACCCGGGACATCCCGAACGTCTCCGAAGAGGTCCTCGCGGACCTCGACGAGCGCGGCATCATCCGGATCGGTGCCGAGGTCGTCGCCGGCGACATCCTCGTCGGCAAGGTCACGCCCAAGGGCGAGACCGAGCTGACCCCCGAGGAGCGTCTGCTCCGCGCGATCTTCGGTGAGAAGGCGCGCGAGGTGCGCGACACCTCGCTGAAGGTGCCGCACGGTGAGATCGGCAAGGTCATCGGCGTCCGCGTCTTCGACCGCGAAGAGGGCGACGAGCTGCCGCCGGGCGTGAACCAGCTGGTCCGCGTCTACGTCGCGCAGAAGCGCAAGATCACCGATGGTGACAAGCTCGCCGGCCGTCACGGCAACAAGGGCGTCATCTCGAAGATCCTGCCGATCGAGGACATGCCGTTCCTGGAGGACGGCACCCCGGTCGACATCATCCTCAACCCGCTGGGTGTCCCGTCCCGAATGAACCCGGGACAGGTCCTGGAGATCCACCTCGGCTGGCTCGCCAGCCGTGGCTGGGACGTCTCCGGCCTCGGTGACGAGTGGGCCCAGCGCCTGCAGGCCATCGGCGCCGACCAGGTCGCCCCCGGCACCAACGTCGCCACGCCCGTCTTCGACGGTGCGCGCGAGGACGAGATCACCGGCCTCTTCCAGGCCACGATCCCCAACCGCGACGGCGACCGCCTGGTCCAGCCCTCCGGCAAGGCCCAGCTCTACGACGGCCGCTCCGGCGAGCCGTTCCCGGACCCGGTCTCGGTCGGGTTCATGTACATCCTCAAGCTGCACCACCTGGTCGACGACAAGCTCCACGCGCGTTCGACCGGCCCGTACTCCATGATCACCCAGCAGCCGCTGGGTGGTAAGGCACAGTTCGGTGGTCAGCGCTTCGGTGAGATGGAGGTGTGGGCCCTTGAGGCTTACGGCGCCGCATACGCCCTCCAGGAGCTCCTGACGATCAAGTCCGACGACGTGACCGGCCGCGTGAAGGTCTACGAGGCGATCGTCAAGGGCGAGAACATCCCCGAGCCCGGCATTCCCGAGTCCTTCAAGGTGCTCATCAAGGAAATGCAGTCGCTCTGCCTCAACGTGGAGGTGCTGTCCTCGGACGGCATGTCCATCGAGATGCGCGACACGGACGAGGACGTCTTCCGCGCGGCGGAGGAACTCGGTATCGACCTGTCCCGGCGCGAGCCGAGCAGCGTCGAAGAGGTCTGACGGGCCGGCCGGCCGCCTCATCAGAGGCGGCCGGCCCTCCCCGGACCCGCTCAGACCATTGATTTTGACGAGACCCCGAAAGAGGGATTGACGACAAGTGCTCGACGTCAACTTCTTCGACGAGCTGCGGATCGGCCTTGCCACCGCGGACGACATCCGGACCTGGTCGCACGGCGAAGTGAAGAAGCCGGAGACCATCAACTACCGCACGCTCAAGCCCGAGAAGGACGGACTCTTCTGCGAGAAGATCTTCGGTCCGACCCGGGACTGGGAGTGCTACTGCGGCAAGTACAAGCGTGTCCGCTTCAAGGGCATCATCTGCGAGCGCTGCGGCGTCGAGGTCACTCGCGCCAAGGTGCGTCGTGAGCGGATGGGCCACATCGAGCTTGCCGCTCCCGTCACCCACATCTGGTACTTCAAGGGCGTTCCCTCGCGCCTCGGGTACCTGCTGGACCTCGCGCCGAAGGACCTCGAGAAGGTCATCTACTTCGCCGCGTACATGATCACGTTCGTGGACGAGGAGCGTCGTACCCGCGACCTGCCGTCCCTGGAGGCTCACGTCTCCGTCGAGCGCCAGCAGACCGAGAACCGCCGCGACTCCGACCTGGAGGCCCGCGCCAAGAAGCTCGAGACCGACCTGGCCGAGCTGGAGGCCGAGGGCGCCAAGGCGGACGTGCGCCGCAAGGTGCGCGAAGGCGCCGAGCGTGAGATGAAGCAGCTGCGCGACCGTGCGCAGCGCGAGATCGACCGCCTCGACGAGGTGTGGAGCCGCTTCAAGAACCTCAAGGTCCAGGACCTGGAGGGCGACGAGCTGCTCTACCGCGAGCTGCGTGACCGCTTCGGCACGTACTTCGACGGCTGCATGGGCGCCGCGGCGCTCCAGAAGCGCCTGGAGTCCTTCGACCTCGACGAGGAGGCCGAGCGCCTCCGCGAGATCATCCGCACCGGCAAGGGCCAGAAGAAGACCCGTGCGCTCAAGCGCCTCAAGGTCGTCTCCGCGTTCCTGCAGACCAGCAACAAGCCCAAGGGCATGGTGCTGGACTGCGTGCCGGTCATCCCGCCGGACCTGCGTCCGATGGTGCAGCTGGACGGTGGCCGCTTCGCGACCTCCGACCTGAACGACCTGTACCGCCGTGTGATCAACCGCAACAACCGCCTCAAGCGTCTCCTTGACCTCGGCGCCCCCGAGATCATCGTGAACAACGAGAAGCGGATGCTGCAGGAGGCCGTCGACGCGCTGTTCGACAACGGCCGCCGCGGTCGCCCGGTCACCGGTCCCGGTAACCGCCCCCTGAAGTCCCTGAGCGACATGCTCAAGGGCAAGCAGGGCCGTTTCCGTCAGAACCTCCTCGGCAAGCGTGTGGACTATTCCGCGCGTTCCGTGATCGTCGTCGGTCCGCAGCTCAAGCTGCACCAGTGCGGTCTGCCGAAGGCGATGGCGCTGGAGCTCTTCAAGCCGTTCGTGATGAAGCGCCTGGTGGACCTGAACCACGCGCAGAACATCAAGTCGGCCAAGCGCATGGTCGAGCGTGGCCGCACCGTCGTGTACGACGTCCTCGAAGAGGTCATCGCCGAGCACCCGGTGCTGCTGAACCGTGCGCCCACCCTGCACCGCTTGGGCATCCAGGCCTTCGAGCCGCAGCTGGTCGAGGGCAAGGCCATCCAGATCCACCCGCTCGTCTGCACCGCGTTCAACGCGGACTTCGACGGTGACCAGATGGCCGTGCACCTGCCGCTCTCCGCGGAGGCGCAGGCCGAGGCCCGCATCCTGATGCTGTCCTCGAACAACATCCTGAAGCCGGCCGACGGCCGTCCCGTCACCATGCCGACCCAGGACATGGTGCTGGGTCTCTTCTTCCTCACCACGGACGAAGAGGGCCGCAACGTCAAGGGCACGGACCGCGCGTTCGGCTCCACGGCCGAGGCCACCATGGCCTTCGACGCCCGTGAGCTGTCGCTGCAGGCGAAGGTCGACATCCGCTTCCCGGTCGGCACCATGCCGCCGCGTGGCTGGGTGCCGCCGGTCGCCGAGGAGGGTGAGCCGGAGTACCAGCCCGGCGACACCTTCCGGCTGCGGACCAGCCTGGGCCGTGCGCTCTTCAACGAGCTGCTGCCCGAGGACTACCCGTTCGTCGACTACTCGGTGGGCAAGAAGCAGCTCTCCGAGATCGTCAACGACCTGGCCGAGCGCTACCCCAAGGTCATCGTGGCGGCGACGCTCGACAACCTGAAGGCGGCGGGCTTCCACTGGGCGACCCGTTCGGGCGTCACCGTGGCCATCTCCGACGTCGTCGTGCCCGAGGCCAAGAAGGCCATCGTCAAGGGCTACGAGGACCAGGACGAGAAGGTCCAGAAGCAGTACGAGCGCGGTCTGATCACCAAGGACGAGCGCACGCAGGAGCTCATCGCGATCTGGACCAAGGCGACCAACGAGGTTGCCGAGGCGATGAACGCGAACTTCCCGAAGACGAACCCCATCTTCATGATGGTCGACTCGGGTGCCCGAGGAAACATGATGCAGATGCGTCAGATCGCGGGTATGCGTGGTCTGGTGTCGAACGCCAAGAACGAGACGATTCCTCGTCCCATCAAGGCGTCCTTCCGCGAGGGCCTCACCGTTCTGGAGTACTTCATCTCCACGCACGGTGCCCGCAAGGGTCTGGCGGACACCGCCCTGCGTACCGCCGACTCGGGTTACCTGACCCGTCGTCTGGTGGACGTCTCGCAGGACGTGATCATTCGCGAGGAGGACTGCGGCACCGACCGCGGCCTCAAGCTGAAGATCGCCGTCAAGGGCGCCGACGGCGTGCTCCGCAAGACGGAGGACGTCGAGACCTCGGTCTACGCCCGCATGCTCGCCGAGGACGTCGTGGTGGACGGCAAGGTCATCGCGCCTGCCAACGTCGACCTCGGTGACGTCCTGATCGACGCCCTGGTGGGCGCCGGCGTCGAGGAGGTCAAGACCCGCTCGGTCCTGACCTGTGAGTCCGCGGTCGGCACCTGTGCCTTCTGCTACGGACGCTCGCTCGCCACCGGCAAGCTGGTCGACATCGGTGAGGCGGTCGGCATCATCGCCGCCCAGTCCATCGGTGAGCCCGGCACCCAGCTGACGATGCGTACCTTCCACACCGGTGGTGTGGCCGGTGACGACATCACCCAGGGTCTGCCCCGAGTCGTCGAGCTCTTCGAAGCCCGTACGCCGAAGGGTGTCGCCCCGATCTCCGAGGCCAAGGGCCGTGTGCGGATCGAGGAGACCGAGAAGACCAAGAAGCTCGTCGTCACCCCGGACGACGGCAGCGACGAGACGGCGTTCCCGATCTCGAAGCGTGCCCGTCTGCTCGTGGGCGAGGGCGACCCGGTCGAGGTGGGCCAGAAGCTCACCGTCGGTGCGACCAACCCGCACGACGTGCTGCGCATCCTCGGCCAGCGTGCGGTCCAGGTCCACCTGGTCGGCGAAGTCCAGAAGGTCTACAACTCGCAGGGCGTGTCGATCCACGACAAGCACATCGAGATCATCATCCGGCAGATGCTCCGCCGCGTGACGATCATCGAGTCCGGCGACGCGGAGCTGCTTCCGGGCGAGCTGGTCGAGCGGTCGAAGTTCGAGACCGAGAACCGTCGTGTGGTCACCGAGAGCGGTCACCCCGCCTCCGGCCGTCCGCAGCTGATGGGTATCACCAAGGCCTCGCTCGCCACCGAGTCGTGGCTGTCGGCGGCGTCCTTCCAGGAGACGACCAGGGTCCTGACCGACGCGGCGATCAACGCCAAGTCGGACTCCCTGATCGGCCTCAAGGAGAACGTCATCATCGGTAAGCTCATCCCGGCCGGTACGGGCCTGTCCCGCTACCGCAACATCCGGGTCGAGCCGACCGAGGAGGCCAAGGCCGCGATGTACTCGGCCGTCGGCTACGACGACATCGACTACTCGCCGTTCGGCACCGGCTCCGGCCAGGCCGTCCCGCTGGAGGACTACGACTACGGTCCGTACAACCAGTAGAAGTGAGTGAGAAGGGCGCCCACCCCGTCGCATACCGCGTACGGGGTGGGCGCCCTTCTGCGTGTGCCGGGGAGCCCGGGACGGCCCGTGCCGGGCCGTCCCGGCGCGGTCATCCCACGGTCTCCCACAGGACGACGGCGACGCCGACGGCCGCGGTGAGTGCGCCGATGCTCGCCAGCGGCCAGCGGGACCGCTCCAGCGTGTCGAGGCGCACCTCGTGGTCCGCCAGCTGTTTGTCGGTCTGGTCGCTGCGCTGCACCAGCAGCGCCAGCTGGCCGTCGGCGCGGGCGAAGCCGGCCTCCAGCGTGCCGCGCAGGCGCTCCAGCTCCAGGGCGACGGCGACCGGGTTGTTCGGGTCAGTCTCGTTCATGGGCGACTCCTGGCCGTCGGGCCTCGGGCAGGTCGGCCCGCAGCCACCCGGGGAGCAGTGCCTGCACTCCGGGCACGGCCATCACCCTGGTCAGCGCCCCCGCGACGGCCAGGGCCCCGGCGACCCGGGGCAGGGTCGCGGAAAGGCCGGCCGCGTCGACAAGCGCGGGCAGGAGCAGGGCAAGGGAGAGGGACGTCTGCACGAGGGTGCGGACGGTACGCCGAGTGGCGTCGGACACGGCAGGCTCCTCACTTCGTACGGGGGACTTTCAGGGCGTTCCAGGAGGTGCGGCCGGGAATGCCGTCGGCGTCGCCGCCCCGGAAACCGAGCTTGCGCTGCCAGGCGGCGTACGAGCGGCGGTCCGCGTCGCTCCAGCGGGGGCCGGGCCCGACCGCGTACGACGAACAGCCCTCGGCGACGAGTCGGCGGCCCATGGCGGTGATCACGGGGGAGCTGGTGCGGGCGCTGAAGAAGGAAGCGCCGGGGAACGGCTGGTGGCGGGGGGCGGCGGAGCCGCCGGCCGGCCGGCCCGTGGGCGTGCCGCCTGCCGGAGCGGCCAGCCGGGTGGCGACGCGGTCGCGCATCGACGGCATGGTGAAGCCCCGCGGGTCGACCTTCCAGTCGGACCACTCCAGGTGGCCGATGACGCTGCGGGCGGTCCAGCCGTGGGCCCGGCAGACGGCCGCGGAGACGCGTTCGACCGCGTCGAGCTGGGCGGCCGGCCAGGGGTCCGCCCCGTCACCGAGGTTGACGCACTCGAATCCGTAGAAGCGGGCGTTGCCGTCGACGGAGCCGGCGCTGCCGTCGTGCTCGCGGGGCGCCGGCGGACGGTCCCCGTAGTCCTCCGCGATGACGCGCCGGAGGACGGCCGGGTCGCCGCCCCCGGCGTGGTTGGCGCGGCCGTGGCCGACCAGGTGGACGGTGCCGGCCTTGTCGATGACGCCGTGGCAGAGGGGGCCGGGCAGGGTGGCGTGGCCTCGGTGGCAGAGCTCCACCGAGGCGGCGGTGCCGGTGCTGACGGTGTGGTGGACCAGCACACCGTTCACGGGGCCCCAAGCGCCCTTGTGGTTGCGGTTGTGGGTGCGCCAGCCCGGGTACTCGACGACGGTGACGCCTTCGGCGTGCAGCGCGGCGAGCAGCCGGTCGGCGCTCAGGGGAGTGGCCATGGGCGGATTCCTTCCAGGTAGAGGACGGCGGTCTCCGCCTTGGTGCGCTGGGGCGGGGTGACGGCGATGCCGACGATCCGGTAGGCGGCGTCGAGGCCCTCGTGGTGCCACAGGTCGTGGATGCGCAGCCGGATGCGCGCGCCGAGCAGCGCCGGGGTGATCCGCCCGTCCAGCAGCACGGTCAGCTCCGGGATGACCTCGGGGCGGTTCTGCCGGGCCAGTTCGGCACGGGCCAGCGAACGCAGGGTCGCCTCGTCCGTGACGCCGCTGTGGTCGGAGGTCAGCTCCAGGCGGGGCCAGCCCGCCGCCAGGTCTCCCGGGGCCGCCTCGCGGACGGTGAGCGGCTGGGACTCCTGCGGCTGGTCGGTGTTGACGGAGTCGCCGCGGGCCACCCAGACGTTCGCCTGCACGGTGGAGTCCGTAGGCAGGCTGTAGGAGAGGACCTGGCCGGGATGGGTTCAGCACGATGTCCGTGTGGCCCGTGCGGATCTGCGGGTGGCCGAGCTGGAGCCGCTTGACCCGGCGGCCCTCGGCGTCCCGGTAGCAGTGGACGCGCCACTCGAAACCGTCGCTCAACTGACCCAGGTTGTGGAGCAGTTCCCGGACGCGGGCCAGTGCGGAGGAGGCGTAGGCGTAGTCACGGACCACCCCGGAGCGGCCGTGGCCCGGTTCGATGCCGATGTCGCCGCCGGACTGTTCCTGCGCGTGGGCGATCAGGGTGCGGGCGATGTCGAACTGGTCGGTGCCGGTGCCGGCCAGGTCGTGGGCGAGGATGCGGTGGTCCAGGTACGAGTCGAACGTGCCGGCCTGGAACCGCACCGTGAGCCTGCCCTGTTCGTCGGCGGCCGGCGTGCAGGTCCACAGGATGCCGCCCCACCAGATGTCGCCGTCGCGCTCCAGCCAGACCGTGGTGCGGCCGGGCTGGAGCGCCGCCCGGGTACGGGCCGCCAGCGCGCCCGAGGGCAGGGGGATCTTGGCGGAGAGCGACCCGGGCTTGCCTATGTAGTCGTCGAACTTGGTCTCCGTGAGCGGCAGCACGTCCAGCAGGCGGTCGGTGCGCAGGTCGCAGAAGAGCGCCCGGTAGACGGGCGTGGTGACGGACGCGGTCATCGGCTGCCTCACACGAGCGGGTCGACGCGGATGAAACGGTTGTCGAACCAGCCCCGGTTGCTGGTCGCCGACGTGGTGTAGGCGGAGACCGCCGTGTAGACCGCGCCGGGCTGCAGTCCCGTGAGGTGGGAGGTGGCGGACACCGAGGTCATGGCCTTGGACCCGACCGTCGCCGAGCGGACCTCGTTCGCTCCGAAGACCAGGGCGCCGTCCTTGCGGATGTTGACGCCCATGCGGGACCACTGTCCGTCGACGCCGGTGTGCCCCATGAAGCCGACGGTGACCAGGACCGCGCCGGTGACCGGCACGGTGAAGGTCGCGGTGATCGTGGGGCCGGTGGTGTCGCTGACCGCCTCCACCCAGGAGGTGGAGGTGCAGTACCCGCCGTCGGTGTGGTTCGCCCAGGCGGTGGACGGTACGGCCGGGCGCCAGACGGTGCCGTCCCAGCGCTCCAGCCGTCCGGCCTCGTCGCGGTACTGGCCGGTGTACTCACCTGCGGCCAGCGCGTCCTGCGGGGCGATGCCGCCGGTCTGCCGCGGGTAGCTCGCCCAGCGTGTCCCGTCCCAGCGCTGCAGGGCGGCGGAGGAGTCGCGGTACTGCCCCGGGTAGCCGCCGGCGACGTCGCGGTTCCAGGACTCGGGCAGGATGCCGCCGATCGCCACGGTCGGTACGCGCAGGTCGTAGACGGCTTCCTCCCAGACGATGCCGCCCGTGCCGACGGAGGCTCCGGCGGGCACCGTGATCCGGGCGAGACGGAGGGACGCCGACGGGACCCGCGGCGGCTCGGGAGGGCCTTCGCCTCGCCGGTGATGACCTCCAGAGAGGCTTCGGTGCGGTCGCCGGCGTCGAACTGGGCGTCGCGGACGCGCAGCACGACGAGGTCGATGCGGTCGTTGGAGGCGTTCCCGTCGTCGAGGGTGAGGGTCGCGTGGTCGGTGAGGACGACCGGGTAGGTCCCGGCCGCTCCCTGGCCCTGGATCACCGCACGGCCCGGGGTGACGGTCACCTTCATACCGGCGCTCTCACCGAAGACGTAGAGCCCGGACATCAGGTGCTCGCCGTCGGCGGAACCGGGCATCACGCCGCCGGCTCCGGTCAGCGCTCCGTTCGGGGTCATGGTGCCGAGCGGGGCGAGCCGGGTGTCGGCGCGGGTCTGGCCGCTCTCGGTCTCGGTGCGGTTGATGAGCCAGGCACTGCGTACAGGCATGTTGTCCTCCTGAGATGGGGTGGTGGTGGTCGGGCGCCGCGGGAGGGTCACCAGTGGGCGTCGCGCCAGCGCAGGGTGACCGAGGCCCGCGGGTCGGGCGTGGCGTCCCCGGCCCGGAAGGCCAGCTCCGTGGCGCCGGGCGGCAGGTGGAACAGCTGCTCGGGGGCGGAGGTTGGGGCCGCGGTGTAGAGCCGGGACGCGGTGCCGTTGAGCAGGACGGTGCCCGCCTCGGTGTCGACGGTCAGGACGTCCTGGGGGCCGAGCACGATGTCGTACTGGAGCTGTCGGCCGTCACCGAGCCGGGTCAGCGTGGGGCGCCGGAGCAGCCCACGGAACTCGATGACCGGGAGGGCCGCCGCTCCCCCCTCGTTGACCGCGGTGCAGGTGCCCGCGGTGCCGGTCTCGCCCCACTCCAGCGGCCACTGGAGCCCCATGCCGGCCGGACCCGGTTCGGCGGGCCAGTCCAGGCCCGGTTCCTGCACGGGCAGGGACGCCCGGGCCTCCCGCAGGACCGCTCCGAAGCGGCGCGGGTCGGTCGCGGTCCACTGGATGCTCGTCCTGGACGTGCCGTGCACCACGAAGGACCGGTCCTGCGGTACGACCCGGCGGCTCACCCGTGCCCGGACGGCGAGCGTCTGGCCGTGCAGCCGCACCGCCAGCCAGCGCTCCCCGCCTTCCGCTCCGGTGGCGGCGCGGAAGGCGGAGAGGACGCCGAGGGCCTGTTCGGCCTTCCGGGGCAGCAGCCAGAGGGAGGCCCCGACGATGCGGGGCTGGGCCCAGCGGGCGCCGGGCCAGGCGCCGTGCTGATCGGGGCGGGAGATGTCACCGGTGTCCAGGACCGGGAGGTCGTCCCAGCCGGTGATGCCGGTGCGGTCGATCTCGTACGGCGTTCCGGGGCCCATCAGCAGTCCGGCCCACTGGATCTGCCCGTCGCGGGTGATCAGTGAGCCGGGTGCGGTCTCGTGGGGATGTGTGGTTGTGGTCTCGGCCATGCGGGCCGTCACCTCGCTTCAGTCGTGGGGCGGGTGGGTGCTCATGCCGCCGTCCCGTACAGGAACAGCAGGTCGCCGGCGACGGCGAGCGGTCCGTTGCCCTCGGCCGCGTGGTAGGTGCGCAGCCGGGTGCGGTCCGTGGGGTGGGCGGGGCCGGCCGTGCGCGGTGCGGCCTCGGCGGGGCGCAGCCGGCTGAGCGCGGAGAGCGGCAGCACGGCGGAGGCGGTGTCCGGCCCGGCGGGCTGGACGACACCGCCCTCGGCGAGCTGGGGGATCTTGGGCAGGTCGACGCCGAACTTCTTCCCGAAGAAGCTGAAGCTCAGCTTGTTGAGGCCGTCGATGACCCAGTTGGCGAAGGAGATCAGCGCCTTGACCGGCCCGGTGACGGCGGCCATGACGCCCTGCATGCCGGTGCTGATGAAGCGGCCCATGCCGGTCAGGGTCCGGGACAGGGCGCTCTTCACCCGGGTGAACATGCTGGGGATCTTCTGCGTGATCCAGCTCAGGACGGGCCGGATCACGGCGCGGAAACCGCGCCAGGTCCGGCGGACGAGGCCGGAGAGGGCGCGGGTGGCCGAGGTGACGGCGCTCCGGGTGGAGTGGAAGCCCTTGGAGAGCAGCGGGCCGACGACGGCCAGGACCGTGGTGATGATCTTGATGGCGGCCTTGAAGTAGGCTGAGATCACGGTGGCGTACACCTTGAGGACGGGACCGAGGAACTTCCAGATCGCCTGGAAGACCTTGCGGACCTGGCCGAAGACCTGCTGCATCATCTTCTGGCCGGCCTGCGAGTTGAGCGCGTACTCGATCCGGAAGCCGGCCATCGCGCCGGCCGTGGCGCTGACCGACTCGGCCCTGGCCCGGCGGGCGGTGTGCCGCAGCAGCCGGTCCAGCTTGGACAGCGGCAGCACGGCCTCGGCCTCACCGGCCTCGGCGACGATCGCGTGCACGCCGCCGTTGCGCGGGGCCACGATGCCGCCGGCCGCCAGCTGCGGGATCTTCGGCAGGCTGATGCCGAAGGTCTTCCCGCCGACGCCAGGGACCCAGCCGGGGATCGACACCTTGATGCGGTTGAGCCTGCCGATCGCGGAGTTGATGAGCCGGATGACGGCGTTGACGGGGCCTTTCACCGCCCCCTTGATGCTGTTGAAGGCGCGGCTCGCGATGCCCTTCAGCCCGCCCCAGATGCCGGCCAGCCTCTCCTTGACCCGGCTGAAGGCCTGGGGGATGACGCTGCGGATCCAGTTGACGACGGGGGTGATGATCTTCCGGATGCCGTTCCAGACGCTGGAGATGACCTTCCTGACGGCGTTCATCACCGTGGTGATGATCTTCTTCCAGGCGTTGAAGTAGGTCGTGATGACCTTGGCGACGGCCTTGATGACGAAGGTGATCGTCTTCTTGATGCCGTTCCAGACCTTCTTGATCAGTGCGCCGGCCTTCTTCATGATCGGCCCGACGACCTTCATGACCGAGCTGATGACCTTCTTGATCGCGGCGAAGGCGACCTTGAGGACCTTCTGCATGGTCTTCGAGCGGGCGGCCATCTCGACCACCTTCTCGACGATCGGGGCGAGCAGGGAGAGCAACTGGCCGACGAGGTTGCCCTTCATCGACTTGTTGAGCCCCTTCATGCCCTTGGACGCCTTGTCGGCCCCGGACTTGAACTTTCCGACCTGGGGCCCGCTCTTCTTGGCGGTCCGGCCGGCCTTGGCCATCGAGCGGTCGGCCTTGTCGGCGGCGCGCTGGATGGCGGTGAACTGGCGGGCGGAGGCCTGGGCGGAGGTCTTGAGCTTCTTGAGTTCGCGGTCGCTCCGCAGAGAGCCCCCGGACAGGGTTCTCGTGGACTTCCCGGCGTTGGTGGCCTCCGACCGGAATTTCCGCAGGGCGCCGGAAGACCTCCCCAGCGCTTGAGTCAGGTTCATTCTCTGTCTCCCATGAGTACGCGCCGTCGGAGTGACAGCCGGATATCAGACGGATCTGGCGAGGTCGGACGCGGCGTCGCTCGCGTCGCGCAGCGCTGTCGCGGCACGTCGGCTCTCATCGTTCGTACGGCGGAGCGAGGCCTGTAGGCGTCGTTGCTGCTCAGGGTCTCCACCGGGCGTCTGGCCGGGTGCCGATCGGCCCTGCGCTGATCGGCGCGGTGTCGATCGGCCTGGCCTGGGCCCGGGTTCTGGGGAGGGGGGCCGGTTCTGTTGGCCCCGGGGTGCGGGTGGTCCGGTCGGAGACGCGGGCCCGGCGGGTGTGGGCTGTGTGCCGGGCGGGGCAGGATCAGCGTCGGCCCCGTCCTCGCCCGGCTCCCCTGCGGCGGGCCTACGGGTCGGCAGGAGGAACCCGTACTCATTCCGTGCGATACGGAGCCCGTTTCCCTCGGCATTGGGGAACAGGTTCATCTTTCCGAGCAACTTCTCGGTGAAGATTTCGAGATTGAACAGGGTGGGGAGCTCGAACTTGAGCGCCTGCCAGGCGAGGGCGAAGCCTACAAGCTCTGCCGGTTTGACATTCGTCCAGACGCTGGATGCCGTTGCATCCTGAAGTTCTTTTTGTGTGGCCAGATCCTGCTGATCCGAATTTTCCGGAGCTGTCGCAGGACTGCCGGACTGCTCGGTTTCTCCCGGGCCGTCGACCAAGGCTTTCGGGCGAACCTCCGATCGCCTTACCAGGCCCTCGACTGATTCTTTGTCCGCCTTTCCTTCAAGTGCTTTCTCGATGGCCGCGACATCTTTGGCGATCTGCTGGTTCGTAGGCTCTGTCATGCTTCCTCAGTCACCTTGATCAGATCCTCTGTTATGTGATGGGATGCTTCTTCGTCGGCTTCCCGCAGAAGGAGTTGTGCATGGACTGGGATATTTAGCGTTTCTTGCTGCCAATTCTTGGACTTGTGGCCTTTATCTGGATACTTCGTCGCCGTCTGCTGGTGCGTGCGCGTGGCGTTCAGGCGGAGGCGCGCTGCTAAACTAAGAGCGGGAATGGCGCTCTCAAGGCGGAGGGCCGACCTTCCTTCTCCAGTTCGCCACGCAGGACGGCCGGCGAATGACCTGTTCCGCTGACGAGAGCGATGTGCCGGCCGGTACCCAGGTCGGTGACCTCGTCGAGCTCGTCTACGATCCGCAGGCGCCCGGCCGGGTGGAGACGGCTCTTGCTGCCCGGAAGCCTCTGTGGCAGCGCGTGGACCTCATCACGCTCGCATTGGTAGAGGCGGTCCTCCTCGTGATGGCTTTCAGGTGAGGGCCTGGTAGCCATGACGTGAATCGTGTGCCGAGTGTGGTTTCCGGGCCGAGGGGCTTCCCAGGGGAGTTCTCTGTTTCAGTGCCCCGATTCTGGTGTGGAACGCATCGGATCGATCCGGCGAAGGTCGCGGGCGAGGCGAAAAGTTCAACCGTATTTGAGCGCGCTCGAAAGCGAGCACGGTGCGCCGTCGCGGAATGTCCGATCGGCTCCCGGGTCGCTGGCTATTCAGCGGTACGCTTCGGGCAGTCGGTGATAGTCGACTACCGTGCGCGTGACGGGATCGAGTACAAGATGACCACGGAACTCTGGGCCGGCAGGCTTCCTGCACCGGGTTCCAGGATGGACGTCACCTATCTTCCGTGGAGGCCGAAGGCATCTGACCTCGCCCCCCCTCAATCCCTGGCGTGTGATGTCGAAGTCGGTCACGGCCGTATTCCTTTTTCCTCTCACGCTGGCCTTGGCGCTCTCGATGGCGGGAAGTGCGCTGGAGAAAATGGGGGTGGCCCTGTGAGGGGTGCCGGCGACGTGCTTCGCCTCCTGCGACCGGCACCGGGCCGGATGTGCCGGCCCTGGATCTCACCGGTCAGGGCGACGGGCGGGCACGCCGCCGTTGATCCGCCATCGAGCGGAACCAGCCCGGGCGGCGCCCAGCCGGAAACCGACCGGGTATCCCGGTTGATCGGCTTCCTCTGCGAAGTGGACCGGTCCTTGTGCGTCCGGTGGCGTCTGCCGTGCCGGCGGCGCCCCGGGCCCGGCGGGAGATCAGGATCAGGTGCCGGGCGGAGTCCTGTACCGAGAGGCCCGAGGCCAATTCTGGCAATGGTCGCTCTAGCGCTACTCGGTGGCCCTTCTTTCTTGGCCTATGTAGGGCTCAGGGCCCTTGTGGCGATGTTCTGGCAGAAAGTTCTCCTGGCCCGAAACGGAGTGCGCACCACGGGGGCGTGCTCGAGGTGTACGAGCGGCCGGCGGCCTCCCGAGGGTCGGTGAGTCTTTCCACCTCCTGTGTGACGTCCGTCGAGGTGACGAAGCCCGCACTGGCGCAGTCGTTCGTCGATGGCGGCGTCGAGATATTCCTGTGCGAGGCAGTCCTTTTCTTTCCCGGGTCAACCGGTTGACCCACGCAGAACACCTTCCTTTCGGGAGATCTGTTTGACATGATGCGGAGCCATGAAGGCATTCATTGAGGTGCTGCTGGCGGTTGTGATCATCGGAGGGGTGGTCGCACTGTTCGTTGCTTCGCTGATGCATCTGGGCCGCTTGGTCTGGTTGAAATGGCGGGGTGCGACAACCCTGGGCACTTGCATCGACATCAGTATGAGGAGAAATGGGAATTATGCGTACATTCGATATCAGGTCGGCGACGGGGCTGAGTATCTGACGAAGGTGCGTGTCTATTCGCTGGCGCGGAACCTCATGGGTGCCCGCCGGGAGGTTCTGTACATTTCCGGCTTCCCGAAGCTCTCGGCAGCCGCGCCCATAACTTTCGGGAACGTCTGCGGAGCGCTGGTGATCTGCGCGCAGACGACAGCGCTCATGGTTTTCGTGCTGTCGCTCTTCCTGTGACGGCGGGGGTGGTTCAGCTGAAGAACCGCATCAGCTCCGCCCGGTCCGGGCCTTCCGGAACTTCGGATTCCATCGCCGACGGCTCCCAAGGCGGAGGGCCGGCCTTCCTTCTCCAGTTTCGTCACGCAGGACGGGCGGCGAGTGACCTGTTCCGCAGACGAGAGCGATGTGCCGGCCGGTATCCAGGTCGGTGAACTCGTCGAGGTCGTCTACGATCCACAGACGCCCGGCCGGGTGGGGACGGCTCTTGCTGCCTGGAAGCCTCTGTGGAAGCGTGTGGACCTCATCGCGCTCGTGGCGGTTGAGGCGGTTCTCCTCGTGATGGCCTTCAGGGGAGGACACCGCGCCGGAAGTCGGCCACGAGGCTTCCGGCTCTTGCTTCTTCGGATTTCGGGCTCGGCCGTCGAGGAGGCGAGTGATCGTGGCGCCGGGCGGGGCCACGGTCTGCCCAGCGACCTTACGAAGGGGACGGAGGTCTTGAGCTATTCCCGTTCGCGGCCGCTGCCCGATGTCCTGCTCCGCAGACCGTTTGGGCCTCCTCGTCGTCGCTCAACGGTTCTTCCCCTTTGCGGCGTCTGACCGGGGAGCCGGCCGGAGTGAGCCGCACCGGTTGTATCGTCTGCGACGTGAATATCAATCCAGTGATGCTATTCGTCCTCATGGCTGGGCTCGCTCCTATGGCTCTAGGATTGCGCCTCATACACTTGCGGTTTCGGCAGAATCATTTCTACTCAAGCGGTAGAGGGCGCAGGGTGACGGGGGTCTGCGAGCGGCTGCGCTGGACATCTGGCGGAATGGTTTCCAGCGGTATCCGCTATGTGGACGGGAGGGGCGCCAGCTCATGGCCTGGTCTGCACCGACCGGTCTGGTGCTGGTGGAGGTAGGTCAATCCGCACCTGTTCTTTATGATCCCCTGCATGCTGCAACTCCGATCGTGAACGATCAGAAGCGGAGAATCGGCTCTTACCCCCTCGGTGGATTGCTCTGTGGGATCGGACTCATACTTGTCTGGTTCCTGGGGAGCAGCATGTGGTGAGCTGCGTTTCCTGATAACACGCCACACGGACCTCCGCGCTCATCAGATGTGAAACAGGGCGGAGTGAACGTGACGATCTGAGTGTTCGCGTAGGCCTGTTGGGTTCTGGGTGTGGCGTGTTCGCCCGGTGCCCCGTCCATCGCGCTTTCCGCGTTGCCTCGCGGATGTAGGGTACTCTTGTACGCATTGAACTCATCCACCGTGAAGAATTCGCTCACCCTTGAACTCCTGACGTCCCGGTGAGTTTCTTCACGTCGGTCTGGACGAGGTCGACTTTCGCTGGGATCTCCTCGGCGGATGCGGTCCAGATGAACCGATTTGTATCCCCTTTCGAGGATTTGATGTAGTTGCGGATCTGTTTGATCAGGACTTCCGGAGTGTGAATGTATGACCTCGGTGTATCTCGCTGCTTCCGGATCGGCCTACTTTGTCCCGCATGCTCTGGTGGCACTTGGCGTATCCGGAGCGCTGGCCTTCTTCGCCCGGCGTCTGTTCTCTCTGCGCGTCCGAGGCGTCACGGTCCGCGGGGTGTGCGTCAAGCACACGTTCGCCAAGGACGGCATCGCCGTGGTGGCGAGGTTCCAGACGGAGTCGGGCGAGACCTTCAGATGCCTGAGCCAGCCGGCGGCGGTTGCCCACGCGCGTATCGGAGATCCGCTGGACGTGGTCTACGATCCGCGCAATCCGAAGAACGCCGAGGTGCCTCCGATCGGTTATGGGGTGGCTTATGCGATGGCAGTTCTTTCGGCGATCGTCGCTGTTCCGGGAATCGGACTGCTGGGCTGGATTATTTTCGGCTGACACGTGTGTGTCGCATCAGGAGAAGAAGCGGGCCAGATCGCTCGGGCTGGGCGCCTCGGGCGGATTTGCCGGCTCCTCGGCGGAGGCCTCGTCCCCCGGCCTCGGCACCGGCACCGGCGGCTCTGGGGGGTCGGAGTCCTCGTCGGTGTTGACCGAGGCGAACATCCAGTTGGCGGCGGCGAGGTGGTCGACGGCGGCGGCGAGCAGGTAGTTGGTGACGCCCCATTCGGCGCTCTCGCCGTGAAGTTGCTGAGTGGTGGCGCTGTCGCGTGGCATGTGCTTGACCAGCACCGCGAGCCGGCGGGAGGAGAGCCGGCCGCGGTGCCAGTCGAGCAGGTCCACGCCGTAGTGCCGCAGCAGGTCGGCTTCGAGGGCCTCGGCGTGTTCTTCGGCGAACGCGTGGAGGCTCAGCCTTCCCCCAGGCCGAGCCCGGTCTCCTTGCCGTACGCCTCAGGATCGCTGCGATGTCCTGCATGGTGATGTCGTGGCGCTCGAAGCGCGCGAACTGGTCCTCGCCCAGCAGGAGCTTCAGCAGGCCGTCGACGTCGTTGTCGTCGAGGCTGCGGAGCGCCTTGGCGGTGGTGCGGCCCAGCTCGGTGGGCAGTTCGAAGGTGTCGTCGTCCAGGTCGAAGGACCAGGAGCGGCCGAGCGCTTCCAGACGCTGGGCGCGTGCTGCGTTGACGTCGAACGAAGCCATGGGTGGTGGGTCTCCTTACGCGGAACAGGAACAGGACAGAGCAGGGCTGGGCTGGGCTGCGTGGGCCCCGGGGGTGCCGGGCGGGACCGGGCCGATCCGGTCCCGCCCGGCGGGGGATCAGGCGCCGGCCGGCACCGTGTAGGCGGCGTCCTTCATGACGAAGGTGGCGAGCGCCTGGCCGTCGCCCGGGGAGAGCGCGGTGAAGGTGGCACCGAGCATCGCGGCGGCCTTTCGGGCGAGCTTGATGTCGTCGGTGGCGGTCACCTGGCCGCGCGGGATGACGAAGCGGTAGGTGACCGCCGTGCCGTCGGTGAACTCCAGGCCGAGCGCGCGCTCGTCGAAGGTCGGGCCGTCCGGGACGTCGAAGTGGACGATGTCCGGCTTGGTGGCGTCCCGGCGGATGTCCGCCGGGACGCCACCCAGGAAGAAGGGCAGCGTGTCCTCGTTGAACTGCAGCATGGAGAACTTCAGCGTCAGGTCACGGTGCGCGTAGACGAACCGGGCCGGGCTGATCGACTGCCACGTCTCGACCGGGTCCAGCTTGTCCTTCTTGGAGAAGGTCACCCCGTCCGTCGAGGTGTAGCCGAGGTCGGTCCACCCCGTACCCCAGTCGGCCGACGGGTCCTCGGAGAAGACGTCCGGGAGGGGGCGTTGACGTCCGCGATGAGGATGCGGCCGGTTCCGGCCACGCGGATCTCGGACGAGTTGTTGCCTGCCATGGATGGCTCCTTCAGATGGTTTTCCGTGGATGGTGGTGCCTGCCGCGGGTACGGCGAAGGCCCCGCCGATGACGGGGCCCTGTCTGTGGGGGCGCTCGGAGGCGCCGGGTCGGTACGGGCGGTGCGTGGATGGTCGCCGGGCGGATGCCGGCGGTTCAGCCGATGCGCAGCGACACGCGCAGGACGCAGACGTAGCGGTTGGCCGCCGGATGGAGGTACTCCGGCAGCCAGCGCGGACCGTCGGACTCGACCACATCGGTGATCACGAGGTTCGTTCCGTACGTCCGGCCGGCCGCCGACAGCAGCTCGGCGCGGGCGGCGTTTCGCCAGGCGGTGCGCCGTCGCCTTGTCCGGCCCGTAGGCCTCCAGCTCGACGAGCGGCTGGTCGAGGTGGAGGTCGTCGATCCACGCGCCGCCGCGCAGGGAGACGATCACCGCCTCCTGGGTGCCGTCGAAGCCCGGCGGCGGGGTCTCGTCCACGACCGCGTCCGCGAGCACTTGCGGATCGTCGCGGGCTTCACGCCCGCCTCGTGCGCGGCGAGTTCGCCCGTCAGCAGCGTCGCGGCCGTCATCGCGTACCCTCCCGCCGCGCGGTGTCCTCGGCCGAGGCGGTCAGCTCGACGACGTCGCCGCCGGACTCCGCCGCGAGCCGCGCCCACGCGCCCTCGCTCCACGCGTGCCGGTGCGCCGGATCCGTACGGCAGTCGCAGGCCCGGTCCGCGCAGCGGCAGGCCGGGTTGACGCAGAGCACCGCCCGGCGGGCGGGAAAGGCCCGCAGAGAGACCGAGTCGCACCACGGGCAGCGCCCGCTCACCCGCACCACCGGTTCGGCGCCGCCCAGGGCCCGGGTGCAGCGGCGGGCCATGCGGCGGGCCTCGTCCCGGATGTGTTCGAGCAGTACGTCGTCACCGGCGGCCCGGTCGAGGAGCCCCGCGACGCGCAGCAGCCGCCCGGTGACCTGCTCGCGGCGGGGGCGGGGCAGGTGGAGCCGGTCGTGTACGGCCTCGTCGAGCTCGATCACGCCGTCGGTGATGTCGCGTACGGCGTCGGAGATGTGAAGCCGCAGGGGGGAGGTGCGGGAGCCGGGAGGGGTGAGGCCGTGGGCCTGCTCGGCGCGCAGGGCCTCCTCGCGCTCGGCGCGGGTCGGGCCGGCCGGGGCGGAGGGGGAGCCGGACGGGACCGTCGGAGCGGCCGAGGGTGAGCGGTAGGAGGGGGCGAGCTCGACGAGCAGTTCCGGGAACTGGCGCAGCAGCAGCTCGATCCAGAGCATCGCGTCCGCGATCGTGCCGTTGCCGTTGCCGTTGCCGTTGCCGTTGCCGTTGCCGTCAGGGCCGGGCCGGCGGGCGGTGGCACCCGTTCCGGCGGGCTCCCGCGTGTTCGGTGTGGATGTGGCCGGTGTAGCTGTGTTCGGTGTGGTCATGGCGATCCCTTCTCCCCGCACCAGATGTTGCGAGATCGCACATTGGCATGTTGCGTGCTCGCACGCAAGGAGGAATCTGGTGTCTGCGCTCTTTATATGCGGGGATTTTGCCCATACGGTATCGGGAGGCGGGTAATTCCTTGCGCGCAAGCGCGATAGTCTGGTCACCGCTTCGGAGGGAGGCGAGTGCCCCATGACCACGGGCGAAATCGACAGCTTCGCGACCTGGATCGAGGAACTGATCCGCCGGCGCGGCTTCGACATCGACAGTCCACGTGGCGGCGGCAAGTCCCGTCTCGCCGACGAGGCCGGAGTCCACCGGGCCGCCATCACCCGCCTCCTCCAGCGCCAGAGCATGCCCGACCTGGAGACCACCCGGCGTCTCGCCCAGGTGCTCCAGGTGCCGGTGCGCGACATGCTCATCCGCTCCGGCCGGCTCACCGAGGAGGACCTGCCGCTCCCGTCCGTGCCGACCGGTGCGCCCTCGGCGGACGGCCGTCCGCTCACCCTTGAGGAAGCCGCCGTCGCGCTGGGTGTGCCGGCGGACCAGCGCGAGATGTTCGTCCGGGTCGCGGGCCAGTTCCTGCCCGCGCCGGCGATCGAGGCCGCGCAGCGACGTGCGCCGCTCGCCTCCGACTGACGCGCACGGCCGCTTCCTCCCGTCCCCCTGGCGCGCGCGGCCGCTCCCGGGTCTCCGGCTGACGCCCCCGGCCCTGCCCGCCGGTGATTCGCGGGGCTCCGCGAGGGGGCCGCGGCGGGCGAAGTCGATCTTGCGCCGGGCCGGGAAACCAGTCCCTCAACCTGCCCCGTAAGCTGTTCGGGCCTGTCTCCCCCCGCCCCAGCGCAGGTTCGAACGACGCCGCAGGTCCACGCACGACCGTGCGTGGGCGCACCCCGCTAGGTGCGCGCAGCGCAGAACGAGAGCGCCCGATCGCCGAGAACGTCCGGGCGCCGCCCGGTGCGGTGCGACTCGCGCGGGCGGCAAAGAGGGGGGCGCATGGCCGAACGGGAAGGATGCTCCCGGACCACAGGCGACGCCCCCGAACCCCCCCCCGCCGGGCCCGGAGGGCCCAGCACTCCGCCGGCCGGGACGCCGACGCCGGAGACGTACACGGCGCTCCTCGCCGAACTGGGAGCCCTCCTCGACGGCCACGAACCCCACAAGGTCGTCGTCCTCCTGCGAGCGGAGCTGGAGCGGCGCGAGCTGCTGGCGTACTCCCACGGCTGGCGCGACGCCGCCGCCCACTACGAGTCCGCTGTCGAGGCGGCGCGGACCGCGAGCCGGCGGCCCCTGCGGCTGGTGGAGTCCACGCGCACGCCGGGGCAGGCCGCGGTGATCCCCTTCCGGCAGGAGGGGCGCGGCGGCGATGTCCGGGAGCCGGACGGCCGCCACGGCCGGGACGATCCCGCCCGTGGCGGCGCTTCCCGGGCCGACGGGTCGGGGGAGCGCGGCCGTCCCGCCGACGGGGAGCCCCGCCACGACCGCCCCGAGGCCGACGGGCAGACGGATCCGCCGTCCCGGCCGCCGCGCACCGGGGCCGGGCCCGAACCCGCGCTCGTACGCAAGAGCCGCAGCTCCCGTGTCCCGACCATCCCGACCCTCCCGCCGCCGCGGCTGCGCCGGTCGAAGGAGGGCGGGAGGGCCGCCACCCCGGACGACGTGACCCGCTGAGGAGCGCGCCCGGGCCCACCACCTCGGTGTGCGTACCGCGCCCGGACTCAGCCCGGTGCGCGTATCGCGACCGGACTCGGCCCCGGTGCGCGTGCCATGGCCGGGCTCTCCCCGCCCGGGGCATGCGTCCGCGAACACGGGGGCCGGCGTACGCGGGCACGGGCGTCGGCCGGGAGGTGTCGCCGCCCGTCGCCGGTGGTCGAAGGCCCCGGTGCGGTGTGGACAGCATTTGTTTTGACCCAGCTCCGTGAGGTAGGTACGCTCAAGCCTTGTGCCTGGGGTGTGCCTGGGCTCGTGTGCGTGTCCTCAACCGCATCGCGGGTCTGTCTGTAGCCACCGCAATCTGCGCCCCTTCCGCCCTTAGGGCGGAAGTCCGCAGTATTCGACACACCCGACCGCGTGGGTCGGCGATGTTCCAGGTTAGTTTCACGAACGGCACACAGAAACCGGAGAAGTAGTGCCTACGATCCAGCAGCTGGTCCGGAAGGGCCGGCAGGACAAGGTCGAGAAGAACAAGACGCCCGCGCTCGAGGGTTCGCCCCAGCGGCGTGGCGTCTGCACGCGTGTGTTCACGACCACCCCGAAGAAGCCGAACTCGGCGCTCCGTAAGGTCGCGCGTGTGCGTCTGACCTCCGGCATCGAGGTCACGGCCTACATCCCGGGTGAGGGACACAACCTGCAGGAGCACTCCATCGTGCTCGTGCGTGGTGGCCGTGTGAAGGACCTGCCGGGTGTTCGTTACAAGATCATCCGCGGCTCCCTTGACACCCAGGGTGTCAAGAACCGCAAGCAGGCCCGCAGCCGCTACGGCGCCAAGAAGGAGAAGTAAGAATGCCTCGTAAGGGCCCCGCCCCGAAGCGCCCGGTCATCATCGACCCGGTCTACAGCTCTCCTCTTGTCACCTCGCTGATCAACAAGATCCTCCTCGACGGCAAGCGTTCCACCGCCGAGCGGATCGTGTACGGCGCCATGGAAGGCCTCCGCGAGAAGACCGGCAACGACCCGGTCATCACGCTGAAGCGCGCGCTTGAGAACGTCAAGCCCTCGCTCGAGGTCAAGTCCCGCCGTGTCGGTGGCGCCACCTACCAGGTGCCGATCGAGGTCAAGCCCGGTCGCGCCTCCACCCTCGCCCTGCGCTGGCTCGTCGGTTACTCCCGCGCCCGCCGCGAGAAGACCATGACCGAGCGCCTCATGAACGAACTGCTCGACGCCTCCAACGGCCTCGGCGCTTCGGTCAAGAAGCGTGAGGACACCCACAAGATGGCCGAGTCCAACAAGGCCTTCGCGCACTACCGCTGGTAGTCGCTACCCCCATCGAGACCGAGAGAAGATTGAGCCTTATGGCCACCACTTCGCTTGACCTGGCCAAGGTCCGCAACATTGGGATCATGGCCCACATCGACGCGGGGAAGACGACCACCACTGAGCGGATCCTCTTCTACACCGGTGTGAGCTACAAGATCGGTGAAGTCCACGACGGCGCTGCCACGATGGACTGGATGGAGCAGGAGCAGGAGCGCGGCATCACGATCACGTCTGCCGCGACGACCTGCCACTGGCCGCTCAATGATGTTGACCACACCATCAACATCATCGACACCCCGGGTCACGTCGACTTCACCGTCGAGGTGGAGCGTTCGCTCCGCGTCCTCGACGGCGCCGTCACCGTGTTCGACGGTGTGGCCGGCGTCGAGCCGCAGTCCGAGACCGTCTGGCGTCAGGCGGACCGCTACGGCGTGCCGCGCATCTGCTTCGTCAACAAGCTGGACCGCACCGGCGCGGACTTCTTCCGTTGCGTCGACATGATCGTGGAGCGCCTCGGCGCGACCCCGATCGTCATGCAGCTCCCCATCGGCGCCGAGTCCGACTTCACGGGTGTCGTCGACCTCGTTTCCATGCAGGCCTTCGTGTACCCCGAAGAGGCCGCCAAGGGCGAGATGTACAACACCGTCGAGATCCCGGACAACCTCAAGGAGGCCGCCGACGAATGGCGCGGCAAGCTCCTCGAGGCCGTGGCCGAGAACGACGACGCCATGATGGAGCTGTACCTGGAGGGCACCGAGCCCACCCAGGAGCAGCTGCACGAGGCGATCCGCCGCATCACGCTGGCGTCGAAGGGCAGTGCCGACTCCGTCACCGTCACCCCGGTGTTCTGTGGCACCGCGTTCAAGAACAAGGGCGTCCAGCCCCTGCTCGACGCGGTCGTGCGCTACCTGCCTTCCCCCCTGGACGTCGAGGCCATCGAGGGCCACGACGTGAAGGACCCGGAGAAGGTCATCGCGCGCAAGCCCTCGGACGACGAGCCGTTCTCCGGCCTGGCGTTCAAGATCGCGAGCGACCCGCACCTCGGCAAGCTCACCTTCGTCCGGATCTACTCCGGTCGCCTGGAGGCCGGCACCGCGGTGCTGAACTCCGTCAAGGGCAAGAAGGAGCGCATCGGCAAGATCTACCGCATGCACGCGAACAAGCGTGAGGAGATCGCATCGGTGGGCGCCGGCGACATCATCGCCGTCATGGGTCTCAAGCAGACCACCACCGGTGAGACGCTCTGCGACGACAAGAACCCGGTCATTCTGGAGTCCATGGACTTCCCGGCGCCGGTCATTCAGGTCGCGATCGAGCCGAAGTCCAAGGGTGACCAGGAGAAGCTGGGTGTCGCCATCCAGCGCCTCTCGGAGGAGGACCCCTCCTTCCAGGTGCACTCCGACGAGGAGACCGGCCAGACCATCATCGGTGGTATGGGCGAGCTTCACCTCGAGGTGCTCGTCGACCGCATGAAGCGCGAGTTCCGCGTCGAGGCGAACGTCGGCAAGCCCCAGGTCGCGTACCGCGAGACGATCCGCAAGACCGTCGAGCGCATCGACTTCACGCACAAGAAGCAGACTGGTGGTACCGGCCAGTTCGCGAAGGTGCAGATCGCCCTTGAGCCCATCGAGGGTGGCGACGCCTCCTACGAGTTCGTCAACAAGGTCACCGGTGGCCGCATCCCCCGTGAGTACATTCCCTCGGTGGACGCGGGTGCTCAGGAAGCCATGCAGTTCGGCATCCTGGCCGGTTACGAGATGGTCGGCGTCCGCGTCACCCTTCTCGACGGTGGTTACCACGAGGTCGACTCCTCGGAGCTCGCCTTCAAGATCGCCGGTTCGCAGGCGTTCAAGGAGGGTGCCCGCAAGGCCTCTCCCGTGCTCCTTGAGCCGATGATGGCCGTCGAGGTCACCACGCCCGAGGACTACATGGGCGATGTCATCGGCGACCTCAACTCCCGCCGTGGCCAGATCCAGGCCATGGAGGAGCGCAGCGGCGCTCGCGTCGTGAAGGGCCTCGTGCCCCTCTCGGAGATGTTCGGCTACGTCGGAGACCTCCGCAGCAAGACCTCGGGTCGCGCAAGCTACTCGATGCAGTTCGACTCCTACGCCGAGGTTCCGCGGAACGTCGCCGAGGAGATCATCGCGAAGGCCAAGGGCGAGTAACTCTCCCGAGCTCACGCTTTAGGCTTGTCACCGGAGCCGGGCGGGCATTTCGCACAGCGCGCGAGCACTGTGCGGAATGCCCCCGGCGCCGGCACCCCAGCAAAGATCACCTGGCGCCGATGAAGCAAGGCGTACAGAACCACTCAGGAGGACCCCAGTGGCGAAGGCAAAGTTCGAGCGGACTAAGCCGCACGTCAACATCGGCACCATCGGTCACATCGACCACGGTAAGACGACCCTCACGGCCGCCATTACCAAGGTGCTGCACGACGCGTACCCGGACCTGAACGAGGCCTCGGCCTTCGACCAGATCGACAAGGCTCCCGAAGAGCGCCAGCGCGGTATCACCATCTCCATCGCGCACGTCGAGTACCAGACGGAGCAGCGTCACTACGCGCACGTCGACTGCCCCGGTCACGCGGACTACATCAAGAACATGATCACGGGTGCCGCGCAGATGGACGGCGCCATCCTCGTGGTCGCCGCCACCGACGGCCCGATGCCGCAGACCAAGGAGCACGTGCTCCTGGCCCGCCAGGTCGGCGTCCCGTACATCGTCGTCGCCCTGAACAAGGCCGACATGGTGGACGACGAGGAGATCCTGGAGCTCGTCGAGCTCGAGGTCCGTGAGCTCCTCTCCGAGTACGAGTTCCCGGGCGACGACCTTCCGGTCGTCAAGGTCTCGGCGCTCAAGGCGCTCGAGGGCGACAAGGAGTGGGGTGAGTCCGTCCTTAACCTGATGAAGGCTGTCGACGAGTCCATCCCGCAGCCCGAGCGTGACGTCGAGAAGCCGTTCCTCATGCCGATCGAGGACGTCTTCACGATCACCGGTCGCGGTACGGTCGTCACCGGCCGCATCGAGCGTGGTGTCCTGAAGGTCAACGAGACCGTCGACATCGTCGGTATCAAGACCGAGAAGACCACCACCACGGTCACCGGCATCGAGATGTTCCGCAAGCTGCTCGACGAGGGCCAGGCCGGTGAGAACGTCGGTCTGCTCCTCCGTGGCATCAAGCGCGAGGACGTCGAGCGCGGCCAGGTCATCATCAAGCCCGGCTCGGTCACGCCGCACACCGAGTTCCAGGCGCAGTCCTACATCCTGTCGAAGGACGAGGGTGGCCGTCACACCCCGTTCTTCAACAACTACCGCCCGCAGTTCTACTTCCGTACCACGGACGTGACGGGCGTTGTGACCCTTCCCGAGGGCACCGAGATGGTCATGCCGGGTGACAACACCCTCATGGACGTCGCGCTGATCCAGCCGGTCGCCATGGAAGAGGGCCTGAAGTTCGCCATCCGTGAGGGTGGCCGGACCGTGGGCGCCGGCCAGGTCACCAAGATCATCAAGTAGTTTCTGCTTGGTCCTTGGACCTGGTGGCTCACCGAGTCGCACAGAAGGGCCCCGCACCTCCTCGGAGGTGCGGGGCCCTTCGCGTACGGCCGGTGCGGGGAACAGGCGTGGACCCGCCGGGCCGGCGCGCGGAGCACGGCTCGCCGGGGATGGCTGTAGGGCCCCGGTACCTCAGGGCGGAGAGGTACGGGGGCCCTACGGTTCAGGGGGCGGCGGGTCGGTCAGGTGCCCGTCGCCCGGGTGGGGCGTCCGGTCAGACGCCCGCGATCGACTGGATCCAGGACCGGTACGCGGTGACGTTCGTGTACGCGGTCGTGGTCTGGCGGTCGCTGGTGGAGGCGACGCCGACCTGGACGCCGTTCAACGTCATCGGGCCGCCCGAGTCACCGCCGGCGGTGATGCCGTTGCCCCGTCGGGCGCAGATCGCCGAGCCGCCGTACGCGTCACCGCAGCCGTGGGTCACCGTCACGTTGGCGACCTTCAGGTAGCGGGACTGGCAGTTTGCCTCGGAGCCGCACCGGGAGGTGGCGCCCCAGCCCCAGACCTGCACGTTCTGTCCGACGCGGACCGTGCCGGGCTGGCCGAGGCGGGAGTAGGTGGCCTGCACCGAGCGGTCCAGCCGGACGAGGGCCAGGTCCGAGCCGTGGGTGTAGGTCTGGACGCCGTTGGCGACCACACCGCCGCTGTGCTGGTCGAGGCTGCCGATGCGGAACGACAGGCCGCCGCCGGTGACGCAGTGCTTGGCGGTGAGGATCCAGGTCGGCGCGATGATCGTCGCCGAACAGGTCTCCCTGCCGTTCGAGAAGAGACGCGCGGCCCATGGGGCGTTCTGCGCGTAGCCGCCGCCGATGATCTGGGTGGTCGGGGGCGGGGCGTCCCGCAGAGGGGCCTCGGGGGCGGCCGAGGCGGACGGTGCGAAGAGGGCGAGGACGCAGGCCGCCGCTGCGGCGGCAGCGGGCACGAGTCTGGATATACGCATGATTCCTCGTTTCGCGCGACACGCTGGGGTGTGCGTGTCCGTGGGGGATGGTGGGCAACAGGGTGCCGGAGCGCGATGAGGCCGGGGTACTAGCGTTTGGCCATAACGCGGCTTTATGGAACGACAGTTGGGCCCAACGCATCCACTTCTACGGCCGCCACACCCACGGGGCGCCGTCCGGCCCGAACCCCACGACGACCGGCCGCCCGCCGCCCCGAGGTGGAGGGTGGCGCCGTCCAAGGCGACGTGGCCCCGGGACCGTACCGCGGTGCCCTCGGCGGTACGTAGCTGGATCCGGCCCTCCGCCGACCGGCCGAGCAGGACCGGGACGCCCGGTGAGGCGGCGGCGGTCACCGGACCGTACCCGCCGAAACGGGGTACGGGGGCGCGGTCGGCCCGGACGACGGCGAGCCGCTCCCGCGCGGCCGGCCGGTAGTACAGCTCCACGGACCCGTCGGGCGCGGGGAGCGCGCCGGGCGCGTGCGCGGGAACGGGGGAGCCGGTGAGCTGGGTACGGGCGGTGACGTCGGTCCCCGGGGTGTCCTGGGTCCAGTGGTGCACGGCGTGGTGCCCTGCCGCGTACGCATGGACGCGCCCCGCCGTGTCCACGACCGCGGTCACCCCGTCCTGCACCTCACCGCCGCCCATGTCGCGCCAGGCGCTCCAGCGGCCGGTGACCGCGTCGCGCACCCGGGTACTGAGCCCCTTCTCCGCGTTGCGCACGAACAGGTGGACGCGGCCGTCCGGCGCGGCGACGGCGACGGGTATCCCGATGCGGCGGCTGTGGTCGCGGCCCGCAGCGGGGTAGCCGAGCCCCCGCCAGGCCCGGAAGGGGCCGCCGGGGGAGCGCTGCTCCAGGAGCACGATCTCGCGTTCGTTGTCCGCGCCGTGTCCGCCGAGCGCCGCGAACCGCAGCCCGAACAGCAACTGCCGCCCGTCCGCCGTCGTCGCGGAGCCCAGTACCGGGGCGAGCGGCCCGCCGCCGAGGTCGTCCGGCGCGTCCGTGATCCCGCCGCCCGGGGCGCTCTCGCTCCACCGCACGGCCCGCAGCCCCAGCACCCCGTACACGGTCAGCCGCCCGTCGGGGCCGGCGGCGACCACGGGACGGGGGCCCGGGTAGCGGTGGTGGGTGGAGCGGACCCAGCCCTTGCGATTGGTCAAGGGCCGGTCGCCGCCGACGTTGTAGTCACCGCACCCCGAGGGGTTGCCGCACTCCCAGTCGGGCGCGCCGCCGTACGGGACGAGGTGGGCGGCCTTCCGCTCCAGCACCGAGGGCGGCAGGTTCTTGGGCCAGTGCCGGTTGTAGTACCCCCGGAACGCGGCGACGACGAACCCGGGCACCGGCTCCCCGCGCCCCGTCGTCGCCGCCACCCAGCAGATCGGGGCGGCCCAGGCGAAGCACCCGGCCGCGGTGTGGTCGGCGTGGTCGGAGTACCCGCGCTGCTCGCTGTCCCGGCGGCGCTCGTACTCGCTGCTGAACTGGAGGTCGGGGTCCGGGTCGAGGGTGTGCACGACGGTCGGCCGGTACTGCTCCAGCAGCCCGACCAGGACGTCGATCAGTGACTCGTACGTATACGAACCGGCCCGCTCCAGCGGCGAGTCGTCGGCGACGACGGTACGCAGCACGAGCCGGCCCCGCAGGGCTGGGAGCGGATGGGCAGCCGTGGTCGGGCGCCCTGCTCAATGGCCTTCTGGGCGGGTTGCAGGTTCGCGTCGAGGGGAGCCTGTGAACCCTGAAACCATGGAGCTGGTCGTGAGTGGTGAGTGTCCGACAAGTGGGGCGGAACCGGTATGAGAACTGGACATCTGACCTGTCTGATCGTCAGTCTTTCTTTCCTCGCGGGCGGGTGTGGCGCGGGCGGCGACGAGTCGACAGGGCGTGAAGCGAGTGGTTCTCCTGCTCGAAACAGAGGCACGGGAATGGACATGAGCCAGGGCGGAGCGCACCGCTGAGGCCTTGATCCGGGAAGCCGTTCGCGGAGTGATCCCACAGCCGGCTCGTGAGCCGTTCGGCGGAGGAGTGAAGTCCTGCGGGGAACCCGGTGACGGCGGATCCGAGGAGCGCGTCACTCTGACGCGGAACTACTGGCTGACAGGCATTCCGCGAGACGCGGCAAAGGACGTCGTCCGTAAGGCCTTCGGGAACTGGAAGGAAGCCGGTCACGTCGTCGGCGTCGCCCCGGATTACGAACGCCGCGTGGTTGCAGCCAACTTGAGGAGCAAGCCCGATGATTTCCTTATGCAGGTAGCGATGGGAATGGGCGGCCAACTGAGTGTCGGCGTCACCTCTCCCTGCTTCTGGGACAGGGAACCGGTGGCTTCGTCCCTCTCGCGTGGGGTCGGGAGGTCCGGGAAGTAGGCGACCCGGGGGACCAGGGGCAGCAGGAAGGTGCGCAGGGTGTGGGTGAGGTGCTGGGCGTGCAGCCGGTCGCGGGCCGTGCGGTACCAGTCGGCGTAGGCCCAGCGGGCCCGGCGGGTCTGGAACCGGCGTGGGCCGGCGCGGATCTCCCACAGCGGGTCGGGTCCGGCGGCCACGCGGGTTCTGGCCAGGCCGGTGTCGGTGGATGTGGATGCGAAGCATGGCATTCCCCCCGATTGCCCTGGGCTTCGGCGGTCTGTACGGGAAGCCCAGCCTTGCCATGCCGGCGGCGTAGGGGGGCACGGGGCAAAGCGGCGCGAGGGGACCGAGCCGCTTTTCGGAGGGACCGGGGGAAGACCGAACGCCCGGCCCGCCAAGAGCTGCGGCGGGCCGGGCGGACAGGTGCTGTGGGCCGGTTCAGGTGAGCAGGCAGCCGCCGGGGCAGACGTCGGCGGCCCGCTTGAACGCCGCCTGGGTGCCCGATCCGGCCACTCCGTCGATCCGGCCGGTGTAGCCGTAGAACCTCTTGAGGTAGCGCTGGAGTGCCTTCACCGTGTTGGGGCCGACGATCCCGTCGATCGAGTCCCCGTAGCTGTAGTGCTTCTTGAGGAAGCGCTGCATCGCCTTCCAGCTGTTGGTGCCGAGCAGCCCGTCGATCGAGCCGGTGTAACCCCAGCGGGCCTTCAGCGCGCGCTGGACATCCCGGGCCTGCGCCCTGCTCAGGCCCAGATTGACCGTCGCGAGCGCACCCACCTCCGCGCTCACCGCCGCCGGGGCCTGCTGCGCGGGCGCCGCGAAGGCGGTACCCGCGCTGGCCAGGCCTCCCGCAGCGATCGCGACGGCTGCGGTGAGACTGACGAGCGTCCTTGCCATGGTCTTCGGTCGCATGCGTTCCCCCAAGGGTCGCGGTGCGGCCGGGCTCCTGCTCCCGGGCCGCCTCGGTCCTGGTCATCGCGAAGTGGGGGAGGGGACGGCCAGCCCATTCGGCTCTGCCCGAAAGTGCCTGGGCAGCAGGGGAGGGGCATGTTCCGGATGCCGGCACCGCCGGATGCGTGCCCGCGTTTGAGTACTCGCTCGCTCGGGGTAGGATTTCCGACTCGATTGGCCAGGCCCGCGCCCCGTATGGCACACTGACCAGGTTGCTCGGTTGAGTGTCAATGCTGCGCGCCTCCCGCCGGGAGGACCGGAAGCGAGTCCCACAGTACTCGTCGGCCCTGTAGGGCCGGACGTACGGGAATCTTCCGGGAAGCAACGCAGGGCGCCGGCCAGGCACCCGGTGGGTGTTCCACCCCCGGTTCCGCGGTCTCAGGGTCCGCACCCCCTTGGTTGGGATCTCCTACGGGAGATTTTCGTAGAGGGGATGCGACACGCCCGACCGCGTGGGTCGGAGGAGGAGTCCAGAGAACCCCCCGGGTTCCAGAGCGTTACGAGAGACAGGACTACTAGTAGCCATGGCGGGACAGAAGATCCGCATCCGGCTCAAGGCCTACGACCACGAGGTCATCGACTCCTCGGCGAAGAAGATCGTCGAGACGGTGACCCGCACTGGTGCGTCGGTCGCGGGCCCGGTGCCGCTGCCCACTGAGAAGAACGTGTACTGCGTCATCAAGTCGCCGCACAAGTACAAGGACTCTCGCGAGCACTTCGAGATGCGCACGCACAAGCGCCTCATCGACATTCTCGACCCCACGCCGAAGACGGTTGACTCGCTGATGCGCCTCGACCTGCCGGCTGGCGTCGACATCGAGATCAAGCTCTGAGGGGACGGGCCGAGATGAGCAAGAACATCAAGGGCGTCCTGGGCGAGAAGCTCGGCATGACCCAGGTCTGGGACGAGAACAACCGGGTTGTCCCGGTGACCGTCGTCAAGGCCGGTCCGTGCGTCGTGACGCAGGTCCGTACGAACGACAGCGACGGCTACGAAGCGGTCCAGATCGCCTTCGGCGAGATCGACCCGCGCAAGGTGAACAAGCCCCTCAAGGGTCACTTCGCCAAGGCCGACGTCACCCCGCGCCGCCACCTGGTGGAGCTCCGCACCCCTGACGCCAGCGAGTACACGCTGGGCCAGGAGGTCACTGCCGAGGTGTTCGAGTCCGGCGTCAAGGTCGACGTCACGGGCAAGAGCAAGGGCAAGGGCTTCGCCGGTGTCATGAAGCGTCACAACTTCAAGGGCCTCGGCGCCGGGCACGGCACCCAGCGCAAGCACCGTTCCCCCGGTTCCATCGGTGGCTGCGCCACCCCTGGGCGTGTCTTCAAGGGCATGCGCATGGCGGGCCGCATGGGTAACGAGCGCGTCACCACCCAGAACCTGACCATCCACGCGGTTGACGCGGAGAAGGGTCTGCTCCTCATCAAGGGCGCGGTCCCCGGTCCGAACGGCGGCCTCGTCCTGGTCCGTACCGCGGCCAAGGGGGCTTGAGGTAATGAGCACCATTGACATCCTTTCGCCGGCAGGCGACAAGGCCGGTACCGTCGACCTCCCCGCGGAGATCTTCGACGCGAAGACCAGCGTTCCGCTGATCCACCAGGTCGTTGTCGCTCAGCTGGCGGCTGCCCGTCAGGGCACGCACAAGACCAAGCGCCGCGGTGAAGTCCGCGGTGGTGGCAAGAAGCCTTACCGCCAGAAGGGCACCGGCCGCGCCCGTCAGGGTTCGACCCGCGCCCCGCAGTTCGCCGGTGGTGGTGTCGTCCACGGCCCGCAGCCGCGTGACTACTCGCAGCGGACCCCGAAGAAGATGAAGGCCGCCGCCCTGCGCGGTGCCCTCTCGGACCGGGCCCGTCACTCCCGTATCCACGTCGTCACCGGCGTGGTCGAGGGTGCCGCCTCCACGAAGGCCGCCAAGACGCTGCTCGGCAAGATCTCGGAGCGCCAGAACCTGCTCCTGGTCGTCGACCGTGCCGACGAGGCCGCGTGGCTGTCCGCGCGCAACCTGCCCCAGGTGCACATCCTGGAGCCGGGCCAGCTCAACACGTACGACGTGATCGTCTCTGACGACGTGGTCTTCACCCAGGCCGCTTTCGAGTCCTTCGTGTCTGGCCCCCAGACCGCTGAGACCGAAGGGAGCGCCGCCTGATGAGCGAGGCGACCGTTACCAGCAAGACGTACTCGGACCCGCGTGACGTTCTCGTCAAGCCCGTGGTCTCCGAGAAGAGCTACGCGCTGCTCGACGAGAACAAGTACACGTTCATCGTCGCGCCCGGCTCCAACAAGACCCAGATCAAGCAGGCCGTGGAAGCGGTCTTCTCGGTCAAGGTCACCGGGGTCAACACGATCAACCGGCAGGGCAAGCGCAAGCGCACCAAGACCGGCTTCGGCAAGCGCTCCGACACGAAGCGCGCCATCGTGACCCTCGCCGAGGGCGACCGTATCGACATCTTCGGCGGCCCGACCTCTTAAGTGAGGTCGAGTCGTCCGGAATCGGACGAGGACTGAGAAATGGGTATCCGCAAGTACAAGCCGACGACCCCGGGCCGTCGTGGCTCCAGCGTCGCCGACTTTGTCGAGATCACGCGGTCCACGCCGGAGAAGTCGCTGGTCCGCCCTCTGCACAGCAAGGGCGGCCGTAACAACGCCGGTCGTGTGACCGTTCGCCACCAGGGTGGTGGCCACAAGCGCGCCTACCGCGTGATCGACTTCCGTCGTCACGACAAGGACGGCGTGCCGGCCAAGGTCGCGCACATCGAGTACGACCCGAACCGCACCGCGCGCATCGCGCTGCTGCACTACGCGGACGGCGAGAAGCGTTACATCGTCGCTCCCCGTGGCCTGTCGCAGGGTGACCGTGTCGAGAACGGTCCGGGCGCCGACATCAAGCCCGGTAACAACCTGGCGCTGCGCAACATCCCGGTCGGTACGACCATCCACGCCATCGAGCTGCGGCCCGGCGGCGGCGCGAAGTTCGCCCGTTCCGCGGGTGCCTCCGTGCAGCTGCTGGCGAAGGAGGGCACCATGGCCCACCTTCGTATGCCGTCGGGTGAGATCCGCCTGGTCGACGCGCGCTGCCGCGCGACGATCGGTGAGGTCGGCAACGCCGAGCAGTCGAACATCAACTGGGGCAAGGCCGGCCGTATGCGCTGGAAGGGCGTACGCCCGACCGTCCGCGGTGTCGCGATGAACCCGGTTGACCACCCGCACGGTGGTGGTGAAGGCAAGACCTCCGGTGGTCGTCACCCGGTCTCGCCGTGGGGTCAGAAGGAGGGTCGTACTCGCTCGCCGAAGAAGGCTTCGAGCAAGTACATCGTCCGCCGCCGCAAGACGAACAAGAAGCGCTAGGAGCGGGTTTAGATGCCGCGCAGTCTCAAGAAGGGGCCCTTCGTCGACGGCCACCTCGTCAAGAAGGTGGACGTACAGAACGAAGCAGGCACCAAGAACGTCATCAAGACCTGGTCCCGTCGCTCGATGATCATCCCGGCCATGCTGGGGCACACCATCGCGGTGCACAACGGCAAGATCCATGTCCCGGTGTTCGTCACCGAGTCGATGGTCGGCCACAAGCTCGGCGAGTTCTCGCCGACTCGCACCTTCCGCGGCCACGTCAAGGACGACCGGAAGTCGAAGCGCCGCTAGCGCGGGGTGGAAACGACTATGACTCACACCGAAGGGACAACCATGGAAGCCAGGGCCCAGGCGCGGTACATCCGCGTCACGCCCATGAAGGCCCGCCGAGTGGTGGACCTCATCCGTGGCATGGATGCCACGGAGGCTCAGGCGGTCCTGCGTTTCGCCCCGCAGGCCGCGAGCGTGCCGGTTGGCAAGGTGCTTGACAGCGCCATTGCCAACGCTGCACACAACTACGACCACCCTGACGCCTCTTCGCTGGTCATCAGCGAGGCGTACGTGGACGAGGGTCCGACCCTGAAGCGGTTCCGTCCGCGTGCTCAGGGCCGGGCCTACCGGATCCGTAAGCGGACCAGCCACATCACCGTGGTCGTCAGCAGCAAGGAAGGAACCCGGTAATGGGCCAGAAGGTAAACCCGCACGGGTTCCGGCTCGGCATCACCACGGACTTCAAGTCCCGCTGGTACGCCGACAAGCTGTACAAGGACTACGTCAAGGAAGACGTCGCCATTCGTCGCATGATGACGAAGGGCATGGAGCGGGCCGGCATCTCGAAGGTCGAGATCGAGCGCACCCGCGACCGCGTCCGCGTTGACATCCACACCGCCCGTCCGGGCATCGTCATCGGTCGCCGCGGCGCCGAGGCCGATCGCATCCGCGGCGAGCTGGAGAAGCTGACCGGCAAGCAGGTCCAGCTGAACATCCTCGAGGTCAAGAACCCCGAGGTGGACGCTCAGCTGGTGGCCCAGGCCGTCGCCGAGCAGCTCTCCTCCCGCGTCTCCTTCCGTCGTGCCATGCGTAAGAGCATGCAGAGCTCGATGAAGGCCGGCGCCAAGGGCATCAAGATCCAGTGCGGCGGTCGCCTCGGCGGCGCCGAGATGTCCCGCTCGGAGTTCTACCGCGAGGGCCGTGTGCCCCTGCACACCCTCCGGGCCAACGTCGACTACGGCTTCTTCGAGGCCAAGACGACCTTCGGCCGCATCGGCGTGAAGGTCTGGATCTACAAGGGCGACGTCAAGAACATCGCCGAGGTTCGCGCCGAGAACGCCGCGGCCCGCGCCGGTAACCGTCCGGCTCGTGGCGGCACCGACCGCCCGGCCGGCCGCGGTGGCCGTGGTGGCGAGCGTGGCGGTCGCGGCCGTAAGCCGCAGCAGTCGCCGGCAGCCGAGGCCCCCAAGGCCGACGCTCCCGCCGCCGCTGCTCCGGCTGCTGAGAGCACCGGAACGGAGGCCTGACCGAAATGCTGATCCCCCGTAGGGTCAAGCACCGCAAGCAGCACCACCCGAAGCGCAGCGGTATGTCCAAGGGTGGCACGCAGGTTGCGTTCGGCGAGTACGGCATCCAGGCGCTGACCCCGGCGTACGTGACGAACCGTCAGATCGAGTCCGCTCGTATCGCGATGACCCGTCACATCAAGCGTGGCGGCAAGGTCTGGATCAACATCTACCCGGACCGTCCCCTGACGAAGAAGCCTGCCGAGACCCGCATGGGTTCCGGTAAGGGTTCTCCCGAGTGGTGGATCGCGAACGTCAAGCCGGGTCGGGTGATGTTCGAGCTGTCCTACCCGAACGAGAAGATTGCTCGTGAGGCGCTCACCCGCGCTGCTCACAAGCTTCCGATGAAGTGCCGGATCGTTCGGCGCGAGGCAGGTGAGTCGTGATGTCGGCCGGTACCAAGGCGTCCGAGCTGCGCGAGCTGGGCGACGAGGAGCTCCTCAACAAGCTCCGCGAAGCCAAGGAAGAGCTGTTCAACCTCCGCTTCCAGGCGGCGACGGGCCAGCTCGAGAACCACGGCCGGCTCAAGTCCGTCCGTAAGGACATCGCCCGGATCTACACCCTGATGCGTGAGCGCGAGCTGGGCATCGAGACGGTGGAGAGCGCCTGATGAGCGAGAAGACTGTGACTGAGACGAACACCGACCGCGGTTTCCGCAAGACCCGTGAGGGTCTCGTCGTCAGCGACAAGATGGACAAGACCGTCGTCGTCGCTGTCGAGGACCGCGTCAAGCACGCGCTGTACGGCAAGGTCATCCGCCGTACGAACAAGCTCAAGGCCCACGACGAGCAGAACGCTGCAGGCGTCGGCGACCGCGTCATCATCATGGAGACGCGTCCGCTGTCGGCCTCGAAGCGCTGGCGCATCGTCGAGATCCTCGAGAAGGCCAAGTAATTCCTGAGGGATTTTCCCCTCAGGTCAGTTCCGCCAGGCTCGGTGGGGTGCCTCCCCGGTAACGGAGAGGCACCCGCCGGGAACCGGCAGACGATCAGGAGATAGACGTGATCCAGCAGGAGTCGCGACTGCGCGTCGCCGACAACACGGGTGCGAAGGAAATTCTCACCATTCGTGTTCTCGGTGGCTCGGGTCGCCGCTACGCGGGTATCGGTGACGTCATTGTCGCCACCGTCAAGGACGCGATCCCCGGTGGCAACGTGAAGAAGGGTGACGTCGTCAAGGCCGTCATCGTTCGCACCGTCAAGGAGCGTCGTCGTCAGGATGGCTCGTACATCCGCTTCGACGAGAACGCCGCCGTCATTCTGAAGAACGACGGCGACCCCCGCGGCACCCGCATCTTCGGCCCGGTGGGCCGGGAGCTGCGCGAGAAGAAGTTCATGAAGATCATCTCGCTCGCGCCGGAGGTGCTGTAAGCATGAAGATCAAGAAGGGCGACCTGGTTCAGGTCATCACCGGTAAGGACAAGGGCAAGCAGGGCAAGGTCATCGTGGCCTACCCCGCTCAGGACCGCGTCCTCGTCGAGGGTGTCAACCGGGTCAAGAAGCACACCAAGGCCGGTCAGACGGCTCGCGGTTCGCAGACGGGTGGCATTGTCACCACCGAGGCCCCGATCCACATCAGCAACGTGTCGCTGGTCGTGGAGAAGGACGGCAACAAGGTTGTCACCCGCGTCGGCTACCGCTTTGACGACGAGGGCAACAAGATCCGCGTTGCCAAGCGGACCGGTGAGGACATCTGATGACTGCCACCACTGCGCCGCGTCTCAAGACGCGCTACCGCGAGGAAATCGCCGGCAAGCTGCGTGAGGAGTTCTCGTACGAGAACGTCATGCAGGTTCCCGGTCTGGTCAAGATCGTGGTCAACATGGGTGTGGGCGACGCCGCCCGCGACTCCAAGCTGATCGACGGTGCCGTCAAGGACCTCACCACGATCACCGGCCAGAAGCCGGCCGTCACGAAGGCCCGCAAGTCCATCGCGCAGTTCAAGCTGCGCGAGGGCCAGCCGATCGGCTGCCACGTCACCCTTCGTGGTGACCGGATGTGGGAGTTCCTGGACCGTACGCTGTCGCTCGCGCTTCCGCGTATCCGTGACTTCCGTGGCCTGTCGCCGAAGCAGTTCGACGGCCGTGGCAACTACACCTTCGGTCTCACGGAGCAGGTCATGTTCCACGAGATCGACCAGGACAAGATCGACCGGGTCCGGGGCATGGACATCACCGTGGTCACCACGGCGACCAACGACGACGAGGGTCGTGCCCTCCTTCGTCACCTCGGCTTCCCGTTCAAGGAGAACTGACCGTGGCGAAGAAGGCTCTGATCGCTAAGGCCGCCCGTAAGCCGAAGTTCGGCGTGCGCGGGTACACCCGCTGCCAGCGCTGCGGCCGGCCCCACTCCGTCTACCGCAAGTTCGGCCTGTGCCGCGTGTGCCTTCGTGAGATGGCTCACCGTGGCGAGCTGCCGGGCGTGACCAAGAGCTCCTGGTAACTCCCCTCTGCCCTCGGGCAAAGGGAAGTTCCGGAGACTCTCGGTAAGCATCTGGGTCGGCAGGAGCCCGTCCTTTCATGCCGTAGGCTTGAAGGGTTGGGCGCCTGCCGCCCAAGACCGACTTACTACGCCGTAGGTCCCCGCACCGCACCCGTCCCGCCACTGAGTGGGGAGAGGGATGGCGCATACAGGAAACCCCGGCGAGAGAGGCCGAAGGCCAACTCATGACCATGACTGATCCCATCGCAGACATGCTCACGCGTCTGCGTAACGCGAACTCGGCGTATCACGACGATGTCGCGATGCCGCACAGCAAGATCAAGTCGCACATCGCGGAGATCCTCCAGCAGGAGGGCTTCATCACCGGCTGGAAGGTCGAGGACGCCGAGGTCGGCAAGAGCCTCGTCCTCGAGCTGAAGTTCGGCCCGAACCGCGAGCGCTCGATCGCCGGCATCAAGCGGATTTCGAAGCCGGGTCTGCGTGTATACGCAAAGTCCACCAACCTGCCGAAGGTCCTCGGCGGTCTGGGCGTGGCGATCATCTCCACGTCCCACGGCCTCCTGACCGGCCAGCAGGCAGGCAAGAAGGGCGTAGGTGGGGAAGTCCTCGCCTACGTCTGGTAGTCGGGAAAGGAAGGAAAGCTCATGTCGCGAATCGGCAAGCTCCCCATCCAGGTTCCCGCCGGTGTGGACGTCACCATCGATGGCCGTACGGTCGCTGTGAAGGGCCCCAAGGGTTCCCTCACGCACACCGTTGCCGCGCCGATCGAGGTCTCCAAGGGTGAGGACGGCGTGCTCAGCGTCTCCCGCCCGAACGACGAGCGTCAGAACAAGGCCCTCCACGGCCTGTCCCGCACGCTGGTGGCGAACATGATCACCGGCGTGACCACGGGTTACACCAAGGCGCTCGAGATCAGCGGTGTCGGTTACCGCGTCCAGGCGAAGGGCTCCAACCTGGAGTTCGCCCTGGGCTACAGCCACCCGATCCTCATCGAGGCTCCGGAAGGCATCACCTTCAAGGTCGAGTCGCCCACGAAGCTCAGCGTCGAGGGCATCGACAAGCAGAAGGTCGGCGAGGTAGCCGCCAACATCCGCAAGCTGCGGAAGCCCGACCCGTACAAGGCCAAGGGCGTCAAGTACGCGGGCGAGGTCATCCGCCGCAAGGTCGGAAAGGCTGGTAAGTAGCCATGGCATACGGTGTGAAGATCGCCAAGGGCGACGCATACAAGCGTGCCGCCCTCAAGCGCCGCCACATCCGCGTCCGCAAGCACATCTCCGGTTCGCCGGAGCGTCCTCGCTTGGTTGTGACGCGTTCCAACCGCCACATCGTGGCCCAGGTCATCGACGACATCGCGGGCCACACGCTCGCGTCGGCGTCGACCCTGGACACCTCGATCCGCGGTGGCGAGGGTGACAAGAGCGCCCAGGCCCAGCAGGTCGGCGCCCTGGTCGCCGAGCGCGCCAAGGCCGCAGGCGTCGAGGCCGTCGTGTTTGACCGCGGTGGTAACCAGTACGCCGGGCGGATTGCCGCTCTGGCTGACGCCGCCCGTGAAGCCGGGCTGAAGTTCTAAGCCCCGGTTCCTACGCACAGCGGACGTAACAGAGAGAGGTAAATCCAATGGCTGGACCCCAGCGCCGCGGAAGCGGTGCCGGTGGCGGCGAGCGGCGGGACCGGAAGGGCCGTGACGGTGGCGCTGCCGCCGAGAAGACCGCGTACGTCGAGCGCGTCGTCGCGATCAACCGCGTCGCCAAGGTTGTGAAGGGTGGTCGTCGCTTCAGCTTCACCGCGCTGGTCGTGGTGGGCGATGGTGACGGCACCGTCGGTGTCGGATACGGCAAGGCCAAGGAAGTTCCCGCGGCCATCGCCAAGGGCGTCGAAGAGGCCAAGAAGAGCTTCTTCAAGGTTCCGCGTATCCAGGGCACCATCCCTCACCCGATCACGGGCGAGAAGGCTGCGGGCGTCGTCCTGCTCAAGCCGGCTTCCCCCGGTACCGGTGTTATCGCCGGTGGCCCGGTGCGTGCCGTGCTCGAGTGCGCCGGCGTTCACGACATCCTGTCGAAGTCGCTTGGCTCGTCCAACGCGATCAACATCGTGCACGCGACCGTGGCGGCCCTCCAGGGCCTGCAGCGTCCCGAGGAGATCGCGGCCCGCCGCGGTCTGCCCCTTGAGGACGTCGCCCCCGCGGCTCTGCTTCGTGCACGTGCGGGAGCGGGTGCGTAATGGCTCGCCTCAAGATCACGCAGACGAAGTCGTACATCGGCAGCAAGCAGAACCACCGCGACACCCTGCGTTCGCTCGGGCTCAAGCGCCTGAACGACTCGGTTGTCAAGGAGGACCGCCCCGAGTTCCGCGGAATGGTTCACACCGTCCGCCACCTCGTGACGGTTGAGGAGGTTGACTGACATGGCGGAGAACAGCCCGCTGAAGGCCCACAACCTCCGGCCTGCCCCGGGTGCCAAGACCGCCAAGACCCGTGTGGGTCGTGGTGAGGCGTCCAAGGGTAAGACCGCAGGCCGTGGTACCAAGGGTACGAAGGCCCGTTACCAGGTTCCGGAGCGCTTCGAGGGTGGCCAGATGCCCCTCCACATGCGTCTCCCGAAGCTCAAGGGCTTCAAGAACCCGTTCCGCACGGAGTACCAGGTCGTGAACCTGGACAAGCTCGCGACGCTCTACCCCGAGGGTGGAGAGGTCACGGTGGCCGACCTGGTCGCCAAGGGCGCTGTGCGCAACAACCACCTCGTCAAGGTCCTCGGACAGGGCGAGATCTCCGTGGCACTGCAGGTTTCGGTTGACGCCGTCTCCGGCTCCGCCAAGGAGAAGATCACCGCCGCTGGCGGTACGGTCACCGAGCTCGTCTGAGCCGCGGGACAGAACTGGGCCTGGCCGGCTGCCTCTTCGGAGGTGGCCGGCCAGGCTTTTCTGCGTTTGTGCCGCTGTACGGGAACCGTAAAGGCTCGGGAAAGGTTGAACGGGTACCCACCGCACCGGCGGTGGGGGAGCCGAGGGGGCGTTCGCGTCCCAAATGGTGTGGCTTGGCCGGTCTTTCGCGGCGTGGGCCGGGAGGCGGGCGGTGCACCGGTGTGCGGCGCGTGTTTCCTGCTCAGTCCCGGGCCGGGTAGGGTGGCGCCGTTAATCTTTTGTGGCCTCCTTACGATGTAGGGCTGCCTTGTATCCGATCCCGTCCAGTCCCATCCAGACCCGTCGCCTCTGACGCACAGCGCGGGGGTCGCAGGAGGCACCGTGTTCACCGCGTTCGCCCGAGCGTTCAAGACGCCCGACCTGCGCAAGAAGCTGCTCTTCACGCTCGGCATCATCGTGATCTATCGGCTCGGGGCGCATGTCCCGGCCCCTGGCGTCGACTACACGAAGGTGCAGCAGTGCATCGACCAGGCCGACTCGGGTGGTCTCCTCGGTCTGATGCAGATGTTCAGCGGTGGCGCCCTGTTGCAGATCACCATCTTCGCGCTCGGCATCATGCCGTACATCACGGCGAGCATTATTCTCCAGCTGCTGACCGTCGTGATCCCGCGCCTGGAAGCCCTGAAGAAGGAGGGGCAGTCCGGCACGGCGAAGATCACGCAGTACACGCGTTATCTGACGGTCGCGCTGGCCGTCCTCCAGGGCACCGGCCTCGTCGCCACCGCCCGCAGCGGTGCGCTCTTCCAGAACTGCTCAGTGAGCAGCCAGATCGTCGCGGACAAGTCGGTCTTCACCACGATCATCATGGTCCTCACGATGACCGCCGGTACGGCCGCCGTCATGTGGCTCGGTGAGCTCATCACCGACCGCGGCATCGGCAACGGCATGTCGATCCTCATGTTCATCTCGATCGCCGCCACGTTCCCCGGCGCCCTGTGGGCCATCAAGGAGAGCGGCAAGCTGGCCGACGGCTGGATCGAGTTCGGCACCGTCATCCTCATCGGCTTCGTGATGGTCGGCCTCGTCGTCTTCGTCGAGCAGGCCCAGCGCCGCATCCCGGTGCAGTACGCGAAGCGCATGATCGGACGCCGGTCCTACGGCGGTACGTCCACGTACATCCCGCTGAAGGTGAACCAGGCGGGTGTGATTCCGGTCATCTTCGCCTCGTCGCTGCTCTACATCCCGGCGCTGATCGTCCAGTTCTCCAACTCCCAGGCGGGCTGGGCGACCTGGATCACCGACAACTTCGTCGGGCAGAACGAGCCGTACTACATGGTGGCGTACTTCCTGCTGATCGTCTTCTTCGCCTTCTTCTATGTGGCCATCTCGTTCAACCCCGACGAGGTCGCCGACAACATGAAGAAGTATGGTGGCTTCATCCCGGGTATCCGTGCAGGTCGTCCCACTGCCGAATACCTGAGCTACGTGCTCAACCGGATCACTTGGCCAGGCTCGCTGTACCTGGCCCTGATCGCTCTTGTGCCGACGATGGCGTTGGCGGGCTTCGGCGGTGCGAACGCGAACTTCCCGTTCGGCGGGACGAGCATCCTCATCATCGTGGGTGTGGGTCTGGAAACCGTGAAGCAGATCGAGAGTCAGCTCCAGCAGCGCAATTACGAAGGGTTCCTCCGCTGATGCGAATCGTCCTCGTCGGGCCTCCGGGTGCCGGCAAGGGAACGCAGGCTGCGTACCTTGCCCAAAACCTCTCGATTCCGCACATTGCCACGGGCGACCTCTTCCGCGCCAACATCAGCCAGGGCACCGACCTTGGCAAGCAGGCCCGCGCCTACATGGACGCAGGCCAGCTGGTGCCGGACGAGGTCACCATCGGGATGGCCAAGGACCGTATGGCCCAGTCGGACGCCGTGGGCGGCTTCCTGCTGGACGGCTTCCCGCGGAACGTCGGCCAGGCCGAAGCCCTTGACGTGATGCTCAAGGACGAGGGCGTGAAGCTGGACGCGGTCCTCGATCTCGAGGTCCCCGAGGACGAGGTCGTGAAGCGGATCGCGGGTCGCCGCGTCTGCCGCAACAACAGCGCGCACGTCTTCCACCTGACGTACAACCCGCCGAAGACCGAGGGCGTCTGCGACGCCTGCGGCGGCGAGCTGTACCAGCGGGACGACGACAGCGAGGAGACGGTCCGTACCCGGCTGGAGGTCTACCACACGCAGACCGAGCCGATCATCGACTACTACCGGGCCCAGGGCCTCGTGGTGACCATCTCCGCGCTGGGCAAGGTCGCGGACGTGACCGCCCGCGCCATGGAGGCGCTGAAGGCCTCCGACGAGGGCTGAGCGTCACCCCACACCACCCGCAGTGCAAGCCGGCCGCGGCGCCTCAGGGCGCCGCGGCCGACTGCTTGCGCCCGTATCGTTGAACACGCCGAGCCGTACCCGTCACCGTCGATGCAGAGAGGCGCCGAGCAATGGTGCAGATCAAGACCCCCGAGCAGATCGCGAAGATGCGCGAGGCGGGCCTGGTGGTCGCTGCCATGCACGCCGCCACCCGTGAGGCCGCCGTCCCCGGGGCCACCACGCACGACCTGGACCAGGTGGCCCGCAAGGTGATCGCCGACCACGGCGCGAAGTCGAACTTCCTCGGCTACGGCGGGTTCCCCGCGACCATCTGCACCTCGGTCAACGAGGTCGTCGTCCACGGCATCCCGGACGAGAAGACCGTTCTGAAGGACGGCGACATCATCTCGATCGACGCCGGTGCGATCATCGACGGCTGGCACGGCGACGCGGCGTACACGGCCTTCGTGGGCACCGGTCACGCTCCGGAGCTGGTCGAGCTCTCCCGGGTGACCGAGGAGTCCATGTGGGCCGGGATCGCCGCGATGAGGGTGAACAACCGGCTCGTCGACATCTCCAGGGCGATCGAGTCCTACGTCCGCCGCCAGCCCCGCCCGGCGACCGGGAAGTACGGGATCATCGAGGACTTCGGCGGCCACGGCATCGGCACCGAGATGCACATGGACCCGCACCTGCTGAACTACGTCTCCCGCAAGCGCGGCAAGGGCATCAAGCTGGTCCCGGGCGTCTGCCTGGCGATCGAGCCCATGGTCTCCCTCGGCACGGCTCGGACGGAGACCCTGAGCGACGACTGGACGGTCATCACGACGGACGGCACCTGGTCCTCGCACTGGGAGCACTCCATCGCGCTGACCGAGCAGGGACCGCTGGTCCTGACCGCCCCGGACTGCGGCCGCGCGAAGCTCGCGGAGTACGGCGTGGAGGCGGCTCCCGACCCGCTCGCGTGACACGATCCGGCGGGCGGAGTCCGGCGCAGCGGCCCGAAGCATGTGAGGCGCCCCGGCGCCGAGCCCGCGAGGGCTGCGTGGAGGAGGGGCCGGCGTGGAAGCGGCTCCCGACCCGCTCGGGTGATGTGACCCCCCGGGGAGGTCTAAGGATCACCCCGGCTGGGCAAACTTGACGGATTCGTCTTTTGGAGTCCGCTGACGTAGACTGACTCGTCGGCTCTCGTGCATCAGTGTGCCCGCATGCGGCGCACCGAAAAGCAGGAGCCGATCAAGGTAGCCGATTCGAAAGGCGAAGCGTGGCCAAGAAGCAAGGTGCCATCGAGATTGAGGGCACCGTGATCGAGTCCCTCCCGAACGCAATGTTCAAGGTGGAGCTCCAGAACGGTCACAAGGTCCTGGCGCACATCAGCGGCAAGATGCGGATGCACTACATCCGCATCCTCCCGGATGACCGGGTCGTGGTGGAGCTCTCTCCGTACGACCTGACGCGTGGCCGGATCGTCTACCGCTACAAGTAGATCTTGCCGGCATCCCGTTTCGGCGGGTGATGGCACTGACCCGGAGAACCTGACATCCCATGAAGGTCAAGCCGAGCGTCAAGAAGATCTGCGACAAGTGCAAGGTGATCCGCCGTCACGGTCGGGTCATGGTCATCTGCGACAACCTGCGCCACAAGCAGCGCCAGGGCTGAAGCACGACCGCCTGCATCTCGCAGTTCTTCGCGCGACGCACGTAATACGTACATACGCAGAGCCCGTCCAAGCCACGGCTGACGACACCTCCGGCGGGGGCCGGGGACCCGGACGTACCACTGCTCCACGGGAGCGGTCGGCGGTCGGGAGTGGCACTGCGGAAGACCCCCGATCTAACAACTGGAGCCATTGAATGGCACGCGTTTCAGGTGTTGACATCCCGCGCGAAAAGCGCGTGGAGGTTGCCCTCACCTACGTCTTCGGTATCGGGCGCACCCGGTCCAAGGAGATCCTCGCCAGCACTGGCGTGAACCCGGACGCCCGCGTCCGCGACCTTGCCGAGGAAGACCTCGTCAAGATCCGCGAGTACGTGGACGCCAACCTCCGCACCGAGGGTGACCTCCGCCGCGAGGTCCAGGGCGACATTCGCCGCAAGATCGAGATCGGCTGCTACCAGGGCATTCGTCACCGCCGTGGTCTGCCGGTCCACGGTCAGCGCACCAGCACGAACGCGCGTACCCGCAAGGGCCCGCGTCGCGCCATCGCCGGTAAGAAGAAGCCGGGCAAGAAGTAGTCCTCAGCGGACGCACTGCGGACCTCCGGTTCCCCGGAACCCGCAGCAACCAGCGGTCTTCGCTGTAGGACCGATCACCTCCCCTCTCCATCTGGAGTCAAGACATGCCCCCCAAGGGTCGTCAGGGCGCAGCCAAGAAGGTGCGTCGCAAGGAAAAGAAGAACGTCGCTCACGGCCACGCGCACATCAAGAGCACGTTCAACAACACCATCGTCTCGATCACGGACCCCTCGGGCAACGTGATCTCCTGGGCCTCCGCCGGCCACGTCGGCTTCAAGGGCTCGCGCAAGTCCACCCCCTTCGCCGCGCAGATGGCCGCCGAGTCGGCCGCCCGCCGCGCGCAGGAGCACGGCATGCGCAAGGTGGACGTCTTCGTCAAGGGTCCCGGCTCCGGCCGTGAGACCGCGATCCGCTCCCTCCAGGCCACGGGCCTCGAGGTCGGTTCGATCCAGGACGTCACCCCGACGCCGCACAACGGCTGCCGTCCGCCGAAGCGTCGCCGCGTCTGATGCGTCACGGCCGGTGACGGCCGTGCGTCAGTAGCGTCAGGTCCGGGCGGTACACCTCTTACGGGGCGTACCGCCCGTACCCTTGTTACATCTGTCGGGCATCAAATAGTGGGTGCCCACGACTGAAGGATCACCGCATGCTTATCGCTCAGCGTCCGTCGCTGACCGAAGAGGTCGTCGACGAGTTCCGCTCCCGGTTCGTGATCGAGCCGCTGGAGCCGGGCTTCGGTTACACCCTCGGCAACTCCCTCCGCCGCACGCTCCTCTCCTCGATCCCCGGTGCCGCTGTCACCAGCATCCGGATCGACGGTGTCCTGCACGAGTTCACCACCGTGCCGGGCGTCAAGGAGGACGTCACCGACCTCATCCTCAACATCAAGCAGCTGGTCGTCTCCTCGGAGCACGACGAGCCCGTCGTGATGTACCTGCGCAAGCAGGGCCCGGGTCTGGTCACCGCCGCCGACATCGCGCCCCCGGCCGGTGTCGAGGTGCACAACCCCGACCTCGTTCTCGCCACGCTCAACGGCAAGGGCAAGCTGGAGATGGAGCTGACCGTCGAGCGCGGTCGCGGCTACGTCTCCGCCGTCCAGAACAAGCAGGTCGGCCAGGAGATCGGCCGGATCCCGGTCGACTCCATCTACTCGCCGGTCCTCAAGGTCACGTACAAGGTCGAGGCGACCCGTGTCGAGCAGCGCACCGACTTCGACAAGCTGATCGTCGACGTCGAGACCAAGCAGGCCATGCGTCCCCGTGACGCCATGGCGTCGGCCGGTAAGACCCTGGTCGAGCTGTTCGGTCTGGCGCGCGAGCTCAACATCGACGCCGAGGGCATCGACATGGGCCCGTCCCCGACGGACGCCGCGCTCGCCGCCGATCTCGCCCTGCCGATCGAGGAGCTGGAGCTCACCGTTCGGTCGTACAACTGCCTCAAGCGCGAGGGCATCCACTCCGTGGGTGAGCTCGTGGCCCGTTCCGAGGCGGACCTGCTCGACATCCGCAACTTCGGCGCGAAGTCGATCGACGAGGTCAAGGCGAAGCTGGCCGGTATGGGCCTCGCGCTCAAGGACTCGCCTCCCGGCTTCGACCCGACCGCCGCCGCCGACGCCTTCGGCGCCGACGACGACGCGGACGCCGGTTTCGTGGAGACCGAGCAGTACTGATCGCCTCCCGGCTGGGGGTGCCCGGTTTCGAGGGTGCCCCCAGCCGGGGCTGAGGCTCTGTCCTCAATCGCCGGACGGGCTTGATTTTCGGCTGATGTCCGGCGAACGTCGGGCGGGCTGGAAAGCCGCGTCCGACCGGCACGTATGACTTCCGGGAGGCGTCCGCCTCGCGGGAACTGACACCGGTACCTGATACGGCCGGTGCAGCACACAAGGAGAATCACCATGCCGCGTCCCGCAAAGGGTGCCCGTCTGGGCGGCAGCGCCGCGCACGAGCGTCTGCTCCTCGCCAACCTGGCGAAGTCGCTGTTCGAGCACGGCCGCATCACGACGACCGAGGCCAAGGCCCGTCGCCTGCGTCCGGTCGCCGAGCGCCTCGTCACCAAGGCGAAGAAGGGCGACATCCACAACCGTCGCCTGGTGCTCCAGACGATCACGGACAAGAGCATCGTCCACACGCTCTTCACCGAGATCGCTCCCCGATACGAGAACCGCCCCGGTGGTTACACCCGTATCACCAAGATCGGCAACCGTCGTGGCGACAACGCCCCGATGGCGGTCATCGAGCTGGTCGAGGCGCTGACCGTGGCCCAGCAGGCCACCGGTGAGGCCGAGGCCGCGACGAAGCGTGCGGTCAAGGAAGACGCCCTCAAGAAAGACGAGGCCCCTGCGGCCGAGTCCGTCGAGGACGCCAAGCCGGCCGACGACGCGGAGTCCAAGGACGCCTGAGCGTTCTAGCGACCACGGGACGGGCCCGCATCACCCTTCGGGGCGGTGCGGGCCCGTTCTGCTGAGCAGGGGAGTTGAGAGGACGACGTGGTGAGTGACGAGGCGGAGCCCGGTTTCGTACGGGTGCGGCTGGACCTGTCCTACGACGGCAAGGATTTCTCCGGCTGGGCGAAACAGACCAGCCGGCGCACGGTGCAGGGGGAGATCGAGGACGCGCTGCGGACCGTGACCCGCTCCGCGGTGACGTACGACCTGACGGTGGCGGGCCGCACGGACGCCGGGGTGCACGCACGCGGCCAGGTGGCCCATGTGGACCTGCCGGAGGCGGTGTGGGCCGAGCACGAGGAGAAGCTGCTGCGACGGTTGGCGGGCCGGCTGCCGCTGGATGTCCGGATCTGGCGGGCGGCTCCCGCCCCGGCCGGGTTCAACGCCCGGTTCTCCGCGGTGTGGCGGCGTTACGCGTACCGGGTCGGGGACCGGCCCGGCGGGGTCGATCCGCTGACCCGGGGCCATGTGCTGTGGCACGACCGGCCGTTGGACGTGGACGCGATGAACGAGGCGGCCGCACTGATGGTGGGTGAGCACGACTTCGCCGCGTACTGCAAGAAGCGTGCGGGGGCGACGACCATCCGTACGCTCCAGCAGCTCAGTTGGGTACGGGATCCGGGCTCCGGGGTCCTCACCGCGACCGTGCGGGCCGACGCGTTCTGCCACAACATGGTGCGGGCGCTGATCGGGGCGGCGCTGTTCGTCGGCGACGGGCGACGGCCGCCCGGCTGGCCCGCGGAGGTGCTCGCCGCGAAGGTGCGTGATCCCGGGGTGCATGTGGTGCGCCCGCACGGGCTGACGCTGGAGGAAGTGGCGTACCCGGCGGACGCGTTGCTGGCGGCCCGTGCCGAAGAGGCCCGAAACGTACGGACGTTGCCGGGGGCGGGCTGCTGCTGAGCGGGAACTCCCGGGCGGTTGCGTGCCCGGGAGCCGGTCACCACGTCAGCTGCTGGGGTCCGCGGCCGCCTGGGAGGCCTGGAGCTGGCCCCGGCGGTGGATCTGGCGGAAGGCGAAGGTCGTCAGGTCCTTGTTGACCGCGTAGACGTCCTTGTCGGCGGTGGTGACCCGCTTGCCGTTCAGGAAGCCGCCGACGCTGAAGTATGCGTAGCGGCCGTAGGAGTTGGCGGTGCGCAGGCAGACCGTGCCGCCCCGGCAGAAGGTGTCGACGCCCCCGCCGCTGAGGGAGGCGAGACCGCCCGAGCTCTGGTCGACGGCCTTCTTCGCGCGGGCCTCCGTCTCGAAGACGGCGATGCCGACCGTGACGGCCACCCCCTCCTTGCGGTACGTGGCCCGGATGAGCTGCTCGCAGCCGTTGTTCGCGAGGACCGTGCCGAGGGCGCCCTGGGTGCCCGTCGCGCACTTCGTGGAGTTGCTCGTCGCGCCCTTGAGGTGGACGCGGTCGCCCATCGTGAGCTTCTTGCCTGGGAAGAACCCGTCGACGGTGATCGGCGCCTTGTCCTTCTTGGCGCTGGATATGAAGTCCTTGGGGTCCGGCGGGGGCGGCGGTGCGACCGAGGAGAAGGAGGGCGCGGGCGCGGAGGTGTCCTCGGGGAGGTCGGCCGGGGCGGGCAGTTGGCTCGCGTTCCCGTCCGCCTTGTCCTTGCCGCCGCCGTTCGACGTGACCACGGCGGTGGTCACGATCGCGCCGATCGCCACGGTGGCCAGCGCGCCGCCGCCGATCATCAGCAGTCTCCTACGGCGTGCGCGCGCCGCGGACTCCTCCGCCATCGCCGCCCAGTCCGGAGTCCCGCCGCCCCCGGGCCCCCAGGAGGCACCCCCTTGCCCAAAGCTCATGCGCGCAGTTTAGAGGGAGACGTAAACCGGTTGGGCCAGGAGTTCGCGGACCGTGACAATGCTCTGTATGGGACATCTCGAAGCAGGCCACCTGGAGTACTACCTACCGGACGGGCGGGTGCTGCTCGGCGATGCCTCGTTCCGGGTGGCGGACGGGGCCGTCGTCGCGCTCGTCGGGGCGAACGGGGCGGGCAAGACGACGCTGCTGCGGCTGCTCGCCGGTGAGCTCCAGCCGCACGGCGGCACGGTGTCGGTGAGCGGCGGGCTCGGGGTGATGCCGCAGTTCGTGGGATCGGTGCGGGACGAGCGGACGGTGCGGGACCTGCTGGTGTCGGTGTCGCAGCCGCGCATCCGGGACGCGGCGAAGGCGGTCGACGCGGCCGAGGAGAAGATCCTCACCGTCGACGACGAGGCCGCGCAGATGGCGTACGCGCAGGCGCTGAGCGACTGGGCTGAGGCGCGCGGCTACGAGGCCGAGACGGTCTGGGACATGTGCACCATGGCCGCGCTGGGCGTCCCGTACGAGAAGGCGCAGTGGCGCGAGGTGCGCACGCTCAGCGGCGGCGAGCAGAAGCGGCTGGTGCTGGAGGCGCTGCTGCGCGGGCCCGACGAGGTGCTGCTGCTGGACGAGCCGGACAACTATCTGGACGTGCCGGGCAAGCGGTGGCTGGAGGGGAAGCTGAAGGAGACCCGTAAGACGGTCCTCTTCGTCTCCCACGACCGGGAGCTGCTGTCCCGTGCCGCCGAGAAGATCGTCAGCGTCGAGCCGAGCCCGGCGGGCAGCGACGTATGGGTGCACGGCGGCGGCTTCGCCACCTACCACGACGCGCGCAAGGAGCGCTTCGCCCGGTTCGAGGAGCTACTGCGGCGCTGGCAGGAGGAGCATGCCCGGCTGAAGGCGCTCGTCCTGCGGATGCGGCAGCAGGCGGCGAACAGCCCCGACATGGCGAACCGCTACCACGCGATGCAGACCCGCTTCAAGAAGTTCGAGGAGGCGGGCCCGCCGCCGGAGCCGCCGCGCGAGCAGGACATCAGGATGCGGCTGCGCGGCGGGCGGACCGGGGTGCGGGCGGTGACCTGCAAGAACCTGGAGCTGACCGGGCTGATGAAACCGTTCGACCTGGAGATCTACTACGGCGAGCGGGTCGCGGTCCTCGGTTCCAACGGGTCGGGCAAGTCGCACTTCCTGCGGCTCCTGGCGGGGGAGCCGGTGGCGCACACGGGGGAGTGGAAGCTCGGGGCGCGGGTCGTGCCCGGGCACTTCGCCCAGACCCACGTGCATCCGGAGCTGCTCGGCAAGACGCTGGTGGAGATCCTCTGGACCGAGCACGCCAAGGACCGGGGCGGGGCGATGTCGGTGCTGCGGCGCTACGAGCTGGAGCGGCAGGGGGACCAGCCGTTCGAGAAGCTGTCCGGCGGGCAGCAGGCGCGGTTCCAGATCCTGCTCCTGGAGCTGGCCGGCACGACGGCGCTGCTGCTGGACGAGCCCACGGACAACCTGGACCTGGAGTCGGCGGAGGCGTTGCAGGACGGTCTTGAGGTGTACGACGGCACGGTGATGGCCGTCACGCACGACCGGTGGTTCGCGAAGTCCTTCGACCGGTATCTGGTCTTCGGCTCGGACGGGGTCGTCCGGGAGACGGCGGAGCCGGTGTGGGACGAGCGGAGGGTGGAGCGGGCGCGGTGACCTTGGCGGTCGGCGGGGCGGGGCGGGGTGGGGCTGTGGTGGGTGCGGGTGCGGGGTGCCGTGCGGCGCCGTTGCGGGGGCGCTGCCCCCGGGCCCCCGCGCCTCAAACGCCGGCGGGGCTGGGTGGGTGCGGCGGGGCTGGTCCAGCAGGGTCGTTTTGACCCGTGCGGGGGCTCCCCGGTAGGCTTCCGGTTTGTTATACGTATTGGCTTCGTCGTTCTCACGCGAAGGGCCTTACGTAGGTTCCCTGGAGCAGTTACCAGTGGCTCGCATACGGGCAGCGTCCCCGGCCTTGTGAGCCCCAGCTGCATATCGCTTCAGAGGTGCCGTGTGTCTGGATCCCATCCACTGAAGAAGCGAAGGCTGCGAAGTGCGTACGTACAGCCCCAAGCCCGGCGATGTCACTCGCCAGTGGCACATCATTGACGCGCAGGACATCGTCCTGGGCCGTCTGGCCACCACGGCCGCGAACCTCCTCCGAGGCAAGCACAAGGCGATCTACGCCCCCCACATGGACATGGGCGACTTCGTCATCATCATCAACGCCGACAAGGTTCACCTGTCCGGCAACAAGAAGACCCAGAAGATGGCGTACCGCCACTCGGGCTTCCCGGGCGGTCTCCGCGCGGTGCGGTACGACGAGCTGCTCTCGAAGAACCCCGAGAAGGCCGTCGAGAAGGCCATCAAGGGCATGATCCCCAAGAACACCCTGGGCCGTCAGATGCTCTCGAAGCTCAAGGTCTACGCGGGCGACCAGCACCCGCACGCTGCTCAGCAGCCGGTCCCGTTCGAGATCACCCAGGTCGCGCAGTAGTTCCGGCCACCCCCTAAGACATACAGAAAGATCTGAGGAGAATCGTGGCCGAGACCACTGTTGAGACCCCCGTCGAGGGCACCGAGGGCGAGGAGACCTTTGCCGAGGTGACCACCTTCGAGTCCGAGGTCCCCGTCGAGGGTGAGTACACCTCCGAGTCGCTCGCGGGCCGCTTCGGCGACCCGCAGCCCGCGGCCGGCCTTGGCCGTCGCAAGAACGCCATCGCCCGCGTCCGGATCATCCCGGGCACCGGCAAGTGGAAGATCAACGGTCGCACCCTTGAGGACTACTTCCCCAACAAGGTGCACCAGCAGGAAGTCAACGAGCCCTTCAAGGTTCTCGAGCTCGACGGTCGTTACGACGTCGTGGCCCGCATCTCGGGTGGCGGTGTCTCCGGTCAGGCCGGTGCCCTGCGCCTCGGTGTGGCCCGCTCGCTGAACGAGGCGGACGTGGACAACAACCGCGCCACGCTGAAGAAGAACGGCTTCCTCTCCCGCGACGACCGTGCGGTCGAGCGCAAGAAGGCCGGTCTCAAGAAGGCCCGTAAGGCCCCGCAGTACAGCAAGCGCTAAGTATCGCCTGCTCGACTGTCACGTTCGCCCCGGCGGCACACTCTGTGCTGCTGGGGCGTTCGTTTATCAGCCCTCGCGGGCGTATAACGGCATAAGACGTTCATCGGCCCGCGACGGGACCGCGGCCCGGTGAGTGCTGTCGCGCATCCGGCAGGTCGGTCGCGCCATGCCGCCGAGGTGCGGTTTTGCGTTGTTTCGTTGCTTTCGTTGTTTGGTTGCTCAGCTCGTTTGCTGTGCAGTGGTTGATTGTGGTTTTCGGAGCACTTCGGAGGACACCAGTGGGACGACTCTTCGGTACGGACGGAGTACGCGGTGTCGCCAACGCCGATCTGACGGCCGAGCTCGCGCTCGGCCTCTCGGTCGCGGCGGCGCACGTACTCGCCGAGGCGGGCACCTTCGCGGGCCATCGCCCGACCGCGGTGGTCGGACGTGATCCGCGGGCATCCGGAGAGTTCCTGGAGGCCGCCGTCGTGGCGGGCCTGGCCAGCGCCGGTGTGGACGTGCTGCGCGTCGGCGTGCTGCCGACGCCCGCCGTGGCGTATCTCACCGGCTCGCTCGGCGCGGACATCGGCGTGATGCTCTCCGCCAGTCACAACGCGATGCCCGACAACGGCGTCAAGTTCTTCGCGCGCGGCGGCCACAAGCTCGCCGACGAGCTGGAGGACCGGATCGAGACGGTCTACGAGCAGCACCGCACCGGTGAGCCGTGGAGCCGCCCGACCGGCGCCGGCGTCGGCCGGGTCACCGACTACACGGAGGGCTTCGACCGGTACGTCGCCCACCTCATCGGCGTCCTGCCCAACCGGCTCGACGGCCTCAAGGTCGTCCTGGACGAGGCGCACGGCGCCGCCGCCCGGGTCTCGCCCGAGGCGTTCGCGCGGGCCGGGGCCGAGGTCGTCACCATCGGGGCCGACCCGGACGGCCTGAACATCAACGACGGCTGCGGCTCCACCCACCTGGAGCTGCTGCGCGCCGCCGTCGTCGAGCACGGGGCCGACCTCGGTATCGCGCACGACGGCGACGCCGACCGCTGCCTCGCCGTGGACGCGGCGGGCGAGGAGGTCGACGGCGACCAGATCCTCGCCGTGCTGGCCCTCGCGATGCGGGACGCCGGCTCGCTGCGCAAGGACACCGTCGTCGGCACCGTGATGTCGAACCTCGGCTTCAAGCTGGCCATGGAGCGCGAGGGCATCCAGCTCGTCCAGACGGCGGTCGGCGACCGGTACGTCCTGGAGTCGATGAAGGCCGAGGGCTTCGCGCTCGGCGGCGAGCAGTCCGGGCACGTCATCGTCCTGGACCACGCCACGACCGGCGACGGCACGCTGACCGGCCTGATGCTGGCGGCCCGCGTCGCCGCCACCGGCCGGAGCCTCGCCGAGCTGGCCGGGGTCATGCAGCGCCTGCCGCAGGTCCTCATCAACGTCCCCGACGTCGACAAGACCCGGGTGAACACCTCGTCCGAACTGGCCACCGCGGTCGTCGAGGCGGAGCGCGAGCTCGGCGAGACCGGGCGCGTGCTGCTGCGCCAGTCGGGCACGGAGCCGCTGGTGCGGGTCATGGTCGAGGCCGCCGACATCGAGCAGGCGCGGGCCGTCGCGGGCCGGCTGGCCGATGTGGTGAAGTCCGCGCTGGGCTGAGCCCTCGCTTCAGGACCCGGCGCGCACGGGTCACCCGCGTCATCCGTGTACAGAGGCCCCCGGCGTGCTCGCCGGGGGCCTCTGTACACGCCGGACCTTCCATGGGGCGCAGCGAGTTCTCGCCGGGAAGCAACGCTGGGTGGCTGCGGCCCAGCCCAGAGGATGAAGCAGCGCAGCCGCTGGTGTGTGCCCGCCGAGGAGCGCCCGGAGCGCGGGCGGTCGTCCCGGGGTCGCCCCGGCGTCCGCCGCGCGGGCGAGCGCCGCTCAACCCGGCGGCGGATGCTGAGCACCCACTCCGCACGCGAGGATCGACAACGTCGGATCTCGTCGGGGAGGGCACACGTGACCACGCGGGCCAGGGCCACAGCAGCAGCGACGGCAGCGGAGATACCGGTCGGCGCGCCGGCCGTCCGCGAGCCCGTCGAGCCCGTTCCCCGCTGGGCGGTCCGGGTGGCCCACGCCATCCCGCTGTGTGTCCTGCCGTCCGGGTTGTGGCGTGTCGCGCTGGTGCTGGGACTGGCCGGCTACGACGCGGATTTCCCCTGGGCGGTGTGGGAACGCCCGTACGTGATCGGGCTGTCCGTGGTCTCCGAAGGGCTCGCGCTGCTCGCCCTCGGGCTGGTGCGGCCGTGGGGCGAAGTCGTCCCGCGTTGGGTGCCGGGGCTGCGCGGCAGACGGATCCCGATTCCGGCGGTGGTCATTCCGGCCGCACTCGGGGCAGCGCTGATCATGATGTTCTGCGCGTACGGCGTGCTGAACATGATCTTCGGATTCGTGGAGCCGCTGAACGAGAACGGCGGCGGTCTCCCTACCAGCGGTCCGGCCGCCTGGGCGCTGTGGACGACGTACGCCCCGCTCCTCGCCTGGGGCCCGCTCCTGGCGATCCTCACCGTCGCGTACCACCGACGTCGCCGAGCGAACGAGGCATCGGCTGCCGCTCGGCCCGAAGCCGGATAGCCGCTGGTCCTCGCCGATCGTCGGAAACGACCGCAGGGCCTCCGGCTCCTCATCGCTGAGAACGCTCGTCGCGATCCGCCCGCCCTTCCCTTCCGGGCCGAAGCGGTCAGAGCTTGCGCAGGGACAGCTTCTGGACCTTGTGGTCCGGCCCCTTGCGGAGCACCAGGGTGGCACGCCCGCGCGTCGGGGCCACGTTCTCCAGCAGGTTCGGTTTGTTGATGGTCCGCCACATGGTGCGCGCGTAGTCCAGCGCCTCCTCCTCGGAGACCTGGGTGTACTTGCGGAAGTACGAGGACGGGTCCTGGAACGCCGTGGCGCGCAGCTTGCGGAAGCGGTTCAGGTACCAGGTCTCGATGTCCTCGGCGCGCGCGTCCACGTACACGCTGAAGTCGAAGTAGTCGGCGAGCCCGACCCTGGTGCGGCCGTCGCTGCCGGGCAGTGCGGGCTGGAGGACGTTGAGGCCCTCGACGATGAGGATGTCGGGGCGGCGCACGGTGAGCCGCTCGTCGGGCACGATGTCGTAGATCAGGTGCGAGTAGACGGGGGCGGTCACCTCGTCCTTGCCCGCCTTGATGTCGGCGACGAAGCGGGTCAGGGCACGCCGGTCGTAGGACTCCGGGAACCCCTTGCGGGAGGTCAGCCCGCGCGCCTTGAGCTCCTTCATCGGCAGCAGGAACCCGTCCGTGGTCACCAGCTCGACGCTCGGGTGCTCCGGCCAGCGGGCCAGCAGCGCCTGGAGGATACGGGCGCTGGTGGACTTGCCGACGGCGACACTGCCCGCGACCCCTATGACGAACGGGGTGCCGCGCTGCTCCCCGTGCCCGTTCCCGGCGTCCCCGAGGAAGGTGTTCAGCGCGCCGCGCAGCCCGGAGGTGGCCTGGACGTACAGGTTGAGCAGCCGGGAGAGCGGCAGGTAGACGTCCCGCACCTCGTCCAGGTCGATGACGTCCCCGAGCCCCCGCAGCCGCTCCACCTCGTCGGCGGTCAGCGGCAGCGGGGTCTTGTCCCGCAGTGCGCTCCACTCGTCGCGCGAGAGGTCGACGTAGGGGGTCGGCGCATGCTCGGTGCGACGGTGGGGGCTCCGTGCGGGTGAGGTGATCACCTGTTCATTGTTGCGGGACTTTGAACGGAGTGGGGGGTGGGGTCGGTCACGTGGGTGCCGGGGGGCGGTGCGTGGGACGGCCGCGGGTCCGGTGTCCGCTCCCCTGTGCCGGACACCGGGCCCGCGCCCGAGTTCGATGCGAGCCGTACGGTCAGGGCTTCTGCCCCTTGGCGTCGACGACGGCCGCCTTGGTCCTCGCGAGGTCGATCAGGACGTCGCCGCGCTTGGAGACCATGGGTTCGGTGCCGTCGGGGCCGGAGATCTCGTGGGTCCTGGTGACCACGTCGCGCTCTCCCGCGTAGCTGTAGTCCACCGGGTCGATGAGGATCTCGCGCCGGCTGTCGCTCCCGTCGTACTTCCGGGTCACGGCGATGACCTCGCGGCCGGAGGCGTCCCGGATCAGGTGGTCGGTCACCTTCACGCCCCCCACCGTGGCCATCGCCCGGTAGATCCGGGCCATCGCGTCCGGCGGGAGCGGATACGACTCCAGCAGAACGGACAGGGCGCGGAAGCTGTGCTCGTCCTTGGCTTCGGGGGGCCCGTCGGGCCCGCTGCCGGTGGGGAAGACCTTCCGCAGTTCCGCGAGGAGCGCTTCGGGGTCCTCCGGCAGTCCCGCGGCGATCCGGTAGGACTCGCGGGCGGTCCGGTAGTCCGTGTCGGATGCGTCGTTCTCCGCGGCCTTGTCGTCGTACGGGACCCACTGGTCGGGGTCGAGGCTCTCGGCCAGCTGCTCGGCGAGGTCGTCCGGCAGGTCCTTCAGCGACTCCAGGTCCTGGTCCCTGCCGTCTATGACACGTGTGTAGATCCACTGGTCCGACCGGGGCTCGGGAGGGACCTCCTGCCGCTCCAGGAAGTCGGCGGCCCGCCCCAGGGCGGCCTCCGGGCCGGACAGGTCGAGGTCGCCCGCCACGGTCGCCGGCCCCGCTGGCCGGGGCGAGGAGATGCCGACGACCTGGGTGACGAAGAGCGCCGCCGCGGTGATCGCCACCACCGCGCCGAGCGAGGCGATGCGCCAGTCGGCCCACAGCCTGCGGGCACGGCGGTTCCTGCCCGAGATGGCGTCGGTCAGGCGTTCGCGGCCGGGAGCGAGGTCGGCGCGGTCGGGTACGGGGGCGTCGGCGCGCAGCTCGCGCAGCTGGGTCATTTCGTCCATGACGGGTTCAGCTCCTGTCCGGTCGTGGCGGGCGTCGCATCGAACGCCGAGGTGAACGCGGGATCGGTGCTCAGCGCCTCGCGGACCTTGCGGCGGGCCCGGTTCAGCCGGGACCTGACCGTGCCCAGCGGTATCCGCAGCGCGTCGGCGACCTCCTGGTAGCCGAGGTCCGCCCAGGCGACGAGCAGCAGGACGTGCCGGTCGCCGGGGGAGAGCGCGGCCAGTGCCCCCGCGAGGGGGGCCTGGACGGCCAGCCGGTCGTCCGAGCGGTCGCTCCAGGACGCGGCCACCGGGTCGTGACCCGTCCGGGCCAGCGCCTTCAGCGCGCGGACCTCGCTACGGCGGTGCTTGCCGATCAGATTGGCCGCGATGCCGTACAGCCAGGGCCGGGCCAGCCGGTGGGCGGTGTCGTAGCGGTCCCGGGTGCGGAACGCGATGAGGAACGTCTCCGCCGTGATGTCGTCCGCCGGGCCCTCCCCGAGCCGGCGGGCGGCGTAGCGGTGGATGTCCGGGGCGTGCCGGTCGTACAGCCCGGCGAACAGTTCGGGCTCGTCGAGGGACTGGGTGATGACGTCCGCGTCGTCTCTCGCCTCGCCCTCGGTGCCTGGGCGGGCCGGAGGTGGTCCGGTCACTGCGCCTCCAGGGGTGCGTCGGTGGGTGTGGCTGTCACCCCTGTTGCCCGCAGCGGCCGGAACGGTTCACGGGCGGAACGGTTCACGGGCGGTGAGGCGTCCCGCGAGACGCTCCACCGCCCGTCCGCCCGTTCCGTGCGCGGGCCCGCCCGGCCTACGCGTCCTGCGGATACCAGCGCAGCTCGACCGTGTTGCCGTCCGGGTCGAGCACGTAGACCGAGGTGGCCGAGCCCTGGGCCCCGAAGCGGAGGACCGGGCCCTCCTTCACCGTGAACACCCCGGAGTCGATGACCTCCTGCCAGTCGAGCGGGTCGACGACGAGGCAGATGTGGTCCACGTTCGACTCGCCGCGCGGGCGGTCGAGCAGGTCGATGATCGTGGTCGGGCTGACCCGGACCGAGGGGAACGGGACCTCGCCCGCCCGCCACTCCTCGACCCGGACCGGCTCCAGACCGAGCGGCCCGCAGTAGAACGCGAGGGCCAGCTCGACGTCCCCGACGTTGAGGACGAGGTGGTCGAAGTCCTTGACCCGCACGGCCGGTGGTACGGACATGACTCAGGCCTCCGACGCGTACGCGACGAAGTCCGCCCAGGCGGCCGGGCCGAAGCCGAGGTGCGGGCCGCCGGTGGGGAGTTGCTTGGAGTCGCGTACGTGGATGGTTGCGGGGGCGGCGGCGACCTCGATGCAATCAGGGCCGTCGTTGGTGCTGTAGCTGCTCTTGAACCAGGTCAGCTCGGTGCTGTTCATGTCTCTCCTGGTGGGCTCAAGCCTGTGAGGCGTAGGTGACGAAGTCCGCCCAGGCGGCCGGGCCGAAGCCGAGGTGCGGGCCGCCGGTGGGGAGTTGCTTGGAGTCGCGTACGTGGATGGTTGCGGGGGCGGCGGCGACCTCGATGCAATCAGGGCCGTCGTTGGTGCTGTAGCTGCTCTTGAACCAGGTCAGCTCGGTGCTGTTCATGTCTCTCCCAGCAGTTTCTCGATGAATTCCCGTGACAGCCGAGGAGTGAGGGCCTGCGCCCGGATCAGGTTGTACCGCATCTCCAGGATCTGCACCTCGCGCGGGTTGGTGATCAGCCCGCTGATGAGCTGGACCTCGTTGTGCCCGACCGTCTTTCCATCTTTGAGCTTAAGCACTTGGTGTGAACCGCCGAGACCCGCGTGCTCCTCCGCCTCCATCGGCATGACCTGGATCTCGACATGCCGCAACTGGCTCAGCTCAAGCAGGTGTTCGAGCTGGCGCCGCAGGACCATTCTGCCCCCGGTCCGCCTGCGCAGGGTCGACTCCTCCTGGACAAAGGTCAGCAGAGGGGCGGGCCGTCGGTCGAAGACCACCTGCCGGGCCATCCGGGCGGTCACCAGGCGCTCGATGTCGTCCTCGCTGTACGCGGGCCGCCGTTCGCGGTACAGGGCGCGCGCGTACTCCTCGGTCTGGAGCAGCCCGTGGATCACGACCCCGGCGTATGCGCCGAGTTCGACAGCCTCCGCCTCCAGCTTCGTCAGGTCGCGGACCTTCTTCGGATACCGCGCCTCCTCCACGTCCTTCTTCATCGCCGAGATCTTGCCGCCCGCCCCGACGGCCTCATCCGTCTTGTCCAGGAACTCCGGCTTCGGGATGCGCCGTCCGCCCTCGACCTTGAAGACCAGGTTCTCGCTGTACCCGATGGCCGTGCCCAGCTCGGCGGCCCGCAGTCCGGCCGCCTCGCGCCAGAGCTTGACCTGCCGGCCGACCGCCGCGATGACCGCGCCGGAGTCGTCCTCCAGGCCGAAGTCCCGGTCCTCGTCGTCCCCGTCGAGCGCCGTGCGGTTCTCGCGGTCCTGGTTGTCCATGTCAGCCATGCGACAGATGCCTCCACCCGTGTGCGTGTGCCGGACGCGTACGGCGGGGACGGGGCCCGGTACACCGGGGACAGTCACTGTCCGTACTCGCGTCAGTGCTTCTCAGAGTAGATACGTCCGGACACTCTGAGTGACATGAACCAAAGAATCACCCAACCGAGGGCGCGCACCGGACAGTTCGCCGTCCAGCTCTCCGCCACCCGCCGGGGCGCCCGGCTCGCCCGCCTGCTGGCTACCGAGCAACTGCGCTCCTGGGGGCTGCCGCTGGAGGACGCGGGTCTCGTCATCGGCGAGCTGGCGACCAACGCGGCGCTGCACGGGTACGTCCCGGGGCGGGACTTCCGGATCCTGCTCAGCGTGTACGACGACGTCCTGCGAATCGAGGTCGTCGACACCCGGGGCGAGAGCCTCCCGGAGAAGCAGGCCCCGGCCGCCGACTCCGAGAGCGGGCGCGGGCTGTTGCTCGTCGAGGCGTTGTCGGTGCGGTGGGGCACGGAGCACGGGCCGTTCCCGCGCAAGACCGTCTGGGCGGAGGTGGCTCTCACCGGATCGTGACTGCCGCGACCCGGTGGACCGCGATCCGGTGGGCCGGGATGCGGGTGGCCGCGACGTGGTGGACCGCGTCGCGGCCACCCGCGACGTAAGAGCTTTTGAGTACTTGTCTTTGAGTACGGGGGAAATAACCCAACCCAACCCTGACCCGGCCAATTGCCACCCCTGGGCGCGCGGGCGCGTGAGTCCGCGAGGGCCTCGTCACTCGCACGGGTGAAGTGTGCCAACCGGGCTGGATTTATGACCTGTTGGCGGGCATATGCTCACGCTGACCACCACCCCAGACATGAGACGGCCCCCGGCCGGGACTGGCATCCCGATCGAGGACCTGACCACCGAGGAAGTAGGAGCTTCCCGATGGATACCCAGCAGGTTAGCGCGCCCTCGCGCGCCCCGTCCTCCGGTGTTGTACACATCAACATCCGGCTCACCGACGGCTACTCGATCATCTCCAACCGGCTCTCCCAGCACCGGGGCATGTCCCTGCTGGCCATCGGCCTCGGCACCCACATCCAGTCGCTGCCCGCCGGGAGGCGCATCGGCGTCAAGGCGCTCGCCGCGATCTTCCCGGAGAGCGAGGCGCGCATCGCCGCCGCGCTGCGGGAGTTGGAGCACCACGGGTTCCTGCGCCGCATCCGCGAACGCGTCCAGGGCGGGCGGGTGGCCACCCGCACGGAGTCGTACAACCACCCGGAGGCGGCGGCCCGGCGAGCGGGGGTTGTCGGGGCTGGTGGGGTTGCCGGGGGCAGCGGGGGAGCCGTGCCCGTGCCCGTACGGAAGACTAAGGCCGCGCCCGCGCCCGTGCCCGTACGGGAGACCGCGCTCGCGCCCGAACCGGAGCCGAAGGCCGCGCCCGTGTGTGAGCCCGTACCCGCACCCGTACCGGCTCGCGTACCAGAGCACGAATCCGCCCCCGCCCCCGCTGCCGTACCCGCGCCCGCCCTCGTCCACGTACCGACGCCGGAGCCCGTCGCGGTGCGGGAGTCCCGGCCCGAGCCCCCGTCCCGGCTCGTGCCGCCGCCCACCGCGCCCAAGCCGCCGCCCCCGCCGATGCCCTTCCCCCGCAGGCCCGGCGACGCGCTGCTCGCCGAGGCAGCCCGCCTGCTCGCCGGGCTCCAGGCCACCGCGCCCCTCTTCGCCCTCACCGAGCGGGACGTGGAGGTGCTCACTCCCGGGGTCGCCGCCTGGCTGGAGCGGGGTGTGCGGCCGGCCGCCGTGCGCGCCGCGCTCACCGATGATCCGCCCGTACCTCTCCGCCACCCGGCGAAGCTGTTGCGGCACCGGCTCATCGCGCTGCTGCCGCCGTCCCTGCCCGCCCCCGTGCCTGTTGTCCCCCTGCAGAACTGCGACGACTGCGACCGGGCCTTCCGGTCGTCCGTGCCGGGACACTGCGGGGAGTGCCGCGAGACCCGTGCGTACGGCGGCGAGCCGCAGCTGCTCGGCGTGTGACGTCAACGCCCCCGTGCCGCTTTCGGCCGGTCGATGTGGGCGCAGATGCTGTCCGTGGCGACCACCGGGCCCGTCACGGTCTTGCTGCCCGTCGGGCTGATGCCGATCGTGTAGACGCCGTCGACGACGTACATGCCCCGGGCGAGGTTGCCGTCCCCGACACCCACCAGCGCCGGGCCTGCCACGCGCCAGAACTGGGCCCCGGAGGCGTGCACGTCGACCAGGGCGGAGCCGCTCACGTCGGCGTCGTAGTGGGCGCCGGTCTCCTTGTTCGTCACCCGGACCACGAGGTCGCCCTTGTACGCGCTGCGGGTGACGCCCTCGGCGGGCGGGGGCAGTTCACGCCGGACGACCTCGTCCACGATCGGCTCGCCGTGGATGGCGAACGCGCACCGCTCGCCCGCCGCGACGTCCCAGGGGGCCGAGGGGGCCGGTTCCCAGCCGGATCCCTGCGGAGCGGTGGTGGCCGGGGCCGCCGCCGCGTGGCCCGTGCCGAGGGTCACCACGGCCACGCAGGCCGTGCCGATAGCGCCCAGAACGATGCTGCGCATGAGAACTCCCCGAAGTCGGAGGCCGTCGGCCGCAGGCCGGAGGCCGGGGCCGTGTGTTCGACAAGCATGCGCCGGGACGCTCACCAAGGCTCACCACGATGTCGGGCGGGTGGCCGGGGCGGGTGGGTCGTCGAACGTCGTTCGGGGCCCGGTCCCCTCGGTTGCGCCCGGCCCTGCCGCACGATCCGCGAGGGCCGGCCGATGGCCTGCCGGCGGTAGGCCGGCAGGCCATGGAGGGGGCGCGCGAGGTCAGCCGCGCGGAAGGACGGTCAGGTCAGGAGTCCAGGAACTTGCTGCAGGAGGACTCCCACACCCACTTGTGGGAGCTGATGGCGTTGTTCACGTACACGCCGTTGTTGAACTTGTGGCCGATGAGGCTGCTCATGTAGTACTCGGACTTCTTGAGGCAGGTGTGCCCGCCGGAGTAGCCCGTTCCGCTGTAGACCTTCACGGCCATCCCGGACGTGCCCTTGTGCACGATCGACGATGCCCTGTTGTTGTCGGAGCCCTGGAATCCGCCGGCGGAGTTGCCCCAGTTCGCGTCGTTGCCGCTGGCCTTGCCGAAGTAGCCGCTGCAGTTGGTGAGGTTGTAGGCGAAGACATAACCCGATCCCCCGTTCCGCCAGGCGGTGTCGCACGCCGCGGACGCCGCCTGCGCGCTGGTCGCGGGGACGATCGCGCCGAGGCCCGCGAGGCTGAGGGTGGCGGCGGTGGCCAGGATTTTACGCATGCTGAATCGCTCCTTGTGCGGTGGTGTGCTGGGCGGGTGTCCCGCGGCCGTGGTGCCGCGGAAGTCGGTGGGCCCGGGCCGGTCGGGCCGGGCGGTCGGGCCGGGGCGGTGTCAGGCCGTCGAGTCCGTGATGTCCTCGGCCCGGGCAAGTGCGGTGAGGCTCATGTGCTGATACGCGGCGATGTCTTTGCTGTAGCGCCCGAGTTTTTTGTCGCGGTATTCCGCTTCGAGCGTGCGGGCGGTCTCGGACAGGGACGAGCTGGTGGCGCAGGTGGCTTCGGCGACCGCCAGGTCCACCTCGATGGCGAACGCCTCGTCCGCGTCTTGTCCTCCGGCGAGTTCGGGGAGTTCCTCGCGGATCGCCGGCGGGTCGGCGTATGCGTGGCCCGCCTTGGCCATGCATGTCGACCACTCCTCGACCGCACTCACGAAGCGCTTGTCGTCGAGGAGGTCCGGCACGTACAGGCCGGACAGGTTGGTGGCTGTCTTCTCGGCCCGGAACCAGGTCGCGAAGTCCCCGTAGAGCTGCTGCTTGGCGTCGACCTGGCAGCTGGCATCGGGTGTCTTGACGGTGCCGCCCCCGGGCAGTTCGGCGGTCAGCATGCCGCTCGACGGGGTGCCTTCCAGGGTCTCGCTGTACCGGATGCGGCCCTTCTCGGGGAGCGCGTTGGCGTAGCTGTGGTTGGGGTCGTTCCGCTGGGCTTCCTGGACCTTCTCCTGAAGTCGGCTGCCGTATCCGTGCTTCTTCGCCCAGGCGACGTCGGTCACCATGTACCCGCCGCCTTTGAGGTCGTCGACGGTCGGCATCGGCCCCACCCAGTAACGGAAGCCCTCGTTCTCCATGCACTTCTTGACGAGGAGTTGCTCCGCACGCTGGACCAGGATCTGCTCGGCGTCCGTCAGCTCCCTGGCCTCTCCCGTGGCGTTAGTGGACGCGATGTCCTGCTGTGAACCGTCGGACACGGAAGGGTCGTTCCCGTTCGTGGTGCAGCCTGCCACCGCACCCACCACGATCAATGCGGCCGTGCTTGCGGCTGCGAACGCTCGCTTCATCCTGGAACTCTCCCCGATCCCTCCGGTGCCCTGCGCGTCCTACGATTGCCCAGAGACGAGCGGTTGGCCACACTCTTGCAGTGGACTGCAAATACTGAGCTCATCCGGGGGGAATGAATTGCTCCGCATCCATTTCGGCGATGCCGACCTCGCCAGGACACGGTTCACCGGCGGGCCCGATCCACTCTGGGAGATCGCGATGAGCCTGCAGCGATTCCAGACGCGGCGGGGTCGCTGGGCGTACGCACATTGGTACCGCACCGCACGCCACCGGCTGCGGGACAAGGGGCTGGAGAGCGCCCTGCGCACCGTGCTCCTGCCGATGTTCCCCAAGGGCGTTTACTTCCCGGACTTTCTGACTCCGGCCGAATCCGGCGGAGGGCTGGACGCGGGGCTGGATGCGATCCTCGCCACCTCGCCCCGGCAGGTGCTGAGCGAGGTGGCCATCCTCGACAGGACCGTCGGAGCGCCCTCCTGGGCCCCGCGGCTGGCCGAGCCGGCGGCACGCAGGGAATTCACCGGAGTCCTGAAGGCGTATCACGAAGCGGTCATCGCTCCGTACGAGGAGGAGGTGCAGGCCGGCGTCGAGGCCGAGCGAACCGCACGCGGCCGTGAACTCCTGGACGGCGGGACCGAGGGCATGCTCAGCAGGCTCGGGTCCACCATGCGCTGGAGCAGCCCCGTCCTGCACCTCGACTACCCCGCCGAGGACCGCGACCTGTATCTCGACGGCCGCGGGCTGACCCTGGCCCCCTCGTACTTCTCCTGGAACAACCCGATCAGCCTCGCGTCTCCGGACCTGCCACCGGTCGTCTGCTATCCGGTGTGCTACGAGCCTCCCGCCTCCGCGGCGGGACCGGAATTCGCGGACCTGTCCGGTACGGCGTCGCTGACCGCGTTACTGGGCCGCGCTCGTGCCGCGGCTCTGGTCACCGCCGCGGCCGGCGCCACGACCGGGGAGATCGCTCGCGCGGCGGGCGTGTCCGCCTCGTCGGCCAGCAGGCACGCCACGGCGCTGCGCGACGCGGGGCTCGTCACCAGCAGCCGGAACGGGGCGAACGTGCTCCACAGCCTGACGCCTGCGGGGGCAGCCGTGCTGCGTGCCGCGGCCCGAGGCGGCTCCGCACGGCAGTGACTGCCGACCACTCACGCCGCAACCGCCACCACGTCGCCACCCGGTGCGACAAGAGGGCCCGCGCGGCCGGATCGGTCGGCCGCCGGATCCCGTCGTGATCTGGAGGCGTGATCCGGCGGCGTCAAAAATATCCTGGCGGCGTGTCGATCGGGCCCGGTCCCGTTCGTCGTCATCGTGTAGGGCGACCCGCACGGCGGGCGCGACACACGTGGCACACGGACGAGAAGGAGCCGACCATGAAGTACATGCTGCTGATCCACAGCGGGGCCGTCGACGAGCAGGGCGGTGCGCCCCAGTGCACCGTCGAGGACTGGATGGCCTACGACAAGGACGTACGCGACGCGGGCATCCACGTCTCCGGGGAGTCGCTGGCCGACCTGGTGACCGCGACCACCGTGCGGGTCTCGCCCACGGGGGAGCGGACCGTGACGGACGGGCCGTTCGCGGAGACGCGGGAGCTGCTGGGCGGGTTCCTCGTGATCGACGTGCCCGACCTCGACGCCGCCCTCGACTGGGCCGCGCGCTGCCCCGGCTCGCGCGACGGCGGCTCGGTCGTCGTCCGGCCGGTCGCGGACTTCGGGGCCTGAGAGCCGTGCCGGGCGAGGGCGCTGTCCCGGGGGAGGACGGGTTCCTGAAGGAGGGCGGCGTGGCCGCCGCAGCCGTCGAGGCGGTGTTCCGGGAGGAGCGCGGGCTGTTGCTCGCCTCCCTCGTCCGCCGGTTCGGGGACCTCGACCTGGCCGAGGAGGTGACGTCCGAGGCGATCGAGGCCGCGCTGCGGCACTGGCCCGCCGAGGGCGTCCCCGCCCGGCCCGGGGCCTGGCTGCTGACGACCGCCCGGCGTCGGGCGGTGGACCGGCTGCGGCGCGACCAGGCGTACGCGGCCCGGCTCGCCGTCCTGAGGGCGGACGCGGAGCGTGCCGAGCCCGCCCCCGCCGCCGACACGTCCGGAGCCGGTGAACTGCCGGACGACCGGCTCCAGTTGTTCTTCACCTGCACCCACCCCGCCCTCGCCGCCGAGGACCGCGCCGCCCTGACCCTGCGGTGCCTCGCCGGGCTGACCACGCCGGAGGTGGCGCGGGCGTTCCTCGTGCCGACGCCGACCATGGCCCAGCGCATCGTGCGGGCGAAGAAGAAGATCCGCGAGGCCAGGATCCCGTTCCGGGTGCCGGGCCCCGACGAACTGCCGGAGCGGCTGCCCGGGGTGCTCCAGGTCGTCTACTCGGTCTTCACGGAGGGGTACGCGGCCAGTTCGGGGCCCCGTCTCCAGCGGCTCGACCTGGCCGGGGAGGCGATCCGGCTGGCCCGGATACTGCACCGCCTGCTGCCCGCCGAACGGGAGGGCGCAGGGCTCCTCGCGCTGCTGCTCCTCGTCCACGCCCGGCGCGACGCGCGGACCGGCCCGGAAGGTGAGCCGGTGCTCCTGGAGGACCAGGACCGGGGGCGCTGGGACCGGCCGATGATCGAGGAGGGCCGCGCCCTGGTCGTACAGGCGCTGACGGGCGGGCCGGCCGGGCCCTACGGGGTACAGGCCGCCATCGCAGCCCTGCACGACGAGGCGCCGGACGTGGCGGCCACGGACTGGCCGCAGATCGTGGCCCTGTACGACGTGCTCCGCACGCTCACCCCGTCCCCCGTGGTGGAGGTGAACCGTGCCGTGGCGGTGGCGATGAGGGACGGGCCGGGGGCCGGTCTCGCGCTGCTCGACGCGTTGGCGGGAGAGCCCCGGCTGCGGGCGTACCCGCCGTACGTGGTGGCGCGGGGTGACCTGCTGAGCCGGCTGGGGCGGGACGGGGAGGCCGCCGGCGCGTACCGGGAGGCGCTGGAACTCGCGGGTACCGAGCCGGAGCGGGCCGCGCTGCGGCGGAAGTTGGGGGAGCAGGAGTAGGAACAGGAGTAGGCGGGGGCGGGGCGGGAGGGAACAGGGTGAATTCCTGTCGATTCCCGATCGGCCGAACAGGAGCCGAACAGGAGGGGATGGCCGGAACCATCATCTTGACCCGGTCATGACATGAGTTCATCCTGTGCCCGTCGCACAGCTTCACCCCCCACCCCGACGGACCCAGGAGATGCCAGCATGCGACTCGTCACCGCACGGAGACCCCGGCCGACGAAGACCCGACGCAACGCCGCCCTCGCCGTCCTGCTCGCCCTCGGCCTCGCGGCCCCCGCCACCGCCGTGGCGACCGCGGGGACGCCGGCCCCGAACGCGGCCGTCGCCGCGGACGAGCGGACGCTCCAGTACGAGATCACCGGGCGCACCACCCCCGCCGCCCGCACCGACATCGCCCGCGCGGGCGTCTCGATCGACGAGGTCCACGGCCACGGCGTCGTGATCACCGCCGACGCCGCCCAGGCCCGGAAGCTCCGGGCGCGCGGCCACGTGCTGGAGGCCCTGCCCGCCCCGGCCGCCGAGTCGCACGCGGCGGACGGCGTGAGCGCCCTCGACTTCCCGCCCGCCGACTCCCGCTACCACAACTACGCCGAGATGAACGCGGCGATCGACGCGCGCATCGCCGCGAACCCCTCGATCATGAGTAAACGCGTCATCGGAAAGACCTACCAGGGCCGCGACATCATCGCGGTCAAGGTCAGCGACAACGTCGCCACCGACGAGGCCGAACCCGAGGTCCTGTTCACCGCCCACCAGCACGCCCGCGAGCACCTGACCGTCGAGATGGCGCTCTACCTGCTCCGTGAACTGGGCCAGGGCTACGGTTCCGACTCCCGGATCACCCGGGCGGTCGACGGCCGCGAGCTGTGGGTCGTGCCGGACATGAACCCGGACGGCGGCGAGTACGACATCGCCTCGGGCTCGTACCGCAGCTGGCGCAAGAACCGTCAGCCCAATTCCGGCTCCACCGCCGTGGGGACCGACCTCAACCGCAACTGGGCCTACAAGTGGGGCTGCTGCGGCGGCTCCTCCTCCAGCCCGTCGTCGGAGACCTACCGCGGGGCCGCGGCCGAGTCGGCTCCCGAGACGAGGGTCGTGGCGGACTTCGTCCGCAGCCGGGTGATCGGCGGGAAGCAGCAGATCACGGCGGCCATCGACTTCCACACGTACAGCGAACTGGTGCTGTGGCCCTTCGGCTACACCTACAGCGACACCGCCCCCGGCATGACCGCCGACGACCGTGACGCGTTCGCCGCCGTGGGCCGCAAGATGGCCGCGAGCAACGGATACACCGCCGAGCAGTCCAGCGACCTGTACATCACCGACGGGTCCATCGACGACTGGCTGTGGGGCTCGCAGAAGATCTTCGGCTACACCTTCGAGATGTATCCCCGCTCGTTCTGGGGTGGCGGTTTCTATCCGCCCGACGAGGTCATCGAGCGCGAGACGTCCCGGAACCGGGACGCGGTGCTCCAGCTGATCGAGAACGCGGACTGCATGTACCGGTCGATCGGCAAGGAGGCGCAGTACTGCTCCTGACGGGCCGGTCCCGCTCCGGTGCGGCTACTTCTCCGCAGCGGTCCGCACCGGAGCTTCAGGCCACGTCACGGACGCTGTGTTCGACGAGATCGGGGGCGTGCCGGGCGACCGTCCGGTAGTCGAGGTCGTCATGAAGGACCGTCAGGCCGTGATGAGCAGCCGTGGCCGCGATGACGAGGTCCACGGCGGAGGCGCTGCGATGGTGTCCGGCACGTGCCATGCGGTGCTGGACCGAGGTGACCCAGCGACCCGCGCTCTTCGGTACGGAGACGTCCGGGCAGAGGTCGGCGAACATCTCCACGATCTCGTCGTACTCGCGCGCGTTCCGCGCGCCGTACAGGAACTCCGCTCGCTGCGGATAGCAGGAGGCGACCGTTCCGGCCTCGATCGCGGTGGACCACGCCGACTGCAAGGTGGTGTCGGAGAGCAGCCGTACGAGGCCCGACGTGTCGAGCAGGTAGATCACCGGCCGTCCTTCTCCGCCCGGTGCCGCCGCTCGGCGTCCTCGACCGCGCCCCAGGTGCGTGCGCGCTCGAAGTGGCGGCCGATGCGTGCCGCGCGCTCCTGCTGTTCGGCGTAGAAGCGCAGGGCGATGTTGACCGTTTCCTTCTTCGTCCGCGCCTTGGAAAGGGCCATCGCCCGCTCCAGAGCTTCATCGTCTATGTCGATCTGTGTCACCGACATGTCCGGCCCTCCCGTCGCGCGTCATCCGATGTGGGGCATGTACAAAGAATGGTATGTCACCAACATTCCTCGCACGAGGCGCCTCCGGCCGTAGGGTGCCGTTATGTGCGGAATCGTGGGTTATGTCGGTGGGCAGTCGGCGCAGGACGTCGTCGTCGCGGGACTCAAGCGCCTCGAATACCGGGGGTACGACTCGGCGGGCGTCGCCGTTCTCGCGGACGGCGGGCTCGCCGCAGCGAAGAAGGCGGGCAAGCTCGTCAATCTGGAGAAGGAGCTGGGGTCCCGGCCGCTGCCGGCCGGGCGGACCGGCATCGGGCACACCCGCTGGGCGACGCACGGGGCGCCCAACGACGTGAACGCCCACCCCCACCTGGACAACGCGGGCCGGGTCGCCGTCGTCCACAACGGGATCATCGAGAACTTCGCGGCCCTGCGCCGCGAGCTGACCGGGCGCGGGCACGCCCTGGAGTCGGAGACGGACACCGAGGTCGTCGCGCATCTGCTGGCCGAGGCGTTCTCGGCGGGCGGGGACCTCGCGGACGCGATGCGCCAGGTGTGCCGGCGGCTGGAGGGGGCGTTCACCCTGGTCGCCGTGCACGCGGACCAGCCGGACGTGGTGGTCGGCGCCCGACGCGACTCACCGCTCGTCGTGGGCGTGGGACAGGACGAGTGGTTCCTCGCCTCCGATGTCGCCGCGTTCATCGCGCACACCCGGTCCGCCGTCGAGCTGGGCCAGGACCAGGTCGTCGAGCTGAGCCGCGAGGGCGTCGTCGTCACCGGGTTCGACGGGGAGCTCGCCGAGGTGCGCGAGTACCACGTCGACTGGGACGCGTCCGCCGCCGAGAAGGGCGGCCACGCCTCCTTCATGCTCAAGGAGATCGCCGACCAGCCCCGGGCCGTCGCCGACACCCTCCTCGGCCGGATCGACGGGGAGGGCGCGCTCCACCTCGACGAGGTGCGCATCCCGGCCACCGAACTGCGGGAGGTCGACAAGGTCGTCATCGTCGCCTGCGGCACCGCGTTCCATGCCGGGATGATCGCCAAGTACGCCATCGAGCACTGGACCCGGCTGCCCTGCGAGACCGAACTGGCCAGCGAGTTCCGCTACCGCGACCCGATCCTGGACCAGCGCACCCTCGTCGTCGCCATCTCGCAGTCCGGCGAGACCATGGACACCCTGATGGCGCTGCGGCACGCCCGCGAGCAGGGCGCGAAGGTGCTCGCCATCTGCAACACGAACGGCTCGACGATCCCGCGCGAGTCCGACGCCGTCCTCTACACGCACGCCGGGCCCGAGGTCGCCGTCGCCTCCACCAAGGCGTTCCTCACCCAGCTCGTCGCCTGCTACCTCGTGGCGCTCTACCTCGGCCAGGTGCGCGGCACCAAATGGGGCGACGAGATCCGTGCGGTGGTGCGCCAGCTCTCCGCCGTCTCCGGGGAGGTCGACCGCGTCCTGACGACGATGGAGCCCGTGCGCGAACTGGCCCGGTCCCTCGCCCACCACGACACCGTCCTGTTCGTCGGCCGGCACGTCGGCTACCCGGTGGCCCTCGAAGGCGCGCTCAAGCTCAAGGAACTCGCCTACATGCACGCCGAGGGCTTCGCGGCCGGCGAGCTGAAGCACGGGCCGATCGCGCTCATCGAGGAGGGCCTCCCGGTCGTCGTCATCGTCCCCTCGCCGCGCGGGCGTTCGGTGCTCCACGACAAGATCGTGTCCAACATCCAGGAGATCCGGGCCCGGGGCGCGCGCACCATCGTCGTCGCCGAGGAGGGCGACGAGGCCGTCGTCCCGTACGCCGACCACCTCATCACCGTCCCCGCAACGCCTACGCTGCTTCAGCCGCTGGTCGCCGCCGTGCCCCTCCAGGTCTTCGCCTGCGAGCTCGCGACGGCCCGCGGCAACGAAGTGGACCAGCCGCGCAACCTGGCGAAGTCCGTGACGGTGGAGTGAGCGAGCGGCCCGGGGCGCACCGGGGCGCGAGCGCGACAGGAACAGCGAGGGTGGGGCCGTGATCATTGGGGTCGGGATCGACGTGGCCGAGATCGAGCGGTTCGGCGCGGCGCTGGAGCGTACGCCCCAGTTGGCCGACCGGCTGTTCGTCGGCAGCGAGCTGACGCTGCCCAGCGGCGAGCGGCGCGGAATCGCCTCGCTCGCCGCCCGGTTCGCCGCGAAGGAGGCCCTGGCCAAGGCGATCGGCGCACCCGGTGGGCTGCTCTGGAGCGACGCGGAGGTCTGGGTCGAGGAGAGCGGGCAGCCCCGGCTGCGGGTACGCGGCACGGTCGCCGCCCGCGCCGCCGAACTGGGCGTGCGTGGCTGGCACGTCTCGCTCAGCCACGACGCGGGCGTGGCGTCGGCGGTGGTCATCGCGGAGGGGTGACCACCGCGGGGGTGAGCCCGCTGCCCGCGCGGTGGGCGTACGGGGGTGGCGTCGGTCCGCGTGATCGCGGAGGGTTGGACCCATGCGACGTGCCTACAGCGTGGAGACCGTACGGGCCGCCGAGGCCGCCCTCATGCAGCGACTGCCGGAGGGCGCCCTGATGCGGCGCGCCGCCGCCGGGCTCGCCGTGGCCTGCGGCGATCTGCTGCGGCGCAACGGCCGGGTGTACGGATCCCGGGTCCTGCTCCTGGTCGGCAG
>NZ_NEUE01000259.1 GCF_002910905.1 Streptomyces sp. SM11 | reverse complement strand
TCGGCCGTTGATTTCACGCGGCGATTCGCAACTTCTGATGCTCGGCGTGTACTTCGCGCGGAGGACGGTAGCCAACTGCCGAGTGAAGGCGTTTGTGATTGTACCAGAATTCGATGTAGCGGGTGATGTCCTGCCGGGCTGCCTCGCGGGTCAGGTAAGTCATCCGTGATACACGTTCGTTCTTCAGGACACTGAAGAACGACTCGGCCATGGCGTTGTCGAAACAGATTCCGGTGCGGCCGGCTGATTTGCGGAGCCCGAGCTGACCCAGCGTCTTCCCGAACTCGGCTGACATGTAGTTACTTCCACGATCGGAGTGGAATATTGCACCTGGCGTGAACTTTCTGTTCCGTGCCGCATTGCGGATGGCCCGGGATATGAGAGGGGTTTGATAGTGGTCGCCCATCGCGTACCCGATGACTTCCTTGGTGCAGCAGTCGATGACGGTCGCCAGATACAGCCACCCCTCTCCGGTCGAAATGTAGGTGATATCATCGACAAGTTTCACTCCCGGCGCGTCGGCAGTGAAGTTCCGGCCGACGAGATCCGGTACCGGGCCGGGTGCGTGCTGGGTGAGGCCGAAGCGTTTCGGCTTCGGCTTCGGCTGGCAGGGCTCAAGGCCCAGCTCGCGCATGAGCCGGCGGACCAGCTCCAGGCCCGCGGTATGGCCCCAGCGGTGCAGCTGGGCGTGGACGCGCCGGTAGCCGTACGTGCTGTCAGCATCGTCGAATGCCTTACGGATGAGCAGCTTCACATTGTCGCGCCGCTGGGCCGTCGCGGATTCCGGGCGGCCGCGCCAGCTGTAGTAGCCGGATCTGGACACGTCGAGGTGATCGCACATGAACTCGACGCTATATGCGTACTCCACCGTGTCGAGCCGCATCTCATCGATGAACTCGTACTTGCTTGCTACCGGGGATCCTTCGCGAAGTACGCCGCGCATTTTTTCAGGAAGACGTTCTCCATCTCGACTTCGCGAATGCGTCGTTCGAGTTCCTTAAGGCGAGCCCGTTCGCTCAACGACAGTTCCGCATCGGCAGCCGGCTCATGCTGTTTCTGGTGCTTCTTCACCCAGCCTCGGAGGGTCTCCGGATTGATTTCGAGCTCACGAGCTGTCTCGGAGATGGTCTTGCTGGACCGGAGAGCGATCTGTACAGCTTCCTCGCGGAACTCCGGTGAATACTTACTGGGTGGTGCCACTCCTACTTCCTCGTTTCCTGTTCAGGGCAACCCTATTGGGTCCCTGTCCGGGATCTTCGGGGCCCCTCACCTGGAGCGAGGCGACCATTCGCGGTTGCCGACGGTGATCGCACCGGGCGGCCGCAGGCGGGTTCGAGGCGGGCGGTGCCACACGGCGCTGGGGTCTTTCGTTTGGATCATGCCGGGCTCGTGGGGTCCGGCATGATCCAAACGGGAGGCCTCAGCTCGGCAGCCGGCCCCGCTTCCTCTCCGGCACCGCGTATCCGGGCACGGACGGCCAGCGAACGGTCAGCAGCACGGACTCTTCCTCGGCGAACCACGAGTGACCGATATCCCGTCCCCACACGACGTAGTCACCTTGCTCTTCCAGAAGAACGCTGTGGCCGGGGAAGTCGACCCTGAAGCGCCCGCTGATGAGGACCAGGAGTGCTGCCCGTCTCTCGTCCTCGACCCACTGTGCTCGCTCGTCGCCGCGGGGGTGGACACCCCACTTGATCTCCACGGCCCGGCTGTGGCGCGGATCGTCCACGTCCTTGAAGTGCCCGAGAAGCCACCCCCGGTCCAGAGCCGCGTCCTTGCCGGCGTTGCCCACGTACACGCTGTCATCCACGCTTCGCAACGCTAGCAGTGGCTTGCTCCCTCGTCGGAGCGGACCGGCATCCGCCCATGTCCGACCTCCCCACGCGTCACTGCCACCTTGGGTGGCGTACGCGCCGGGGCGGCCATTCGCCGACAACTTGCTCTCCTACGCGTCACAGCGAGCCCGGACGGCCGTGCTTCACCGCGGCCCGCCGCGGACCGGGGTGTCCTGTGAGCCCAGGTGGGCGTCGCCCATGACGAGCCGTCCGCCGCAGTCAACGCCGGGCCGCACTTGTCGTCGTCGGCGGCCTGCTCGCCCGTGAGGTCAGGCTGTGCACCGAGGAAGGCCGGGCAGTCGGCCTTCCCCTCGCGCTCACGCCCGGACATGCCAGAAGTCAGGAAGGGATCGAAGCGGATGCGTACTCGTGCTGACCTGCAACGGTGTTCGCTTGTGAGGACTTCTGACGAAAGTAGTGGGCTCGACCTGACCGAGGGTTGGCTTTGCGCACGAGGCTGTCAGGTAGCGGGATGTGATCAGCTGCGTCATCGTGTGCGCTGGTCCAGGCGACGTCGGCGATCACCTCCGGGATACTGTTCGCCCATGGACGAGGTCAAAATCGTCGTCGCCCATTCCGAGCGGGCGACCCTGCGTGTCGGCGACGTGTTCCTGAAGGTGGACGCCGATCAGGCGCGTATCGACGTCGAGTTCGCGACGATGTCCCTCGCGCCGGTCCCGACGCCGGAGGTCCTGTGGCGCAAGCCGCACGTACTCGCGATCGCCGCACTTGCGGGGACGACGCTTGGGCGCCTCGGCGGGCCGTCAACCGGGTCGCCGGCGGCGTGGGCCGCGGCGGGCGCCGCCATCCGGCAGCTGCACGAAGCGCCGCTGCCGCCCCGGCCCGTCCGGGCCGGCCAGAGCGACGTCGCGCTGGCGGCGGAACTCGACGACGAGTGCGAGTTGCTCGTGGCGAACGGCCTCCTGCCCGCCGACCTGGTCACCTGTAACCGCCGGGTCGCCGAGGCCGCGCTCCGGCCGTGGACTCCGGCGTTCACGCACGGCGACCTGCAGATCGCGCACGTCTTCGTCGACGGCGACAGGGTGACGGGGATTATCGACTGGTCCGAGGCTGGCCAGGGTGATGCTCTGTACGACCTCGCCACCTTCACGCTCGGACACGAGGAGCACCTCGACGACGTCCTCGCCGGCTATGGCACCGACATCAACCTCGACGTGATCCACGCGTGGTGGTCGTTGCGAAGCCTGCTGGCAGTTCGCTGGCTGACCGAGCACGGCTTCGACCCGTTCGCGCCGGGCTGTGAGGTCGACGTGCTGAGATCCCGGGTGTGAGGCCACGCGGTCCCGATGCCTGGCCGCCCCTTGGGCGTGGTGGACGACGGCGCGTGGTCGCTCTGCCGGGCATCAGCGGCACGCTGGACACGTGGCGCTGGCGCGGCAAAGGCGCGGATGAACCCTCCTGCCACAGGTCGCCCGCGATGCCGGGTTGCCCAGAGCGGCGAACGTGGAGAGGGAGAATGCCTGTGTGAGCTGCAATGCCGGTGATTTAGTGCATCGGTGCAGGTGGAGCGCATACTGATGGCGGTTTGGGTGAGTAGGCTCTGGGGTGCATGGGGAGATCCCGCGATCTGATGATATGTCAAATGATCTCGGGACATGGCAATGGATTTCCCGGCCCGTGCGAGGAATTCCGGTGGCGAGCGATGGGAGCGTGATGAGCGAGCTGACGAAGCCCGGGATTGAGGTTTCGGAGGGTGCCGCGCCCACCGAGCTGACGATCCGTGACCTCGTGGTCGGGGATGGCGCGGAGGCACAGCCGGGCAGGGTCGTCCAGGTTCACTATGTAGGGGTCACGTTCGCGTCCGGAAGTGAGTTCGGCTCCTCCTGGGAGGGCGGGCGGCCGTTCAAGTTCGCCGTGGGCGGTGGCAGGGCCATCAAAGGCTGGGACCGGGGGGTGAGGGGGATGAAGGTCGGCGGCCGGCGCGAGATCATCGTTCCCCCGCGCCTCGGTTACGGCGATCAGTCGCCCTCTCCGTTGATCCCGCCGGGCTCGACGCTGATCTTCGTCGTGGACCTGTTCACAGTTGCGGGCGGGCCCACCGGAGCGAGGCCCGGCTTGGCCTGAACGTGGTGTTCCTGAGGAGCCGACGGTGCCTGTCGCTTCCGCCCGCTCCCTGAAACGGATTGCGGCTCCGGAAGAACACGCGGTCACAGCAGGACGCCCCCTACCTGGTCGCCCTGGTCAGGACCGCGAAACGGCCGCTACCCGCTGCCCCGGGACAGTGGCCGGCGGGTGTGGCCGTTTCCTCGCAGCCCGCAGCACATGGGCGCAGCCCCCGCCGACCGGACCGGATGTGCGATGCATCGGAGCGGGCCCGCATTGAACGGGCCAGATCGAGCTCGGCGAAACCGAGGTACGGGCGGCGCGGAAGTACGACGGCGTCGACCGCCGGCCGATCCGGACTGCCTGCGTCGGGAACAGGCGGCCCGGTCGGAACGGTTGCATCGACCGAGGGACCGGCGCCGCACGGGCGGGGGCACGGAGAGCGCGGGGCCACCCGCCCCGTGAGGATTCGAGCCCTGGAGTCGCGGCATGCCCGCCGCGAATCCGGACCACAACGTATCTCTGCGGGAGGACCCTTTGATGACTGACAGGCCTTTGACCCTCATGGCGGTGCACGCCCACCCCGATGACGAGGCCACGGGAACCGGAGGGGTCCTCGCGCGGTACGCGGCGGAAGGCATCCGCACGGTTCTCGTGACGTGTACAGACGGCGGTTGTGGGGACGGACCGGGGGGTGTCAAGCCGGGCGACCCCGGGCACGATCCGGCGGCTGTCGCCGCGATACGCCTTCAGGAACTCCGGGCGAGCTGTGACGTCCTGAAAGTCAGCGATCTGGAGATGCTGGACTATGCGGACTCCGGGATGATCGGCTGGCCCGGTAACGATGCTCCCGGATCCTTCTGGCAGACCCCTGTGGAGAAGGGAGCCGCCCGGCTGGCGGAACTCATGCGGTACTACCGGCCCGATGTGGTCGTCACCTACGACGAGAACGGCTTCTACGGTCACCCCGACCACATCCAGACCCACCGCATCACGATGGCGGCGCTGGAGATGACCACGCTGACACCGAAGGTGTACTGGACGACGATGCCCCGTTCGACGATGCAGCGGTTCGGCGAGACGATGCGCGAGTTTCAGGAGGACGTGCCGGAGCCGGATCCTGCCGAGGCCGCCGCGATGGCCGAGATCGGCCTCCCCGACGATGAAATCACCACGTGGGTGGACACCACCGCGTTCAGCGGTCAGAAGTTCGATGCGCTGGCCGCGCATGCCAGTCAGGGCGAGAACATCTTCTTCCTCAGGATGGGAAGGGAGAGGTTCGGCGAGTTGATGGGCATGGAGACCTTCGTACGTGTCAAGGACGCCACCGGCGCGGCCGTACCCGAGAACGATCTCTTCGCCGGACTCCGCTGATCCGCGTCCGGCCGGGCCGTGGGAAAGTGCATCCCGTTCCCACGGCCCTCGGGGCGGGCTCAGGGGGTGCCGCGGGTCATCAGGCGGTACGGCAGGATGCGTTCCTGCTGGCGAACGGCATCGCCGGGGCGGTATACGCGGTCGTCCGGACACCGCAGGGATCTGCCGACGAAACTGATCACGGTGGACCGACGGGTGACCCTGCTGCCGCCGACCGACGCGGCGGACCCGACGCCGCCGTCCTGGTGGTGAGCGACTCACTCCTGAGTAACGCGCTGGTGCCGCTCTTCGAGTCGGTCTGGGCGCGGGCCGTCTCCATCGGGTCCGTCAGGCACGACCAAATCACGGACGAGGACCGGGAACTGCTGACCATGCTCGTCTCCGGCCTGAAGGGCGAGGCGATGGCCCGGCGCCTCGACATCCACGCGCACACGGTCCGCCGACGCATCACCCGTCTGATGCAGGCCCCTGAATACGGAGGCCCGGTTCCAGGCCGGGTGCAGGCGGCGCGGCGGGGCTGGCTGACCGTGCGAGGGCGGGGGCGCTTCGGGGTCGGTTCAAGGGCGGTTCAGTCCCGGTTCAGGGGCGCGACCGCCGGGTCGGGTGAACCGAAGGGAGCGCTCGCCCGCTGTCCCGTGGAGGCAAACGGGTGTCCTGGCCATCTGTGATCGTCCTCGTTCCCGTGGAGCAACGCCCGTCGCTCGAAGCGCGCATCCGTGCCTTTGAGCCCGGGCCCGATCCCGCGATCGGTGACGAAAGGCCGCACCGGCACGGGACTCGTACTGCCTCGGACTCGCGGGTGGGGCGGGCAAGGTGGGGTCGGTGCGTGTGCGCACCGACCCCACGGCCGGAGTGTGCCGGTTACCGGGTGGAGCGGATGTGGCCGGGCGCGGTCAGTTCAGGTCGAAGCGGTCGAGGTCCATGACCTTGCTCCAGGCGGCGACGAAGTCCGTCACGAACTTCTGTTGTGCGTCGTCGCTCGCGTAGACCTCGGCGAGGGCGCGGAGTTCGGAGTTGGAGCCGAAGACCAGGTCGGCGCGGGTGCCGGTCCACTTGACCCGGCCGGTTGCGTCGCGGGCCTCGAACTCGTCCTGTGCCGACGACGTCGACTTCCAGGTGATGCCCAGGTCGAGCAGGTTCACGAAGAAGTCGTTGGTCAGCGTGCCCGGGCGGTCGGTGAGGACGCCGTGCTGGGAGCCGCCGGTGTTGGCGCCCAGCACGCGCAGGCCGCCGAGCAGGACGGTGGTCTCCGGGGCGCTCAGCGTCAGCAGGTTGGCCCGGTCGAGCAGCAGGTACTCGGCGGGCAGACGGCTGCTCTTGCCTGCGTAGTTGCGGAAACCGTCGTACGCGGGTTCCAGGGCGGCGAAGGACTCGATGTCCGTCTGGTCCTGGGTGGCGTCGACCCGGCCCGCGGTGAACGGCACCTGTACCTCGACGCCGGCGTCCTTGGCCGCCTGTTCGACGGCCGCGTTGCCCGCGAGAACGATCAGGTCGGCCAGCGAGACCTGCTTGCCGCCCTTGGCGTTGAAGGATTCCTGGACACCTTCCAGCGCGCGCAGGACCTGGGCCAGCTCGTCCGGGTCGTTCGCCTCCCAGCCGCGCTGCGGCTCCAGACGGATCCGGGCACCGTTGGCGCCGCCGCGCTTGTCGCTGCCGCGGAAGGACCCGGCCGAAGCCCAGGCGGCCGAGACCAGCTGCGCCACCGTCAGGTCCGTGGCGAGCACCTGCTCCTTGAGCGCGGTGACCTCCGCGGCGTCCAGCAGCTCACCGGTGCGCGCGGGCAGCGGGTCCTGCCACAGCAGCACCTCCGAGGGCACCTCGGCGCCCAGGTAGCGCTGGATCGGTCCCATGTCGCGGTGCGTCAGCTTGTACCAGGCGCGTGCGAAGGCGTCCGCGAACGCGTCCGGGTTCTCGTGGAAGCGGCGTGAGATCTGCTCGTAGGCCGGGTCGAAGCGCAGCGACAGGTCGGTGGTGAGCATCTGCGGCTTGTGCTTCTTCGACGCGTCGTGCGCGTCCGGGATGGTCGCCTCCGCGTCCTTGGCGACCCACTGGTGCGCACCGGCCGGGGACTTGGTCAGTTCGTACTCGTAGGCGAAGAGATTGTGGAAGAACTCGTTGCCCCACGTGGTCGGGGTGCTGGTCCAGGTCACCTCCAGGCCACTGGTGATGGCGTCCCCGCCCTTGCCCGTTCCGTACGAGCTGCGCCAGCCCAGGCCCTGCTCCTCCATCGGAGCTCCCTCGGGGTCCGCGCCGACGCTCTCGGCCGGGCCCGCGCCGTGCGTCTTGCCGAAGGTGTGGCCACCGGCGATGAGGGCGACGGTCTCCTCGTCGTTCATCGCCATCCGGCGGAAGGTCTCGCGGATGTCGCGGGCGGCCGCGACCGGGTCCGGGTTGCCGTTGGGGCCCTCGGGATTGACGTAGATCAGGCCCATCTGGACCGCGCCGAGCGGGTTCTCCAGCTCACGGTCGCCGGTGTAGCGCTCGTCGTCGAGCCAGGTGGTCTCCGGGCCCCAGTAGACGTCCTCCTCCGACTCCCAGACGTCCTCGCGGCCACCGGCGAAGCCGAAGGTCTTCAGGCCCATGGTCTCCAGGGCGACGTTGCCGGTGAGGATCAGCAGGTCGGCCCAGGACAGCGCCTGGCCGTACTTCTTCTTGACCGGCCACAGCAGACGGCGGGCCTTGTCCAGGTTGCCGTTGTCCGGCCAGCTGTTCAGCGGGGCGAAGCGCTGCTGACCGGCGCCCGCGCCACCGCGGCCGTCGCTGATGCGGTACGTGCCGGCGCTGTGCCAGGCCATCCGGATCATCAGCGGTCCGTAGTTGCCGAAGTCGGCCGGCCACCAGTCCTGCGACGTGGTGAGCACCTCGGCGATGTCCCGCTTAACGGTGGGCAGATCGAGCCCCTGGAACGCGGCCGCGTAGTCGAAGTCCGCTCCGAGCGGGTTCGCCACGGCGGGGTTCTTGGCAAGGATCTTCAGGTTGAGGCGGTCCGGCCACCACTGGCGGTTCCCGCCGCCCTGTGTGGGGTGCGCCGCGCGGCCGTGTGCCACGGGGCAGCCGATCGCTTGCGCCTCGGGCACCTCGGGGACGGCCGTCTCGGGCGAATCCGGGGTGACGGGATCAAAGACATGCGACTCGTGGTTCTCGGTCATGGCAATCCTTCCGGACCCGGCGGGTCGTGGGGGCGCTGAACGGGGGAGGAGGATTCAGGCCGTGCAGATGGGGCACGCTGTGTGCCGGGTTCTCGCCGCAGGCCGCCCGAACGCCTTACGGACCACCGGACCGGACGGTCCCGGGCGGGTGCGACGAGGACGGTGCTCGGCCGGCGCTGCGTGGTCGACCTGCGGAGTCCCGTCACGTGTCTCTGCTGCCGTACCGGAGTCTTCCTGTCTCTTGGATGTCGCCGGGATCGATCCTACGATGGACTTCGTCCAAGTCAAGAAGTGCGCTAAAACGATAATGAATGAGGCGCGGCGTCATCGGATCCTTCCGGGGCCGCGCGTCCCCGGCGAAGCGGAGCAGGTGAGACGGGATGAGCGACCTCCTTCAACGGCTGCGGGGCCGCGGCTGGCGGATGACCTCGCAGCGGCGCGTCGTCGCGGAGGTCCTCGACGGTGACCACGTGCACCTGACGGCGGAAGAGGTGCATCTGCGGGCCGCCGCGCGACTGCCCGAGATCTCCCGCGCGACCGTCTACAACACGCTGGGGGAACTCGTCGCGCTCGGCGAGGTGCTGGAGGTCTCCGGCGTGGGCCGGGCCAAGCGCTACGACCCGAACGCGCGCCGTCCCCACCAGCACCTGGTGTGCGCCGGTTGCGGCACGGTCCGTGACGTCCACCCGGCCGGCAATGCCCTCGGCGATCTGCCCGAGGCCGAGCGATTCGGGTTCGCCGTTTGCTCGGTGGAGATCACTTACCGCGGCTTGTGCCCCGCCTGCACCTGACCGCGGCGGGATCCGCGACTCGCTCCGGCGCGTACCGCGTCCTTGGCGAGACCGGTCATGGGCGGTTCCGCGAGGGCGGGGAGGCGGCCGGGGAGCGCCGTTCGGCGGAAGTGCCGCAGTCACCGTCGAGCCGCTGGAGGCGCAGTTCGCTCTCGGGTGCGAGGACGCCCAGGCCGAACAGGTCGACGACCTGGTTGATCAGCATGTCGGCCCGTGAGGCGTCGAGGTAGTTGTCGACGAACATCTGGGAGAGGCCGTACGTCAGCGCTTGAGCGGCGATCCTGATCAGCTCGGGATCGGCTTGCCGTAGCTCGCCGCGTTGCTGCCCGGCGATGATCAGATCGGTGACACTCTGAGTGAAGGCGCGATACCCCTCCTCCAGGGCGGGCGTTCGATCCGCGCCGAAGAGGGCGCCGCGCAGGAGCGCGAACCGATGTGGGTGAGCCAGCGCGTACTGCACGAATGCGGTGCCCAGGGCCCGGAACGGGACGGAGGTGGCCGAGGCGACCGCTTCCATCTGGGTCACGCCGAAGTCCACTGCGACTGCCTCGGCGACCGAGGCCAGCAAGGCGGCCCGGTCGGGGAAGTGCCTGAAAGGAGCCCCGGGGGAGACGCCCGCCCTACGGGCCACCTCGCGGACGGTCACCGCCTCGGTGCCCGCCTCGTCCAGCAGTTGGACGGCATGCGCGACCAGCGTCTCCGGCAAGGATCCGTGGTGATAAGGCCGGCCGGCCACCCGGGTGTTCATGCACTCAGTCGTACCACACCTTGACACGCGGCCCGAAGGTGCATGTAATCAGCGATTACACGAATGTATTCGTTGATTACATTGGAGTGTTCATGGACCTGCGTCGCGGCGGCTGGGCCCAAGAGGTAGACGCCGAACTGCGCCCAAGTCAGGGTGCCGTCCCCCAAGGCCTGGCCGGCACCCTCTACCGCAACGGTGCGGGCAATCATCTGTCGGACTACGCCATCGATGGCGACGGCCTGGTCAGTGCCGTGACGTTCACCCCGGGCGGCCCGGTGCGCGTCCGCTCCCGCTATGTCCGGACCCCCTCCTACCAGGCGTCCCTGGACGCCCCCGGGGCGGGCGCGCCTCCGGTCCGGCTGGCCGGGGCCAACGCCGCGGGCGGCCGGCTCCGCAACCTGCTGCTGCGCCCGGCCGCCTCCCAGGTCAGCACCTCGGTTGCGATGATCGACGGCCGGCTGCTGGCGCTCTGGGAGGGCGACATGCCCTGGGAGCTGGAACCCGGCACCCTGGAGACTCTCGGCCGCTGCGACCTCGACCGTTCGCCGGCGCCGTCGGGTCTCCTCGGCCGCCGCCTCGGCAGTCCGTACTCGGCCCACCCGTGCTGGGACCCCGAGACCGCCGAGACATGGAACTTCGGCTGCGTCTACGGCCCGCGCCCCCGGCTGAACATCTACCGGACCGAGCGGGGCGGGCCGACCGAGAAGCAGCGCTCCATCACGCTGCCCCGCCGCTTCATGGTCCACGACTTCGCCATGACCGCCACCCACCTGGTGTTCTGCCTCGGACCCGTCATCCTCGACCTGCCCGCCGTCGCGTCCGGCCGGGTCCCCGCCTTCGAGGCGATGCGCTGGCACGGTGAGGAGGCCACCCGCATCCTGCTCGTTCCCCGCGCCGGAGGTCCGTTCCGTGTCGTCGAGGCGGATCCGTGGTTCCAGTGGCACTTCGCCGGCGCGTACGACGACGGCGACGACATCGTCTTCGATCTGGTCCGCTTCCGGTCGTGGACCGTCATGCACGAGGCCATCTCCAGCATGAGCCACCTCACCGACCCGTCCTGCCTCCCCGTCGGCCGGCTCTGGCGATACCGCGTCAACGCCTCCGGCAAGGTCGAGGACCACCAGCTCAACGGACTGCCCACGGAGTGGCCCACCATCGACCCACGCCGCTCCACCACCGCCCACCGCAACGTCTACGGCGCGACCATCGGCACTCCCGCGTCGGGCGTCGCGTTCACAGCGGTCGCACGGTACGACACCGAGCTCGGCGAGGCCGACGTCCACGACTACGGCCCAGGTCATCTCGTCAGCGAGCCCCTCTTCGTCCCCCGCGACCGCAAGCGGCTCGACGAGCAGGGCTGGCTCGTCGCGTACGAGGCCCAACTCACCGCAGGGAGCACGAACATCGTCGTCTTCAACGCTCAATCCGTCGCCGACGGCCCCGTATGCACCCTCCCCGTCCCCGAAAGCCTCGGCTTCACCTTCCACGGCCAGTGGGTCCACCAGTGACGGCCCGGCGCGGCGTCGACGGGCGACTCACATCGTTCGGACGCGACGGTCTGGTCTTCGACGTCGTGGACCAGGGGCCGCTCGACGGAGAGATCGTCGTGCTCCTGCACGGGTTTCCCCAGACGGCGAGCTCCTGGGACCTGCTCGCACCGCGGCTGCACGCGTCGGGATACCGCACGCTGGCGCCGGACCAGCGAGGATACTCACCCCGGGCCCGGCCGCGCGGCAGGTTCTCCTATCGGATGTCCCAGCTCACCAAGGATGTCGTCGCCCTCATCGAGGCGGCCGAACCCCCCGGCCGCAAGGTGCACGTCGTCGGGCACGACTGGGGCGCCGCGGTCGCCTGGACGCTGGCCGCCTCCCGGCCGGACGTGGTGGCGACCCTGACCGCCCTCTCCGTTCCGCACCCCGCCGCCTTCATGCGGGCCCTCTTCACCAGCCGCCAGTTTCTGATGTCCTGGTACATGTTCGCCTTCCAACTGCCTTGGATACCAGAGCTGTTGATACGTCGCTTCGATCCATCCGCAGCGCCACGCGTTATGGAGCGGATGGCGGCCGGGCAGACCGCGGCCAATCTTTCCCGGGACATGGAGTCCCTGGTGGCCTCGGGCGCTCTCACCCCTGCCCTCAACTGGTACCGGGCGATGCCCTTCAGCACACCGAGCCAGCTGACCAAGGTCACCGTCCCGACCCTGTTCATCAACAGCGACAGCGACCCGGCCCTGGGCCGGACAGGCGGCGAGCACACACGCGGGTTCGTGACCGGCCCGTACACCTGCCACACCCTGACCGGAATCGGGCACTGGATCCCGGAGCAGGCCGCTCCCGAAGTGGCGGAACTCCTCCACATCCACCTTTCGAGCCGGCTCCTGGGACCGGAAGGGAGACCGTAGAACGTATCGGGTGCTGCTCCGCGGTCGGTCGTGTCGGCCGGCGTCAGGCGGCGGGCGGTGTCCACGGAAACGATTGCCGCGGCACCGACGAAGGACGGGCCTGCCGTCGCGGCGGGCCAGGGCACGGGTCACCGTGCTCACACCGGCCGGCGAGACCGTTGACAGGCTTCCCAGTGGAGAAGCCAACCGTCGTAGGTCAGAATTGCTGGCCGAGCTTGCCCTGACGGATGGTCCGTACGGCGAGCACTGGGTTCATGGGTTCGATGAGTTGTTCAACGGCGATCGACACCAGGCGGGCCGGGGCCTCGGCGTGCAGCAGCGCACGCACGTATTCGAGGGCCTGCGCCGGAGACAGCATCGGCAGTCTCCGGCGCAGGATGCGAACTGCTGGCATGCGCGCCCACGCACGGCGGCGGCATCGCGTATCTCATCGTGCAGATCGTCCACAGAGGTCCGGATGGCCAACCCGCGGATGCGCGTGCGGTAGTCAGCCTCCCAGGCTCCTGTTCTCTCGGAGACGACTCCAATGCGGTGCAGCCCGCCGTCGATGCGGTCGACCAGGTAGGGGCCGTGGCCGATCAGCATGGCCTGGGGGTTCCGGGTACGGGCGTATTCCTCGGACTGCCAGTAGACCTTCCAGACCAGCTCGTGTTCCTCTGCGTGCAGCACTGTGGTGCGCAGCGGGTCCACGCCCGGAGCGGTCCACTTCTGGTTCTCGCGGTCCAGCTCTTCCTCGACGATGCACACCGCGGTCACTCGCTCGATCACGTGTGCAGCATCCACCACGGATCAGATGCCGGCCAGCACGTTTCCGGTCTGCACGCAGTCGCAACGCCTGTCGTCGTGACAACGGCTGGCTGGTTGGCTCGGGTCCTCACACCGGTTGTCCACCGATTCGGGCGGCCGGACACGTTGATCTGCGGAGACGCGCGTGCTGTCGGTGACGGTCGCCCGTGGGGGACCATGGCGTCCTGTCCGGCCGCTGTCTCCAGGCCGCGCACGAGCGGCCTGTCAGGCCGAGATGCCCGCCGAGGTCCCGGCGGCACCGGGAACCGGGGCGGTGTCGGTGTCCTCGGGGACCGCTGCCTTCGCCGATACCCCGATTCCGAGCTTCTCCAGGATCTTCTTCTCGATCTCGTTGGCGAGGTCGGGGTTGTCCTTGAGGAAGTTGCGGGCGTTCTCCTTGCCCTGGCCGAGCTGGTCGCCCTCGTACGTGTACCAGGCGCCGGCCTTGCGGACGAAGCCGTGCTCCACGCCCATGTCGATCAGTCCGCCCTCGCGGCTGATGCCCTGGCCGTAGAGGATGTCGAACTCCGCCTGCTTGAACGGCGGCGCGACCTTGTTCTTGACGACCTTGACGCGGGTACGGTTGCCGACCGCGTCGGTCCCGTCCTTCAGCGTCTCGATCCGCCGGATGTCCAGACGCACCGAGGCGTAGAACTTCAGCGCCCGGCCACCGGTCGTGGTCTCCGGCGAACCGAACATCACGCCGATCTTCTCGCGGAGCTGGTTGATGAAGATCGCGGTGGTCTTGGACTGGTTGAGCGCACTGGTGATCTTGCGGAGCGCCTGGCTCATCAGGCGGGCCTGGAGACCCACGTGCGAGTCGCCCATCTCGCCCTCGATCTCGGCGCGTGGCACCAGGGCCGCCACGGAGTCGATGACGATCAGGTCCAGGGCGCCGGAGCGCACCAGCATGTCGACGATCTCCAGCGCCTGCTCACCGTTGTCCGGCTGGGACAGGATGAGGCTGTCGATGTCGACGCCGAGCTTCTTCGCGTACTCCGGGTCCAGCGCGTGCTCGGCGTCGATGAACGCCACCGAACCACCGAGCTTCTGCGCGTTCGCCACGGCGTGCAGCGTGAGCGTCGTCTTACCGGAGGACTCCGGCCCGTACACCTCCACCACACGGCCGCGCGGCAGACCGCCGACCCCGAGGGCGACGTCGAGGGCGGTCGATCCCGTGGGGATGACCTCGATGGGCTCGTTCGGCCGCTCACCGAGGCGCATCACCGCACCCTTGCCGAACT
>NZ_NEUE01000258.1 GCF_002910905.1 Streptomyces sp. SM11 | reverse complement strand
CCGCCAGATGCGCGCGATGTAGTGCCAGGACACGGTGATGTTCTCGGTCCGCTCCAGGTACTTCGCCAACTCCCGTGCGGACCAGTGCGAAAGCCCTGTGCCGCTTGGTGGCGTCATGCGCGTCAGCGCGATCACCCTGGCCCGCACCCGCACCGGCACCTGTTCCCGTGCGCCACCGGGACGCTCCCCTTCCAGCCCGGCCAGGCCCTGCTCGGCATAGCGGGTCTTCCAGCGGTCCACGGTCGGCAGCGACACTCCGAGCAGCTCGGCAATGTCCTTGCGGCGGCGCCCCTCGCCCGACCACAACACGATCCGGCCCCGCGTGGCTATGTCCGCAGGCACGTCCCTGCTGTTCACCAACTCCCGCAACTCGGCGGCCTGTTCCACGGAGAGCTCCATACCAAGAGACCCTGCCACACAAGATCAAGTAATGCTGACGGAATCACGAGACACTAGCTGGTCAGAAGTCGACAACGGAACGAAGTGGCGGGCCATGCCGACCGACTCCCCGCCGTGGAACCGGGGGACCTGTCCCCGAGTGGTGGACACCTCTGAGCCCGGCAGGGGCCGGGTAGGAGGGATCTCTTATGGTGATGAAGGTCTACTCGCCCGAGTTCAAGGCGGACGCTGTCGCGCTGTACCTGTCGGACCCGAGCCACACCTTCGAGGGCATCGGCAAGGATCTGGGGATCAGCCGCGAGACGCTGCGTAACTGGGTACGGGCTGAACGGGCCCGCCACGGCGGTGGCAGCAGGACGAGCACGAGCACGGAGATGAGCACGGTGGATTCCCCGCCGACACTCCTCATCGGGTGCTCGCCAACACCGCCCTGCATCTGGAGGACCTGGAGGGCCACGCTCGACGAGGTGCTCGCGCGGGGCAGGTGCGGCACCGCCGCCGTGACGCCCGAGGCTCTGCACCAGCTCATCCAACTGGCCCCCTCCACGGCCCGCCACGAGAACCGGCGGCCACGACTCACCGAACGCGAGGCAGGGACACCCCGGGGAGCCATCCCGTGGTTGAGCAACCGTCAGATCACCCGGTGCATGGACATCACGGAGCACGGTGTGAAGCGCCGTCCCCGGCCTGTCATCATGTCCGATGCCACCGGGGACGCCCGCAAGGACCGGATCCTCAAGGCCGTGGGCGGCGTCCTCACTGCCGCGCTCATCGACTTCCTCGCATGAAGCGGCACCGCGTACACCACCGCACGCGCCCTGTTCAGCAGGTGACACCGCAGCCGGACGATCCCCCGGCTCCGAACGCGACACGGTCCGCCACCCCGGCCGGGCCGACGCCACCGAATGAAGGCCGGTGGCCGGCACTTCGTGCGAGCTGTACCTCAAGTCGCTTTTGTCCGCAGTCGTTCCGAGCGGCAAACGGCACCCCGACAGGACCGCCGGGTCAGCGGCAGCCCTCGGAGGATCCGCCCGAAGCCCTCGGCCACGGCGCTCACCAGGTGATGACGCCCCTCCCGATGCGGGTCCGCTCGCGCTCCGGCGTCGCCGCCGGCTGTTCAGCGGTGAGCAGATTCATGGCACCGGTGGTCACGAGGATCCGTGGAGCCCGTCCGGGCAGGCAGCACACGGCGGGTTCGCCGTGCGCCGGCACGGTCACCCCCAGGCCGAGGTCGTTCCGCCCGACGAGGCCCAACGTGTCCGCGTGCCGTGACCGGCGACGCAGCGCGCCGAGGAGTTCGACGCGGAACGCCACGGCGGGCTGCGCCAACAGGACGGTCATCATGACAGCGGCCGAGTGGTACATCCGGTCGGGCGACAGTTGCGTACGCTCCAGCACTGCCGCGAAGACAGAACCCCGCCGCGAGTACCCCAGCGGCGAGAGCCAGGACGGACGCCCTCCGCGTCCAGGGGCCCCGGACCAGCAGACCGGGGCACAGCACCCCGGTAGAGACCACCACGAGACGACATTCGACGATGCCGCCATCAGCAAGGGAAAGCGGGCGGCGCGGTCTGCGTACGGAGCGGTCCAGTGCGTACCCCGTTGTCCTGTGCCATCGAAGTTTGAGCACGTGCCATCGAATTTTGAGTGGTCTGGATCACTGAGCTTCTTCAACGTTGCCGCACTAGCAGGTGGTTGACCTTGAACGAGCAGGAGTGCGCTCTTGTGGACGCCTGGCCCTCCGGGCCTCAGGGCGACGGCTTCGTTCCGGTGGGCTGGTGGCAGTTCTGGGCTGTGTGGGGCCCGTTGTTGCGGTGGTCTACGCCTGGGTCGGCAGGGTGTGCCGATCGGGGGCAGTGGTTGTCGGTCTGTCAGCGCGCGGGACCGTTCTGAGCGGATCGGTCGGCAGTTATCGCACGGTCAGGGCGGTCTCGTCGGGGGGTGCTGGCGTCAGGACGGCCCGGGGTTTCTCGGGGGATGCGTAGATGGAAGCACGCTCCGAGGTCCGAGGGGACCAGGACGAGGCTGCCACGCTGGCGGTGGGCGAGTTCACGCGCGATGGGGAGTCCGAGGCCGGTGCCTCCGTGGCCCCGGGTCCGGGCTTCGTCCAGCCGGACGAAACGTTCGAAGATCCGCTCGGATTCTTCGACGGGGATGCCCGGCCCGTCGTCGTGGACGGACAGTTCGACGTATTCGAGCTGGTTCCGGATGGTGATCCGGACGCGGCTTGTGGCGTGGCGGGCGGCGTTGTCGATGAGATTGCGCAGGAGTCGTTCGTGGTCGCTGGGGCTGCCGTGCACGTATGCGGGAGCGGTGGTGTGTGCCGTGAGGGTCACCGGTCGGTCCGGTGGCACGCCCTGCTCGACAAGGCGGTGGGCCAGGGCGGCCAGGTCGATGGGACCGCTGTCCATCGAGGGTGCCTGGGCGTCGAGGCGGGCGAGGAGCAGTAGATCCTCGGCGAGGTTCTGAAGGCGTCGGGTCTGCCGCGCCGCGGTGTTGACTGCGGCGGGCCAGTCGGTGCGTTCAGGGTAGGCGAGTGCTACTTCCAGGCTGGTCAGCAGGGTGGTGAGGGGGCTGCGGAGTTCGTGTGCGGCGTCCGCGACGAAGCGTCTCTGCTGGGCTGCTGCCTCGTCGAGGCGTTGCAGGGTGGTGTTGATGGTGGTGGCCAGGGCGGTGATCTCGTGTCCTGTGGCGGGCACGGTGACCCGCTCTCTCGGGTCGCCGGCGGTGACCGACGCGGTGGCGGTGCGGATCGCTTCGACCGGCCGCAGGGCGATGCGTACGGTGAAGTAGGTGACGGCGGAGATCAGCAGCAGGCCGGCGAGTGCGGCGCGTAGCAGCAGGAGGTCGATGTTGGCGGTGATCGCCTCGGCGGTGTGGGGGAGCACCACCACGTAGACCTGCATGATGGCGTCCGGGGAAACGCCCAGGGCGGCTCTCTGCTCTCGTGTCAGTTCACCGGCCCAGATGTCGGTGCTGAGAACGGGGTATGTCCTGCCGCCCAGCTCAAAGCTGCGGACGGCGTCGTTGCGCTCCGGGACGCGTAGTTCGTAGCTCGCATAGCCGAAGCCCCCATCATGATCATCAATGGGCGTGGAGGAGGCGGGTGGTTCGGGAAGCACATGGCGGCTGCCGGGAGGGAAGGCGTCCATCCCTCCGCCGGACGCGACGGGGGTGCTGCGTCCGGAGGCGACTACCTCGTACGGCACGGGGCTCCTCGGGCTGGGGGTCACTCCTTGCCGTAGTTGGTCGGCGAGCGCGAGAAGCGGGGCCTGGGCCTGGTCCTCTGCGATCTGGGCGCTTTGACGGTAGACGTCGTGGTGCAGCCACCAGCCGATGGCGAGCAGGACAGCTGCGGCGGTCGAGGCGACGGTTACGGCGGTGCGGGCGCGTACGGACCGGGGCCACCAGCGCCGTCGCGACTCAGCGGCGTTCACGGTCGTCAACCAGCCGGTAGCCGATGCCTCGCACGGTCTGCAGGGACTGCCGGTGGAACGGGGCGTCCACCTTCTTGCGCAGAACGCTGACGCGCGCCTCCACAAGATTCGGGTCCAGGGCGTCATCGGGCCACGCGTGGTAGAGCAGATCCGCCTTGGAAACGGCCTGCCCCGCCCGCCGGGCCAGCAGTTCCAGCACGGCGAACTCCCGGGCGGTGAGGTCCACCCGGGCCCCCGCCCGGCGGCAGACCCGGGCGGCGACATCCAGCGAGAGGTCCCCGACGGCGAGGACAGGCGGGGCGACGGCTGCGGCACGTCGCACCAGGGCCCGGAGCCGCGCGACGAGCACCAGGTAGGAGAAGGGCTTGGCCAGGTAGTCGTCGGCGCCCGTGTCCAGTGCCTCCGTCTGGTCCCACTCCCCGTTCTTGGCGGTGAGCACCAGGATCGGAGTCGCGTTGCGCTCGCGGCGCAGCTGGGCGCAGACCTTGTAGCCGTTGAGGCCGGGCAGCATCAAGTCCAGGACGACAGCGGCGTATGCACCTGTCCTGGCCATCCACAGCCCCTGCCGCCCGTCGTGGGCGAGGTCGACGCTATACCCCTCGGCCGTCAGACCGGTGTGCAGGGTGCGGGCGAGGTCCACCTCGTCTTCAACCACCAGGATGCGCATGCTTCGTAGCCTGGCATAGGGCCCGCGGCCGTTCCTGATCGACCGATCAGGTTGGGTCAGCAGCCGGTCAAGTGGGCCGGGCACGCTGGCGATATCCACGCCGCCTGAAAGGCCCTTCCTCAGATGTCGCTCGCTGTACGTGCGCCCGCCCTCGCCCGCGTCACCGGGCTCCCGGGTCAGCCGCCCACTGCCCGGCCGCTCTCCGCTCCGACGACGGCCCTGGCCGCCGTCGCCCCAGCGTCACTGTCCCTTGCCCTGGGAATGTGGGGCATCCGCAGAGAGAACACGATGTGGGGGGACGAGGCAGTCACCTACCGGCTCGCGCAACGCGAGTTGTACCAGCTGTGGGAAACGGCGCAGCAGGTCGACCTCGTCCACGCTCTGTACTACGCAGTGATGCACGTCGTCTTCGACGTGTTCGGCGCCGGGCTGCTTTCCCTGCGGCTACCGTCCGTGCTGGCCATGGCCGCTGCGGCGGCTGGAGTGGGTCTTCTCGGCTTGCGTCTGGCGGGACCTCGTGCCGGAGTTACGGCTGGGCTTGTGTTCGCCCTCCTCCCTCAGGTGCAGAAGTACGCGCAGGAGGGCCGGTCCTACGCCATGGTTTGCGCACTGATCGCCTGGGCGAGCTATGCCCTGGTGGTCAGCTCGTCACGGCGCGGCCGTTGGCGGTGGACCGTGTACGGCTTCACCATGCTCCTGGCTTGCCTGCTCCACGAGTTCGCAGCTATGGCCCTTGCCGCACACGGTGTCACGCTGATCGTCTCGCGCCTTCCCAAGTCAGTGCTGAGGGCGTGGAGTGTCACCGCTGCTGGCGTGGTGGCAGGGCTGTTGCCGCTGGCGATCGTCAGCGCGGGCCAGTCGGAGCAGGTGTCCTGGATCGGCGAACCGGTGCGCCCCTACCCGTGGCTGGCTGCGGTGATGGTCGGGCTGGTGTGCACACGAGCACCCCTGCGGAGCCAAGGGACTGTCCGGCTGACCGCGCTGGCTGTGCCGCTGCTCCTGCTTCCGGGTGCCCTGCTGCTGATTGTCTCCCTGGTCAAGCCAATCTTTGTGGACCGATACGTCCTTTTCAGCGACATCGGGCTCGCTCTCCTATTGGGCGCCTTCCTGGAGTACGTCCACAGGCTGCCGCGATACTCCTGGACCGTGTACGTCGCGGCGCCCGTGGCTCTGGTAGCGCTCGCACCGCTGAGCAGCTCGCTGAGGACGCCCCAGAGCCGGAGCAACGATGCCACCACCATCGGCGCCGCCGTCCGCACAGAAGGCCGCCCCGGCGACGGGCTCCTCTACCTCTCCAGTCAGCAACGGACGCTGACCGCCGCCGACCCCGACGACACACGCCTCCTGGTCGATATCGCCCTGGCGCGGGACCCCGTGGCATCGAACACCCTCGCAGGTGTCGAGTACCCCGCCCCAGAGATTGCCGCACGTATGAAGCTGTTCGACCGGATCATCGTCGTGAGGGCAGCAGGCATACACGCACCCGAGGATCCGCGAGAAAAAGCGAAGAGAGCTACTCTTCTACACCATTTCCGCGCGCACACGACGAATGAGGTCAACGGCGCAGGAATCACGCTCTATACCCGAAATATAGCCCCCACGCTTCGTGCCGGACATCAAATGGTCAGCACAGAAGCTCTGCGGCCAGTAAGGGAGACGTCAGACATCTCAATCAACAGGCCGGGGGCCTCGCTCGTTGCACTTCACGATCATCACCCGATCCGTAATCAACTCGAAGAAGCTTACTCATCCACTGTGAGGGTGGTGCCTCGCGTAAGATCGAATAGGGCGAAATGGTGCTGAACGGCAGAGGGCTTGATCCAGGTGTCGTGGTTGTCGATGAGTTCGTACCACGCCTGCGCGGCCGTCATGCCCTCCTCGTAGAGGGCGGCGAGTTTGGAGTGGTGATCTTCTGAGATCAGGACGCGGCCCACTGGTGCGCGGTTGGGGAAGCGCGGGCTAAGGATCCTCTTGACGAGCCACTCGGGGACCTTCCAGGTGTCAGAGATCTGACGCAGAGTGCTCTGGCTCCAGCTGGCGTGGTTCTTCATCTGTCCGATGATGTTGAAGGTGCGGTCGCGTGCCTTGGTGGTGGCTATCCGTTCCCACCGTCGACTCGCGGGGCCCAGATCTGGCTGTTGGGTGGAGTCGGTATCCGCGAGGGTGATCTTGAGGATCTCCACGGATCTTCCGCTGAGCGCGGCCAGCCGGTCGATCCGCAAGCGGAGGTTCCTTGTGCGGGTGGGTTGGCTGAGAATCCAGAGAAGGTAGCTGGTCCTGAGGTGGTTGGCGCGAGCGAGCCGCTGAACGTAGTGGATGGTGGTCTCGCCGAGCCGGGGCCGGACGTTGATCGGTAGCGGAGCCAGTGGTTTGGGCAGGTCCGCGCTCACCGGCGCAAGCCGGCGGTGCGGGGCAGGGACTGCGCGACATGATCCAGGGGGACCGCGTCGAGGGACTGCTGCGTTATGGCCTCCTCGCCGGTGAGGACAGCGTCGATCGCGGCTCCGCGGATGGCGTGGGAGAGGGCGCCGATCATCCCGCCTGTCCGTTCGTGGAGGTAGCGGTTCAGGCGGGTGAGAGTGCCGGGCCTGTGGCGGTGCAGAAGCAGAGTGCCTTCAAGCGTGGCGACCAGTCCCTTCCACTCCTCGTTGTAGGGGAATGGGTTAGTGGGGATGAGCGTGAACCGGCCGGCGATCTGCTGGCCGCGGGTTCCGGACAGCAGGTTGGAGTGCTCGATGTCGATCCCGGCGTAGACGAACGTCGCCGGGATCCTTTCGGAGAAGTACTTGAGGGTGTCAGCGACTTCAGCGCCGCTCCGGCTGGCTAGGGAGATGTTGTGCAGCTCATCGACTTTACCGACCGCAGGAGCTCGGATACCGGCTCTGAACTGCGACGATTCATAGACTACATGTCCGCGACGGCGAGTCGGGGTCGTTGCTGTAGCTCGTCTGGGTGGTCTCATGGGACGGCCCGTCCACCGGGATGGTGGACGGGCCGTGAAGAGGTCGGCGAGGCAAGATCACATGGCTGGTCCGGGCTTAGCGATGGCCGGGGCCGTCGTAGTAGCCGGGCCGGGCCAGCAGCACGGAGTTGAAGTAGTAGCCCTGCTCGTCGTCCGGTTCGTCATCGCCGTCGAAGGGGCGCCAGAAGCTGAGCAGCAGGTCTGGCGCGACGAATGATGCGGGGTCCTCGTCGTCGGCGGCGATGGCCGTGACGTCGGACATGCGGGTCGCGACCTCGCGTGCTGGCAGGCCGAAGACGTCGATGCCGTGGAAGAGCACGACGTCCGACGGCTCGGAAGGGCGTCCCAGCTCCACAGATTCCAGCTGGTCACGTGCGCATCCGATACTGATCATCAGCCCGCTCGGCCGGAAGATGTGCTGACCCGCTTGGTCGGACGGGGAGATCGCCGTCGGTTCCCGCAGCGAGTCCAGCGCGTTGTTCGCGGCCTGCCGTGACATACCAATTCGCAGAGGGCCGACGCCTATGGGCGGGGCGAGCTCGAAGTGCATGCGCGCATGGTGTCACGGGTCGCTGCTCTCACCGCCGGCGGCTGGTCCAGGGCCTGTCGCGGAGAGTGCTGAACCGGGGTCGGCGAGGCGGGCTTCGAGATCGGCGATGCGTCGGTCTTGGAAGCGGAGGTTGGAGCGGGCGGCTTTGAGCCGCTCGTCGAGGGTGCGGCTGTCGGCGGTGAGCTGGCGGATCCGTTGCTTGAGGGTGGTGTTCTCGGTGGTGATCCGCTGGATCGCCTCCTCGGTCCACTCGGCTTCCAAGTCGCGGATCTGACCGAGGAGTTCGCCGATGTGGGTGCGTTGGGCGAGGATCTCGGTCTGGGCGGTCTTGAGAGCGTCCTCGGCGTTCAGCGCGCGTTCGCGCCAGGTCGCCTCGTGCTTGTCGTCCTGGTCGGCGAGGATCCGGGTCCGGCATTCGCCGGCCTCGGCCATCGCAGACGCGACCGCGGTCCGGGCCTCGGGGTTGTCGTAGAGGAAGGTGCGGGAGACGTCCGCGCGGCGAGCGACGGCAGCGACGCTGACCTGAGCCTTCTCGCGTCGGATCCGGGCGACGGCCTCGTGGACCCGTTGGAGGGCGGTCTCGGTCTTGCGGCGGCGGGCCGCCAGGGCCGCCGCGGTGCGGGGCTCGGGAACGGTGGCGGTCTTCATGCGACGTCCTGTTCGGGATCGGTGTCGCCGGTTGTGCACGCATCGCTGTACTCGCTCTCCTCGTCGGCGCCCGCTTCGGCGAGGTCGGCGGCGCGGAAGGCGGTGGACCAGACACGGTGGAAGTAGTCCTGGGGTTTGCGCAGGTCCAGGGCGAGGGCGTCGTCGATCAGGCCGAGGCCGGCCAGGGCCTTCTCCAGGCCATCGATGGCGCGGGCGGTGGGTTCGAAGTAGCGGTGGAGGTAGTCGGCGGTGGCGTCGTCCGGGGCGCCTTCGGCCAGTAGCCGCCACTGCTCGCGCTTCCGGCGCCAGTAGAGCAGGTCGGCGCCGGACAGGACGAACTTGTCGCAGTTGTGGCAGTCGAGATTCCAGGGGCAGGTGTTGCCGTCGACGACGCGCTGGAAGGTGCAGAACCCGCCCTCGGCCGGGGTGCTGCGGCGGGAGAGGTCGATGGCGAGGGCCTGGGCCTGCTCGCGGGTGAGCGGGGTGGTCTCCCCGGCGAGGAGTTCGCCGGGGTTGGCGGTTCCGGGGCCGGCGACCCATACGTGTTGGAGGACGTTCTCCAGGTCGTCGCTGGTCAGGTGGACGTAGTGCTCGGCCATGCGGTCGGAGACCTGGCCGAGGTAGCGCCGGATGTGGGTCAGGCTCGCTCCGGCCCGCAGCAGGCTGGTCGCCAGCGTGTGACGGGCCTGATGGGGGACGTAGTGGCCGAGGTCGAGGTTGTCGACCCAGGGCCGGAAGCGGCTGTAGAACCACTGGTGCGTCAGAGAGACCGTCCCGTCCGGGTTGCGGTGGGTCGTGGGAAACAGGGCGAGTTGGGTGCGTTCAGTGCCTGTCGGGCGGTAGCCGTGCTCGGCGGTGAAGCGGTCCAGGGTCTTGCGCTGCCGCTCGGCGAGCAGGTCGTGGAGCCGTTCGGGGATCCGGATCGCCGCGTCGTAGTTGCCGACCTTGGTTTGGTCGTGCCAGAACATCGCCAGCCCGCCGTAGCGGCCCAGGCAGTCCCACCGCACTTTGAGGACCTCGCCGATGCGGCGGCCGGTGATGACGGTCGCCTCCCAGATGTCGCGCATCCCCAGGTCCAGGGTGTCGCTGTCGGTCAGGCGGGCGAGGTTCTCCTCGTCCGCCAGGGCCCGGGCGACCTCGTCGGGGAACGGGCGGCGGGCCCACAGCGTCGAACTGCCCGCGGCGGGCATGGCCGTGATGAACTCCCGGCTCAGGCCGATGCGTTCGGCCGCCCCGCTGTCCATCGCCTCCCGCAGCAGCCGCCGGGCAGCATTGAAGACGATGCTCCGGGTGATGAGGGTGATGGTGCTGGGAGACCCGCCGGGGCGCTTGATCGCCAGCGACGGCAGGCCATCGCGTTCACGGCGGCGCTGATCGGCAACAAAACGCTGTGCGTGCTCACTCCGCAGCACGGTCGGGTCATGGCCGTCGCCCGGTGCGTCGAGCTCCAGGAACACTCCGAGTTCGAGTGCAGCCCGGCGCAAGTCGTCCAGAACGCCGGCGGTTCGGGGGCAGCGGGGGGACCGCAGCAGGTCTGCGAGATGATCCCAGGTCAGGTCCCGCAGCCAGCGCTGCGGGATGCCGCTGAGATCGATGTGGCCGCTGCGGTGGGCGAAGCGGACGCCGAAGTGCTCGGTCTCCAGGAAGCCGCTCTCCTTGGCCTGCTCGGGAGTGAAGTAGACCAGCCGTAGTTCGTGGAGGATCTCCTTGGTGATGCCGCCGGTGAACTGGTTGCAGCTGCTCAGGTCAAGGTCGATCAGCGAGTTCACGCTGCCGGCCCGGCAGGTGGTCACCAGCTTCTGTAGCCAGGCCAGATCCCAACGGCTCGCCCGGGGACGCTGGGTGTGCACGAACATCCCCCACTGGAGCTCGGCCCGCACCAGCGGTCGCAGACCGCGCAGGTTGAGCTGCCCCGGCCAGGGCAGCGCGGTCTCCCGCGCGCACCAGGAGCGGAAGGCTTCCTCGTCGCCGAAGCTGACCGGGACCGGTGCCCCGTGGTGCTCGTATCGCTGCCACCAGCTGTCCGGCAGACTCGCCCCGCCGGGCCGTCCCTGCTTGCCGTAGTGGGCATCGTGCCCGGGACACAGCCCCAGCGGGGAGTCGGCCAGCGAGGGGCAGACCGCCACCCGGCAGGGACCGTAGCCGGGAAAGACCTGCTGGTGGCTGACCCAGTCGGCGAAGTCCGCGCCTTCGCCGTGCTGCTGGCGGTGCAGTTTCCACCGGTTGCGGTGACGTTGACACAGCCGCAGATCATGACGGTCTGCGGGACGCTCGGGGCAGATCCGGCAGACCGCGTCCTCCCGCGAGGCGAAGGCCCCCAGCGGCTGAGCCGCGGAGATGAAGGCGGCCTTGCCGATCCCGCGCTCTTTTGCCTGGGCCCACTCCTGGCGGTGGATCGAGCACAGGTCGCCGCCGCCCCGCGCTCGCTCGCAGCCAGCGACCACGCACTCCCACCGGTAGATGGCGTGCCCGCGCGGGATCCGCACGATGTCGGCGCGGAAGACCGGATCGAAGGACGGCGTGTTGATCAGCGCTGTGAGAATCTCCAGCCGGTCGCGTTCCTGCCGGTCCGGACGCTCCGCGTAGAGCGGACGCAGGAACTCCATCCGCTTCACCGGTCCTCACCCCAGACCGTACGAAGCGCGGCGTCGAACACCGGGTCGTGTACATCGACGTGCCCGTAGACCTCATCGACCATCGCGGCCGAGGCCCAGCCGCCGGCATCCCGGGCGATCAGGGTGTTGCCGCCCGCGGCGTCGAGGACCGCACTCGTGAAGTTGTGCCGGAAGGCGTGGGGTTTCACGAGCCCCAGACCAGCGCGTTTGCCAGCCCGGCCGAGCATCCGGCGGGCTCCGACCGGTGCCCACGGCTGCCCAGTATCCGTGCCGTGCAGCTGGACCAGGAGCATGCCGTGCCCAGCCCCGCGCGGGTACTCGGTGGTGACGTACTCGAAGTAGGTGTGCACCATCGCCGGGCTGACCCTCTTGATCAGCCCGCCGGTCACCGTCCCGCCCTCGACCTTCCAGGGCTCCTTGGTCTTCGCCTCGGCCCGGTTCGGATTTCCGGGGCGATGACAGATGTGGACGTGCGGAGTACGGCACTCACCGCAGGCCGTGTTCTCGCGCAGGTGCAGGTCGACCAGGTGCAGCCCGCAGAGCTCGCCGATCCGCAGGCCCCCGTCGGCGAGCCAGGTCACCACCAGTCGGTCCCGGGCCGCGTTCACCGTCTCCAGCAACTTCTCCCGGGCGCCGTCGGGGAGCATTTTCGGGTGCCGGCGATGCGGCCCCTTGGGTGCGAGCGGGTTCGTGGGCAGCGACGACTTCACGTGCCCGAGGAACGAGCGGCGCCGGTCCACTCGCGACGGCAGCCGGGACTTGTCGAGCTTCTTGCCGAGCTCGCCGTTGATGCCGAGGGAGGCTTGGTGCAGGTAGAAGCCCTTCAGGCAGGCCGCCGCGGTCGACAGCGCGGCCCGGCCGTAGGGGCGCCTGCCCACCCGCCACGGCTCGCCGAGCGGCATGCGGACCTCGGCGCCGACGATGCCCATGTAGCGCTCCAGGTCCCGCAGTTGGACTGTGCCGTAGTTCAGGCATTCGCGCTCCAGCCACCGCAGGTGATCTACCAGCAAGTACGCGTACGTCCTCTGCGTTCCCGAGCCGTCATGCTGCCGCAGGAACCGGTCCGCCTCCGTATGGACAGTGCCCTCGGGCCAGACGATCGTCCACGACCGCCGCCCGTCCTTCCTCTCGATCTGCTGGACCCTCAAGTCCCCGACCACAACGTGCCGTACCACTTGTCCTCCGTACCGACTCCGGAACATGACAGACGTCCCGGTCCCGGTCGGTAAACGAGCCCATGACGCCCACGTCACAGGCCCAGACGGACATCACGGGCAACACAACTCACGGTCGGTAAAATCGACCAGGATCAACCCGGTGCGGGTGTCGGTGCAGACGCCGACGACAGCCTCGATGATGTCGGTGATGTTGGAGCTGCGGCGGACTGGGAGGCCGAGGAAGCGGGCGAACTCGGCTGCAACCATGCGAGCGGTCGCGGCGGGCGGGACGGTGATGTAGACGACTGGGATCCGGTCGGTGGCGTGCGGGTGGCGGGCCTGGTCGAGGAGCTCGTGTGCCTGTCCGAGCTGGGTGATGGCGATGGTCTTGCCGGTGCCGGCGGGGCCGGAGACGATCAGGCCGCGGCGGGCGCTGATCGCGTGCTTGTTGAGCAGGACCAGACGGCGTCCGCAGGTGACGGTGTGGCGGACCGTCGAGGTTGCGACCACTCGCAGCCGGCCATGGTGGTCGAGCCGGTCCTCGTCGTAGAGCTGCCGCTGGAGCGGCTCCAGCAGGTCGTACTCCTCCGTGCTCAGCAGTGCGGGCGGTGCGGGAGGGGCGGCGGTGAAGCGGCGCCATCCCTGCCGGGTCGTCAGCTGATGCCCGGCCCTGTTCTTCTGTCGCATTCAGGGCAGTGTCGGATATGTGGCCGGGAACGGTCACGTGCGTCTCCATGGATCTTCGAGCGGGTTGAACAGTCCCAGCGGGATCACTTCGGCCAGCGATTCGGTGTCCTCACCCGGCACTTCCGGGGCAGGGGGCCCGGAGTCGGTCGGGGCAACGGGGGCGGGGGTTGTAGGTCCGGTGGCACGGGTGCGGGCAACGACCCGCTTGTCCCGGGCGGCTCGTTTCGGTTTCGCAGGCTGGCCGGATCCGGCATGTGCCTTGGCCAGCAGGGCAGCGACCGCGTCAGCGATCTCGGTCTCGGTCGCCTCGGGCAGGCCCTGGGCGGCGTGGTCCCAGGCCAGCTCTCCGAAGGGGACGGGAACGCGGTTCAGGTGCTTCCAGGTGGCCTCGATCCAGCCACTGCCGGTGTGGTGGTCGCGTACCCAGATCCGGGAGATGTCGTAGGGGTCGTGGTGGACCTCCCACAACCCCTTCTTTTCCTTGACGCCGGAGTGCTGGCGCCGCAGGCCCGTCAGGGCCGGGCTGTCGTAGGTGCGGCGCTTGATCTTGATGCCGTAGTCGTTGACCACCCGCCAGAGCGAGGGCAGCAGCTCGACGTAGTCGTCGCCGCTGAGTGCGACCGGAACGTAGCCGCAGGCCTCGACGAGCGTGGCGTACTTCTCGTTGGGGGTAAACGACCGGCCGGGTGCGGCCGGGTCCCGCAGCCCGTCATGCGGACGGTTCTGCCAGCCGCTTTTACCGACCGCAGGAGCTCGGATACCCGCTCTGAACTGCGACGATTCATAGACTACATGTTCGCAATGGAGAGTTGGGCCTGTTGCTGAAGCTTGCCAGGTGGTCTCGTGGGGCGGCCCGTCTTCCGGAACGCGCCGCACGGACTGCCCGCACGCGGCGGCGTCATCGCCCGAGACCGGTCCGGCGACCACCAGGCTCGGCGACCTGCGCCGACGCGGCGGTAACACAGACCCGCAGCGTGACTCTGCGGAAACCGCTTAGAGCTCTCCCGGCCGGCCGAGATAATCAGCCGATGGAGATAGAACGCGCCTACCAATACGCCCACTGCACGGTAGTACTGGGCGCAGACCACGAAGTCCCCGGATGTGAGGCGATCTTCGATCAGGCCCTCAGCAACGGGCTCCTCGCTATCGTCGCGGCCCAGTGGCCCGGGGAAGAACGCGACCCCAAAGGCTCATGGATGCGGTCCGCGAAACAGCTCCTCACGGTCATCGAGGAGAAGACGGACGCCCAGCCGGACGGCACCCGCCTCATACCGTGGACCGATCATGGGGACTCGGAGGGCATCCGCGTTGACACAGACACCCTCCGAGAGGGTGTCACAAAAACTCAGGCCCCTCGCCACGGTCGCGGGCCGGGAACCCTGGAGCGGAGCCACGTTGACGCGCTCCTGACCCTCGACAGGCACCCGGCCCTCAGGCGTATCACCGAAGTGGCGAGCGATGGGCTATGGATCAAGGCTGAGGTCCGAGACCGCTACGACCGAGACCGGGCGCAGGCGTATCTCGAATTTCTCGGCGGGGATGAAGCGCAGGCGCGCGCCGAACGCGCTCCCGAGCTCGTCGAGTATCCCCACCCCAAGCACAACCCAGATCGGGAGGGCTCCGAGCTCGAATGCTGTGCAGTATGCGAGTACGAGAGCTTCAAGCTCGACTATCCCACCGAAATCCCGGACACCGGAAGCGGTGCCTGCCTGGTCTGCTCCTACGCCCGTTCTTCGGACACTGCGTACTACCTGTCCCTGAACGCAGAGCTCAGGCGTGCCATCGACACCGACTAGCAGAAGCAGGATTAGGTGGCTGATCCCGGGCCGGTGAGACGCGCTTCCAGGTCGGCAACGCGCCGGTCCTGGAAGCGGAGGTTCGAGCGGGCGGCTTTGAGTCGCTCGTCGAGAGTGCGGTTGTCGGTGGTGAGCTGGCGGACCCGCTGCTTGAGGGTGGTGTTCTCGGTGGTGATCCGCTGGACGGCCTCCTGTGTCCATTCGGCTTCCAAGTCGCTTACCTGGCCGAGGAGTTCACTGACCCGGGTGCGCTGGGCGAGGATCTCGTCGTGGGCGGCCTTGAGGGCGTCTTCGGCGTTCAGGGCCCGTTCGCGCCAGGTCGCCTCGCGCTCGTCGTCCTGGTCAGCAAGCGCTCGGGACCGGCGTTCGCCAGCCTGAGCCATCGCTGTGGCGACTGCGGCTCTGGCCTCGGCGTTGTCGTAGAGGAAGGTGCGCGAGACGTCCGCCCGGCGGGCGACGGCGGCGGCACTGATCTGGGCTTTCTCACGTCGGAGGCGGGCGATGGCCTGGTGGACGCGTTCAAGGGCGGCTTCGGTCTTGCGGCGGCGGGCGGCCAGGGCCGCCGCGGTGCGGGGTTCGGGAACGGTGGCGGTGTTCATGCAGCGTCCTGTTCGGGGTTGTCGCCGTCGGCGGTGCACGTATCGCTGTACTCGTCCGGCTCGTCGCCGCCCGCGTCCGCGAGGTCGGTGGCGCGGAAGGCGGTGGACCATACGCGGTGGAAGTAGTCCTGGGGTTTACGCAGGTCCAGGGCGAGAGCCTCGTCGAGGAGGCCGAGGCTGGCCAGGGCCTTCTCCAAGCCGTCGATGGCGCGGGCGGTGGGTTCGAAGTAGGCGTGCAGGTAGTCGGCGGTGGCGTCGTCCGGGGCGCCCTCGGCCAGCAGACGCCACTGCTCCCGCTTGCGCCTCCAGTAGAGGAGATCGGCCCCGGACAGGACGAACTTGTCGCAGGAGTGGCAGTTGAGACTCCAGGGACAGTCGCCGCCGTCGACGACGGGCTGGAAGGTGCAAAACCCTCCCTCTGCGGGAGTGCTGCGGCGGCCGAGGTGGATCGCGATGGCCATGGCGTGCTCTCGGGTGAGTGGGGTGAGGTTGTCGGTAAGGATCTCGCCAGGGTTGGCGGCGCCGGGACCGGCGACCCAGACGTGCTGCAGCACGTCTTCCAGGTCGGACTGGGCGAGGTGGACGTAGTGCTCGGCCATGCGCTCGGAGACCTGGCCGAGGTAGCGGCGGATATGGGTCAGACTCGCTCCGGCTCGCAGCAGGCTGGTCGCCAGCGAGTGCCGGGCTTGATGGGGCACCCACCGGCCGATGTCGAGGTCGTTTATCCATGCCTTGAAGCCCCGGTGGAACCACTGGTAGGACAGGGGCCGACGGCTGTCGCTGTTGCGCTGGTTGCTGGGGAAAAGCGGCAGGTGGGCGCGCTCCTCCGGGGTCGGCGGGCGGTTGTGGCGAGCGGCGAACAACGCCAGGGTCTTGCGCTGCCGGGCTTCCAGCCGCTGGTGGAGCTGTTCGGGGATACGGATCGCGGCGTCGTAGTTGCCGACCTTCGTCTGGTCGTGCCAGAGCATCGGGAGACCGCCGTAGCGACCCAGGCAGTCCAGACGCAGTTTGATCACCTCGCTGCAGCGCCGTCCGGTGACAACGATGGTCTCCCAGGCGTCGCGCAGTCCGCGGTCGGCCGGGTCGTGGCAGGCGGAGAGCATCTGCAGGTTCGCCTCCGCGGCGAGGGCCTGGGCGACCTCATCGGAGAACGGGCTTCGCGTCCGGGTGACGATCTTTCCCGGAGAGGGCATGGCGGTGACGAAACCCCGGTCCAGGCCGAGCCGTTCGGCTTCACCGGATTCCAGGGTTTCCAGGAGAATCCGTCGGGTGCGGGTGAAGACCATCTGGCGGGTGTAGGCGGTCACGATGGACGGCTTCCCGTGCAGGCCCTTCATTCCCAGGGACGGCAGCCCGTCCAGCTCCCGCAGCCGCTGGTCGGCGGCGAATTCGTGGACGTGCTCCGCCTGAAGGAGCTTTGGGTCGTGCCCGCCGCCCGGGGCCCGGACCTCTAGGAAGGCGCTGAGCTCGATGCAGGCCCGCCGGGTGCCGTCGAAGGTATGACCTGAGCGCGGACAGCTTGGCGAGCGCAGTATCGCGGCGAAGTGATCCCAAGCCAGGTCACGGAGCCATCGCTGGGATATCGAGGTCAGGTCCATGTGCGGTGACCGGTTGTTCAGCCGTCGGCCGAAGTGCTCGGTGTTCAGGTAACCCTGCTCGCGGGTCTGATCCGGCGTCACATAGATTGGGGTGAGCAGGTCGAGGAGGGTCCGGGCGAGGTAGGCGGCGTCCCAGCCGGCCGTGCTCAGCAGCCCCTTCTCCTTCTCCGCGTCCAGGCTGTCGGCGGCCAGGTCGGTGAGCGAATGAAGCCCGTGCTCGCGGCAGTAGTCCGCCAGGCCCTGGATGTGAGTGATTTCCCAGCGCCTGCCCGATCCACGGGCATGGACGGACAGCCCCCATTGGATCTCGGCCCTCAGGAGCGGGTGCAGGCCGCGGAGGTTGACCTGTCCTGGTCGGGATACCGGCGCTGTCCTTGAGCACCACCACCGGAAGTCCGACTCGTTTTCGTAGGTGACCGGCACCGGCAAGCCGACCCGCTCGTAGCGGTTGCCCCACTGGGTTGGCAGCGTCGCGCCGCCTGGCCCTCCCTCCCTGCGGTAGCGCCGGTGGTGCCGATAGCAGAGCCCCAGGGGCGATTCCGCCAGGTCAGGGCAGACCACGGCTTTGCAGCGTCCGTATCCGGGCCTGGGCAACTGCTTGGCCAACCAGGTGTCGAAGTCGGCGGCGTCGCCGTGCCGGTCGTGGTGGTGATACCAGCTGAACTGGTGGTGATGACACAGTTCCAGGGTCAGCTGTCGCGCGGGCCGCCCGGGGCAGAGGCGGCACGGTCGCTCGCGCAGTTCCTCGCCGTGCCCGACCGGATCGGTCGTGCGCAGAAACTCCGCTCGGGACCGCTCGGCGCGGACCTGACGCCATGCAGTCTCGTGGGCGCCACAGAGGTCGCCCCGGCCCATCTTCGGCCGCTCGCAGTCGGTGACCAGGCAGACCCATCGGTAGACAGGGTGGTCCGGAGGGATCTCGACGATCACCGAGCGGAACACCGGGTCGAAGGACGGAGAGCTGACCAGCGCGGTCATGATCTCCAACCGGTCGCGGCCCTCTCGGCCGTCCCGCACCGGGACCAGAACAGTCGTGGTCACCGCGTCTCACCCCAGACCGTGCGCAGAGCGGAGTCGAAGGCGGGGTCGTGGACGTCGACGTGTCCGTAGACCTCGTCGACCGTGGCAGCCGAGGCCCAGCCGCCGGCGTCCCGGGCGATCAGCAGGTTGCCGTCAGCGGCGTCGAGGACTGCGGAAGTAAACGTGTGGCGGAAGGCATGGGGTTTCACCAGCCCGAGGCCGGCGCGTTTCCCGGCCCGGCCGAGCATCCGCCGGGCCCCGACCGGCGCCCACGACTGCCCGGTGCGGGTCCCGTTCAGCTGGACCAGAAGCATGCCGTGTCCGGCTTCGCGCGGGTACTCGCTGGTGAGGTACTCGAAGTAGGAGTGCACCATCGCCGGACTGACCCGCTTGATCAGCCCCCCGGTGACCGTTCCGTGCTCGACCCGCCAGGGGTGCTTGGTCTTGGCCTCGGCCCGGTTCGGGTTGCCGGGCCGGTGGCAGACGTGCAGGTGAGGGGCGCGGCACTCGCCGCAGGCCGCGTTCTCGCGCAGGTGTAGGTCGACCAGGTTTAGCCCGCAGAGTTCGCCGATCCGCAATCCGCCGTCGGCCAGCCAGGTCACCACCATCCGGTCCCGTGCCGAGTTCACCGTCGCCAGCAGCTTCTTTCTGGCGCCGTCGGGCAGCATCTTCGGGTGACGCCGGTGCGGTCCCTTCGGTGCGAGCGGGTTCGCCGGCATCGTGGTCTTCACGTGTCCGAGGAGCGAGCGGTGCCGGTCCACCCGAGATGGCAGACGCGTGCCATCGAGCTTTCCACCGAGGTCCACGTTGACGCCGAGAGAGGATTGGTGCAGGTAGAAGCCCTTCAGGCAGGACGCCGCGGTCGACAGCGCGGACCGGCCGTAGGGGCGCTTGCCCATCCGCCACGGCTCCCCGAGCGGCATGTGGACCTCGGCGCCGACGACGCCCATGTAGCGCTCAAGGTCCCGCAGCGCGACCTTGTCGAAGGCCAGGCACTCACGCTCCAGCCACCGGAGATGATCTACCAGGTAGTACGCGTAAGTCTTCTGCGTGCCCGAGCCGTCATGGACCCGCAGGAACCTGTCCGCCTCGGTGTGAAGCGTGCCCTCGGGCCAGACGACCGTCCACGACCTCTTCCCGCCCCTCCGCTCGATCCGCTGGACCCTCAAGTCCCCGACCACGAGGTGCCGCACCATTCGTCCTCCGTACCGACTCCAGAACATGGCGGACGTCCTGAACCCGGTCGGTAAACGAGTCCATGACGTCCACGCCACAGGCTCGAACAGACATCACGAACAGCACAAACTACGGTCGGTAAAGTGGGCGACGATCCACTCGTCCAGGAGCTCCTGGAGTTCCAGCAAGGACCACAGCGGTTCCTCATCCAAATGCCGGCCGCGGTGGTCGGCGCTGCGGCCCGTGAAGCCGAGCAGGAACTGGGTGAACAGGGTGCCCACGGAGCCGAGCGTCTTCTCGATCGTGCCCTTCTCGAAGGGCGAGCCCTTGTGCGCGGGCTGAAGGTCGATCTGAAGGAAGCGGCAGGAGGCGAGGAAGTTGCGGGACGTGAACGCCTTGCCGTGATCGCAGACGATCATCTCCGGGACGATCACCGGCCGGCCGGCGGCGTGCTCAAGGCGTTCGTCCAGGGGCAGCAGCCGACGGTGCGGCAGCACCGAGCGGGACATCCGAAGAGCGTCAACCCAGCCCGGCCGCATCAGTTCCGGGGTGACCGTGCGAGCCAGCAGCACGCTGGCATCGACTGCCTTCGTCGAGGGCCGCAGCACCGCCGCGCTCACCGTCCTGGTCGCGACGTCGACCATGCCGGTCAGCTCAACGGTGCCGGCCACCCCATCGTCCAGGCGGACCAACACGTCCAGCGGGGTGGAATCGATCTGCATCACTTCACCCGGCGCGAACGCGGGCAACTCACCGAACGGCGCGGACGCTCCATGCGCCCGTGACCTGCGGGTCTTTGCCGAGCCGCTGGTGTGGGTGCCGCTAGTGAGCCTGTCCAGCAGCCGGTAGAGCGTGCGGCGTGAAGGCAGCCTCACCTCCCGGCCGATATCGCTGGCCTTGAGGATCTGCTCGGTCCGCCAGAGCAGGAAGGTGCCAGTGCGGGTCGATGCGTCGGTAGCCTCACTGATCGCCTGACGCATCGCCTCCACGACCGCTTCGTCCACCGTGCCGTACTTCGGTGTCCGCCGGACCGGCCGATGGTCAGCCAGCCCCATCACCCCGCCCTTCTCGTAGCGGCGCCGGTAGTTCGCGACCGTGCCCGCTGTCACCTTGTGCCCCGCCGAAGTCAGATCGACGGCCTTCGCCCGTTCCCGCGCGGTCAGAGAACGCGACAGGGCGTACTGGGGTTTCGGCTCCGCGCCCGCATCCGCATCCGGCGGAAGACCATGGAGGACCTCCAAGATGTGGCCCTCCCACCACAAGGCCTTCTCCAACGCCGCCTGCGGCAGGGTCTCCAGCAGAGACACTGGCGGCAACGGCATCCGTCCCGAGCTGTCCACGACCTCGAAGTCGTCGTCGGCGAACAGCACAGCCGGAGGAACAGCCCGAGGCCTCCCGCCCATGTCCGATAGCGTGACCGCCCTGCCCGAGACCGCCAGAACCAGGCGAACCTGCCCGCCGAACCTGACCCTTTCCCCGACAGTCAGGCTCTCCGGCCGCCTCAGCCGTCCCATCACAACCCCCTTACCACGTAGACCACGGAGTCGGAGCCCAGCAGCCGCGAGGCAACGTCGATCACCAGGACGCCGGACCACACCAGATGGAACAGCACCGGCAGCACCATCAGCGGATCACCCGCCTCCGCGGCTCCGGGCCGCAGCGGCCGCGGCTCCGCGAAGACCTCCATCAGCCGATCGGCAACGTCCTGGCGCAGGCACCGCCGTCTGCGGTAGCGAGACAGCCAGCGCATGTTCGCCATCAGTACCGGGTCCGGGATCCCGGCCCGGACAAACTCCCAGTCCACCGCCCGGCAGGCCCGCTCTGTCGCCTCAAACGCTTCCGTTGTCGCCTCATCGACACGATCCGCGGCACGGACATCGACCACCCGGCCGCGCCCGCTCGCTAGGCGCACGAAGTAGTCGGGGGCATGCCGACGCTGGCGCTGGCCGTCGTGCCAGTGCAGCCAGAACGGCTGCGACGCGATCCCCGTCACCTGCGGATCCGCGTCCAGAAGGATCAGGCGGTCCCGTTCCAGCCAGGACTCGTAGCCGATGTGCTCGCCCGTCGTCGCGCAGAAGTACCAGCCCGCGAAGCTGATCCCGCCTTTGGGCCAGCGGAACGGCCGCACCGGCGCCACCCGCTCGAAACGGACACCCCAGCAGGCCGCAAGCGACCGCCGAACGTGCACTCCATCCTCGAAGAACCCCAGTTCGAACGTCCCCAGGTCAGGATCCGCGTACGCATCCACGAGCTGCCCCACTGCCACCCCCACAGCACCCCGTGCTGATCAAACTTCGGTGGCACGAACTTACTAATGATCAACATTCGGTGGCAAAGATCAAACTTCGATGGCACGGGACACCCGTCCCGCTTCTTCTCCGTTTGATACCTTTCACTGGACACGAAATTCGATCGGATGTTCGCTTTTGGATCTCCGACACGTCCGTTGTCGGCAGTAGACGCCCACGTTCTCCGACATGCGGCGTGCCACTCAATCGGACCGGGTGACAGCTCATGGCAGGAACCGACCGCGAGAAGGCGCTGGACACCGCACTCGCACAGATCGAGCGGAAGTTCGGCAAGGGTGCGGTGATGCGCCTCGGTGAGCGGCCGAACGAGCCCATCGAGGTCATCCCCACGGGATCGACCGCCCTCGACGTCGCCCTCGGGGTCGGCGGTCTGCCGCGCGGCCGTGTGGTGGAGGTGTACGGGCCGGAGTCCTCCGGTAAGACGACGCTCACGCTGCACGCCGTGGCGAACGCGCAGAAGCTCGGTGGTTCGGTGGCGTTCATCGACGCCGAGCACGCGCTGGACCCGGAGTACGCGAAGAAGCTCGGCGTCGACATCGACAGCCTCATCCTGTCCCAGCCGGACAACGGTGAGCAGGCGCTGGAGATCGTCGACATGCTGGTGCGCTCCGGCGCCCTGGACCTGATCGTCATCGACTCCGTGGCGGCCCTGGTGCCACGCGCCGAGATCGAGGGCGAGATGGGCGACTCGCACGTGGGTCTCCAGGCCCGCCTGATGAGCCAGGCGCTCCGCAAGATCACCAGTGCGCTCAACCAGTCCAAGACCACCGCGATCTTCATCAACCAGCTCCGCGAGAAGATCGGCGTGATGTTCGGTTCGCCGGAGACCACGACCGGTGGCCGGGCGCTGAAGTTCTACGCCTCGGTGCGTCTGGACATCCGGCGGATCGAGACGCTGAAGGACGGGACCGACGCGGTCGGCAACCGTACCCGCGTCAAGGTCGTCAAGAACAAGGTCGCGCCGCCGTTCAAGCAGGCGGAGTTCGACATCCTCTACGGCCAGGGCATCAGCCGCGAGGGCGGACTGATCGACATGGGCGTGGAGCACGGCTTCGTCCGCAAGGCCGGCGCCTGGTACACGTACGAGGGCGACCAGCTCGGCCAGGGCAAGGAGAACGCCCGCAACTTCCTCAAGGACAACCCCGACCTCGCCAACGAGATCGAGAAGAAGATCCTGGAGAAGCT
>NZ_NEUE01000257.1 GCF_002910905.1 Streptomyces sp. SM11 | reverse complement strand
CGGCGCGGACCCCGGCGAGGCCGCCTCCGCCGACGACGTGGCCGTGATCGGGATGGCCGTGGCCCTGCCCGGCGCCACGGACCCGCAGGGCCTGTGGGACGTGCTGGCCGGGTCCGGCGACCGGGTCGGCCCCGCGCCGGCACGCCGCTGGGGCCGGTACGCCGACGGGCGGGAGCCGGACATGGGCGGGTTCCTCGACGGCGTCGAGGAGTTCGACGCCCGGTTCTTCGACTTCTTCCCCAAGCAGGCCGAGGCGCTCGACCCGCAGGCTCGCTGGCTGCTCCGCACCACCTGGGAGGCGCTGGAGTCGGCCGGCCTGCCGCCGCGCGGACTGATCCCCGCCACCGGCGTGTTCGTCGGGGCCAGCTACCAGCACTACAAGGACTACAACCTCTCCCCGGAGCTGGACGCCCCGGCGGGTCTGGGCAACCACAACGCCTTCCTGGCGAACCGGGTGAGTTTCTTCCTGGATCTGCACGGGCCGAGCATGACGATCGACACGCTGTGCTCGTCGTCGCTGGTGGCGCTGCACACGGCGGTGCGCAGCATTCGCGCGGGGGAGTGCGAGCAGGCCCTCGTCGCCGGTGTCCGGGTCGCCATGTCCCCGCTGCACTACGTCGCCATGCGGAACCTGCGCGCCCTGTCGTCCTCCGGCCGCTCGCGGCCGTTCGACTCTGGTGCGGACGGGTTCGTGCCGGGTGAGGGTGTGGTGACGGTGGTGCTGAAGCCGTTGCGGGCGGCTCTGCGTGACGGTGACCGGGTGCGTGGTGTCGTCAAGGGCACGGCGGTGAACCACGGTGGCCGTACGAGTGGGTTGACGGTGCCGAGCAGTGCGGCGCAGCAGTCGGTGATCTCGGCCGCGCTCGCGGATGCGGGGGTGCCGGTGGAGTCGGTTGGCATGGTGGAGGCGCATGGTACGGGGACGAGTCTGGGTGACCCGATTGAGGTCGAGGGGTTGACGCGTGCGTGGCGTGCGCTGACGGATCGTTCGCAGTTCTGTGCGATTGGTTCGTTGAAGGGGAATGTGGGTCATCTGGAGCCGGCGGCGGGTCTGGCGGGTTTGGTGAAGGTGTTGTTGTCGATGGAGCGGGGTGTGGTTCCGCCGTCGCTGCATGTGGTGCGGCCCAATGACCATATTCGTTTCGAGGGCACGCCGTTCTTCTTGGCGGACCGGGTCATGGAGTGGCCGCGTCCTGAGGACGGTCTGCGGCGTGGTGCGGTGAGTGCGTTCGGGATGGGCGGGGTCAACGCGCATGTGATCCTGGAGGAAGCACCCACCGCCGTGGTCCGGGGTGTACCCGTCCCGGAGTCGCTCGTGGTGCGCGTCACCGGCGCGGACGAGACGGCCGTACGGACACTGGCCGGGTCCTACGC
>NZ_NEUE01000256.1 GCF_002910905.1 Streptomyces sp. SM11 | reverse complement strand
CGTCGCCCGGCTCCGCGCCGCCCACACGGCGGCCGGGTTCCTGACCGTCGCCGCGGCCGTCGCCGGCGCCGCCGCACGACACGACCGGAGTACCGACGGCCCGGTGCCCCGGCTCATCGGCGCGGCCGTCGAGGGAGGCATCGTCCTGTGCGCACTCGTCGTCGTCTGGGTCGTCTGCCGCCGGGGCCGCAGCGAACAGACCCGCGACACCCGGCTGGACGCCGCCCTCATCACCTGGCTGCCCGGCTCCGCGCTCGCTCTGCTCGCTCTCGCCGTCCTGTACACGTCCTGGTCGCGCCCGGACTGGCAGTCCTCCGGCAGCCTGCCCGGCGAGGCCACCTTCCGGCTCCTCGCCCTCGGCCAGGGCCTCCTCGTCGTCGTCCTCGCCGTGGTCGCCCGGGGCCTCCACCGGCGCACCCCCGAACCCCGCACCATCCTGTTCGGACTCGGCGGCCCCGCGGTCGCGATGCTCGCCTGCGCCCTCGGCGGCGTGATGACCGGCGGGGTGGCCCAGCGCGTCGCCGACTGGCTCGACGGGCCGGGGACTCCGGGCATGGGCCACGGCACCGACATGACCGGGCCGCCGGTCCTGCTCAGCTGGCAGGCCTCCATCATTCCCGTGCTCCTGCTGCTCCTGCTCGTCCCGGTCCTGGTGCTGCTCGTCCGCACCACACGCACCGCCCGCCGCCTGGGCCCGGTCATCGAGGCGGAGTACGCCCCCGAACCGCCCGACGAGGGCCGTACCCGCCACATCGCCCGGATCCGCGCGACCGCCGTCCTCACCGACTCCGCGCCCTGGATCGTCGGCGTGGTCTCCGCCGCCACCCTGCTGCTCGGAGCGGGCGCGATAACCGGCTCCTGGCGCAGCGAGGAGGTCCCGGGCCGGGCCGCCGACGGGAGCGGGGACCTCCTCGAATCGTTCGCCGAGGCCGCCCAGGCGACCGGCTCCTGGCTCATCGGATTCGGCTTCGTCCTGTTCGTCGCCTGCGGCCGCCGCGCCTACAAGGACGCCTCGGCCCGCCGCACCATCGGCATCCTCTGGGACGTGGGCACCTTCTGGCCGCGCGCAGCCCACCCCTTCGCGCCCCCGTGCTACGCCGAACGCGCCGTCCCCGACCTCGCCTCCCGGATGTCCGCCTGGACGACGACCACGCCCCGGGGCCGACTCGTCATCTCGGGCCACTCGCAGGGCAGCGTCCTCGCCGCGTCCGCCGTCTGGCAGCTGCCCGACGCGACGCGTCGCCGGGTCGCGCTGCTCACCTACGGCTCACCCCTGGAGCGGCTGTACGGGCGGTGGTTCCCGGCCTACTTCGGTCCCGATCCGCTGCTCGGGCTGCACCGGTCGGTGCACTGCTGGCGCAATCTGTGGCGGGCCACCGACCCGATCGGCGGCCCCGTCCGCATCAGCGCCGACCGCGACCCGGGGGTGGACCGGGGCCCCTTGAAAGACCCCCTGGCCTACGGGCGGACCACGAAGCTCCCGCTGCCCGAACCGATCCTCGGGCACTCCGACTACCGGGCCGACCCGGTCTTCGCCGAGGAGCGCGCCGCCCTCCTCGACGAACTGGGCCCGCTGGTGCCCCGGCAGGCGGAGGCACGGACTCAGAGGGACAGTTCGGGGAGGTCCTCCGGATAGAGCAGGGTCAGGTCGTCCGTGCTCGTCTCGGCGAGCTGGGCGACCCGGCCCGCGTGCCGCTCCACCATTGACTCGAAGGTCTGGCGGGCGGTGCGGCCGTTGCCGAAGGCGGGGCCCTTGGGGAGCGCGGTGAAGTACTTCAGGAGCGCCTCCCCGGTGCCCTCCGCCAGGCTGTACTCATGCTCCTCGGCCTGCTGCTCGACGATCCGCAGCAGCTCCTCGGGCAGGTAGTCGCTGAAGGTGATGGTCCGGGAGAACCGCGAGGCCACCCCGGGGTTGACGGTGAGGAACCGCTCCATCTCATGGGTGTAACCCGCGACGATCACGACCACCGCGTCCCGGTGGTCCTCCATGAGCTTGACCAGCGTGTCGATGGCCTCCCGCCCGAAGTCCCGGCCGGAGTCCTCGGGGGAGAGGGCGTACGCCTCGTCGACGAACAGCACCCCGCCACGCGCCCGGTCGAACGCCTCCTGGGTCCGGATCGCCGTCGAGCCGATGTGCTCGCCGACCAGGTCCACCCGGGACACCTCGACCAGATGGCCGCGCTCCAGCACCCCGAGCGAGGCCAGGATCTCCCCGTACAGCCGGGCGACCGTGGTCTTGCCCGTACCGGGGGAGCCGGTGAAGACGAGGTGGCGGCGGACGGACGCGGCCTTGAGCCCGGCCTCCTGACGGCGGCGGCCCACCTCGATCATGTCGGTCAGCGCCCGCACCTCGCGCTTGACGCTGTCCAGGCCCACCAGCGCGTCCAGTTCACCGAGGACCGCTGAGGAGTCCCGGGCCGGTTCCGCCGCGGGGACCGGATCCGGAGCGGGCTCGACCGCACGCTGGCCCGGCAGCGCGCCCAGCAGACCGGGCGTCGACCGGGTTTCCGTCAGCACCGCGGGCGCCGGAGCCGAAGCCGTACGCAGACCGCTCTCGTCGCTCGTGCAGCCCTCGGCCACCGGGCCGGCCGCGGAAGCGCCGCCGTCGCCCGACAGGCCGACGCCCTCGGGGAACTCGTAACCGCCCCGGGCACACCGCTCGGTACGGCAGCGGGTGAGCGTGGTGCGGCAGCCGTCCATGACATGGAAGCCATAGCCCTCGCTGCCCGTCACCCGGCAGCTGTCGAAGGTGCCCCGGCCCTCGGCCGAGACGTAGAACCCCGCCTCGGCGGGCGAGGTGACCGTGCAGCGCTCGATCGTGGGGTCCGCGCCCTTGGTGACGATGACCCCGGTCTGCGCCGCGTCGATGGTGCAGTTGTTCAGCGTGCCGCCGCTGCCGTGGTCGCGGAACCAGGCGCCCGTGGACGCCTCCCGGATCCGGCAGTCGTCCAGCTGGGCGGTCGCCCCGTCGCTCACGGAGACGGCGGTGTTACGGATCTGGGAGAGGTCGCTGTCCACCACGTCGGCGCGCGAACCCCGGTCGAGGACGAACAGCGCGTCGGGCACGTCGTGCACCCGGCAGGCGTCCAGTATCACCGTCGCGCCGTCGCTGACCCAGACCGCCGGGTAGTCGCCCGTACTGTCGTGGATCTCGCACTGGTTGGCGTCGACCCGGGTCCCCGGATCCCAGACCGAGAGCCCGTTGCGGCCGAAACGGCGGACCGTGGAGCGAGTCAGCGTGAGCACTGAACGCGACCGCAGGTCGACGGCGTTCTCCGGAATGTCGTGGATGTCGCAGTCGGCGAGCGTCAGGACCGCGTCGGTGTCCAGCGTGACGCCGTCCGCCGAGGTGCGGTGCACCGTGCAGTCGGTCAGGTGGGCCGAGGCGCGGGCGGTGACCTGGATGCCGCTTCCCTTGATCTCGTACACCTCGCAGCCGAAGGCCTCCAGACCGCTGCCCTCGCCGGCGACGCCGATGCCCGCTCCGGACGCGTGATGGATTCGGCAGCGGTCCAGACGCGGATGCCCGCCGTCGCGGACCGAGACCCCGGACTGGCCGGCCGAGACGACCTCGCACTCCTCGAACACGCCGCCCGCACCGTCCAGCACGGCGATGCCGACCCCGGCCGGATTGTCGACCGTGCAGCGCCGCACGGTGGGCCGGGCCGCGCCGCGCACCTCGATGCCCGCGGCGGACCGCGTCACGATCCGCAGGTCCGTCAGCTCCGCCGCGCCGTCCTCGACCAGCAGCGCCGGGGCCGCCGAGTCCTGGCCCTCGACATGGAGGTCCTGGATGACCGCGGCGGCGCGCACGGTCAGCGGTACGCCGTCGACCGGCGCGATCCGCACGGAACCGACCGAGCCCTCGGGGCCGCGCAGCGTCACCGCGCGGTGGACGACGAGGTTCTCCCGGTAGGTCCCGGGCGCGACGGTGAGGACGTCGCCGTCGGCTGCCGCCTCCAGGGCCGCGGAGAGGGAGGCGTACTCGCCCGTGCGGCGGCGCCATCGCGATGTGCCGGTGTGCGTCACCTGGACCGTGCCCTGTGCCATGGAGTTGCTCTGCCCCCACCTCGTGCTGTGCGATGCCTCGGGTCCGCCCGCCGCCGGGGAGGCGGACGGGGTCGGACCACCGTAGCGCGCGCGAGGGGCGGGAGTTGACGAGTCGGCCTCTCGGTGCGATGTTGCCGGGCGCCGTCCTCGGCCGGGGGAGACCGTGGTCAGCCGTCGGTTCCGGCCCTGCCCCAGTCCGGTCCCGCCGCGGCCCACTCCCGGTCCAGACGCGCGTACCGCTGCCGCACCATGCGCCCCACGGTCAGCCGGCGGCCCGCCTCGATACCTCCGGCGGCGAGCAGGAACGTGCCGATGCCGCCCAGCACCGCGTGGGTCCGGGCGGTGCGCCCGTCCATCGGCGGCGGAACCGGATGCCCCGCCGCGTCCGTCCAGATCCGCACCCGGGCTCCCGGGGTGCCGGGCCGCGACGCGGTGGCCACCTCTCCGGTGCGCGGACTGCCGTCCGGGGCCTGCCAGGTGCGCGCGGCCCGTTCGGAGCCGCCCTCGGGATCACCGGCGTACAGCTTCCGTCCCGGCAGTCGGCCCACCACGATCGCGTCGACGGGGTGGCGCTCCTCGTGCTGGGCGCGCACCGACCGCTGGAGTGATGCGTCGGCGACCGCCCCGCCCGCCCAGCCCGCGGCCGGGGCGCCGACCACGAGGAGCAGCAGCGCTCCGAGCGCCACCCAGGCCTCGCGGCGGTCGGTGGCACGGTGCAGCGGATTGCCCCGCCCGCGCAGCAGTCCCCACAGGACCCACACGCCCGTGCCTCCTCCCCCTCCTCGTCGACTTCATCGATCCAGGATCCGCACGGGATCCCCGACCCGGATCACTCCCGTCCCTTCGGGGATCAGATTCTGGCCGAAGACCAACTGTTTGCCGAACCGGCGGTGGCGGGCCAGCGTGAGCAGCGGTTCCCTGCCCCGCTCGGCGGTGTGCTGGTCGGTCGTCGTGATCACGCAGCGGCCGCAGGGTTTGGCCACCGTGAAGGCGACCTCGCCGATGGCGATCCGTCGCCAGCCGTCCTCCGCCCAGGCCTCGGTCCCCCCGATCACCACGTTGGGCCGGAAGCGGTCCATCGGCAGCGGGCCCTCCTCGGGCCGGTCGCCCGCGGCGATCAGGTCGTTGAGCGCGTCGAGCGAGGGCGTGGTGGTCACCAGCAGCGGGTAGCCGTCGGCGAAGGAGACCATGTCCCCCGGCCGGGCGAAGAGCGGGTCGACGGGCCTGCGGTGCGACGGGTCGTCGAGATGTACGAGCCGGACCTCCGTGCCGAGGACCGCGCTCAGCCAGTCATGCGCGTCGTCCGGCCCCTCCACCACCACCACGGTGTCCCGGTGCAGCTCCACGTCGAGCATCCGCCCGGGTTCCGGCGCCTCGACCCGCTGCGGCGGACGGCCCGGCGCGGACAGGAGTACGCCGCCGCCCGGCAGCGGCTCGGCCGCGATCCGCGCCATGGACGGCTGCTGACGCTGCGTGACGACCCTGGACGCCTTGTCGACCAGCATCCAGCGGCGGTCGCCGTCGAGTCCCCATGGCTCGACGGCGACCGTGTCGCGTGCGCGTGCGGCGAGCGACTTGACCGGATAGACGTGGGCGGACCGGAGCACGGGAAAACTCATGCGCCCATCCTGCCAGCACCCCCGGACTCCGTACGCGTGGTCTTCTCCGGGGCGTCAGCCGTGCACCCGTGTGCTCTGGGTGCGGGCGGATGCCCGGTGCGTCCCCCGGCGCACCTCGCCGTACGGAGTCGCGGTTCAGTACCCCCGGCTCTGGTACGGCCGGTTGTACGGGTCTTCGTACGGCGACTGCGCCGGCGCGGGCCGCGGCGAGGCCGGACGCATCGACTCGTATCCGGTGGCGGCCGTGGGGCGCTGCGGCTGTGGCTGCTGCGGATAGCCGCGGACCGCCGAGGGCTGCTGCGGGATGTACGGCGCGGGCGCGTGCTGCAACTGGGCGGGCTGCATCGGCGCGGGCTGCGCCGGAGCCTGCTGGTAGTGCGGCATCGGCTGCTGCTGAGGGTAGCCGTACGAGCCGGTCTGCTGCGACGGGGCCGCGGGCAGTGCCGGCAGCGCGGACGGCAGGTAGCTGTTGCCGGTGTCGTAGGCGGCCGGCACACGGATGGGGGCGATCTGCGGGGTTCCCCGCTCCGCGACCAAGGAGTCGTAGATCGGAGTGTCGGGGAACGACGCGGCGTAGTAGCCGCCGCCGAAGGTGGAGCGGGGGGACGTCATGCCACCTAAGTTAAGCCCACGATGTGCTGTATGGGGAGCCCCAATCTTTGGGCTATCCGTTTTACGTTGGTTCTGTGTGCCCGGCCCGCCGGAACATCGTTAAAGCCTTCGTTAACGGCAGGGGCCTTTCCGCTGGTGGGTGACGGCTTCGGGCCGTGCTCCCGACGGTGAACGGGAACGGCGTCGACGCACCCGGGTGGGAAGCGAATAGGGATTGACCCAAAGCGCGATGCGCACGGCTTGTCGAAGCGAAGATCGTCCGAGGACGTGAAAGGCCCGGCCCCGGCTCACCGGCAGGACCAGCAGGGCGGCCAGCCCGCCCATGAGGGCCAGTGCCGGATAGCCGTCCCGTGCGACGACCAGACCCGACGCCAGGCTCCCGGCTGCCCCGGCGGCCGCGAGGCCCACGTCCACCAGCCCCTGCGTCGTGGCGCGCCGGTCCGGGGGCAGGGCGTCGGTGACGATCGCGGTGCCGCTGATCAGCCCGAAGTTCCAGCCCAGACCGAGGAGTACGAGAGCGGTGCCGAGCGCGGGCACCGAGCTCGCCGGTGACAGGGCGGCGAGCGCCCCCGCCGCCAGCAGCAGCGGTCCGGACGCGCAGGCGACCCACCGTCTGCCGATCCGGTCGACGAGCAGCCCGGTGAGCGGGGAGGGCAGGAACATCGCTCCGACGTGCAGGGAGATCACGAGCCCCGCGGCCTGGGCGGTATGGCCGTGTGCCAGCATGTGCACCGGCGTCATCGTCATGATCGCGATCATCACGACCTGGGTCAGGACCATCACGGTGGCGCCGACGGCGACCTCGTGACGCCCGGCGAACGCCGGCCCACCGAGGCGGGCCCCGTCCGGACCCGCGTCATCCCGGTCGCCGCTGTCCGCGCCTTCGTCCGGGGCGCCGGCCGCCCGGGCGGCCCGTGCCTGGGCGGCCAGTGCCAGGGCGAGCCGGAGCGGATCGGGCCGGAGCAGGCATGCGAGCAGGACCGCGGTGGCGGCGAACGCCGCCGCCGCCAGCAGGAAGGGTCCGGCGAGCCGCGGAACGCCCCAGGCGTGCGCGACCTCGCCGGCCGGCGTCACCAGCAGGGGCCCGGTCACCGCACCCAGCGTGGTGGCGAAGAGGACCGTGCTCACGGCCCGTCCGCGCCGGGCGGGGGAGGCCAGGTCCGCGCCCGCGTAGCGCGCCATGAGGCCGCTCGCGGTACCGATCCCGTACACCAGGAGGGCCGGGAGGAGCAGTGTGACGCTTCCGGTGACGGCGGCCGCCACCACACCAATGCTGCCGAGCGCTCCGAACGCGTAGCCCAGTGCGAGTCCGGGGCGACGGCCCCGGCGGGCGCAGAGCCGGCCGATGCCGAGCGCGCCGAGTGCGGCCCCGGCGGTGAAGAGCGCGCTCGGGACGCCCGCGAGGCCGGTGCTGCCGAGCATCTCCTCGGCGAGCAGGGCCCCGACGGTTATCCCCGCCGTGAGCCCGGCGCCGCTGATTATCTGGGCCAGTACCAGCACGGTCAGAATGCGCCGCTGTTCCGGAACCTCACCCAGGGCAACCGGATGTCTGGTGCGAGTCGACAAGGGGGTGCTTCCGATCGTCATGCGGGCGAAGAGCGTTCTGCTCAGGCAGCGGCCACGGGTTTCAGGTCCGCGATGTCCGTGAGCGAGATCCCCATCTGCCCGTGGAGGAACCGCACCATGGTCCAGTGCGGCAGCGCGCCTTCGTCGAACGGCCCGAATTCCCGGCAGTACAGGGGGATCCAGCGCAATGCCTCTTCCAATGCCTGCTCGCGCCCCGGCTCCTCCTGATAGTCCTCGTACGCGATGCTGCGGTGGTTGATGAAGAACCGCCCGGGAAGTCGTTCTTCGCACAGCTCGCGGTATTCACGGGTCTGCAGGATGAGGTAGTGCCATATCTCGTCGATGTCCTGTTCCACCGGCAGGAAAAGACCGCTGAGCCTCTCCCGGTACCGGGAGACGAGGTAGAGGTACCGCAGGCATTCGGTGATCTGACGCTCCACGAAGTCCTGTGGTGTGTCCGGTGCCTTGTCACTGAAGTACCGCAACACCTCGGTGTGCAGCGTGTCCCCGAGGAGGCACTTCAGGTCGTCGGCCGAGAGTGTCTGTCCGCTGGTCATGGCACTCCGTTTTCCGAGGGGGCGGGCCGTCAGGTGCTGTGGGTGGCGAGCCAGGCGTACTTGCCGGAGCGTCCGACCGGAATATGGGTGCGGTGCTCGATCCGGCATTGACGTCCGGTCAGTTCGCCGATGCCCTGCCGCAGCGCCGTCGCTTCCGTGGCGCCGACGGGCTCGTCGGTGAACGTCGTGTAGAGCAGAGTGGCTTCGGTGTCACCGTGGAGGTGGAGTTGATGCAGGAAGATCCGGGGGGAAGCGTCCGCGATATGCCGGTCGAGGTCGCCCTGGGCGACCGGGCCGTTCGGTGTGTTCAGCAATTCCTTCTGCCGGCCGCAGAACTGGATGATCGCCGCGGGGTCCGGAGTGCCGTCCAGAGTGCGCACACAATCGCCCGACCGGTAGCGGACGAGCGGCATGTAGGGATTGCGCACACTGGTGACGATGAGCTGGTGGATCGTGCTTCCGGGGGCCACCGGCAGGAGTTCGACGCTCATCCTGTCGAGGTGCGGCCAGTACCGGCCCTCTCGGTCGCTGTAGTAGAGGTAGCCCAGTTCCGTGCTGCCGAACAGATCGATGACCGGGCAGGCGAAGCGCCGGCGCAGGAAGCGCCGGACGTTCGTCGGCGTGTACTCATAGGCGTGGACGATGCTGGCCGGCGCGGGGAACGCGTCCAGCAGGCCGAAGGCCTCGGCCTTCCGCACCAGGTGCGCCAAGTGGTAGCCGGAGCAGTCGAGGTGGTACCGGCCCTGGGGGTGCGTGCTCCGCGCCAGGTCGATCTCGCGGAGCATCCGCAGTACGTCCTTGCGGACCCAACGTGCCGGGTCCAGCCGGAGGTTGAGGTAGCAGGTGCGCGCGTCGAGCCAGCGGTCGGCCAGGGCGGGGGCCCCCGTGAGCTCCACGCCGCGTCGGGCGGCGTTGACCCGCGCCACGTGCTCCGTCGCGAGCACCGTGGTCAGGGAGACACGGCGGCAGCCCGACTCCCATGTCCCGGCGATGTCGGGGTGGTTCTGCCACAGCTCGTAGTAGGAGTGGAGCAGGAAGTAGGGCGGCCGGATGATCTGCATCCGGGCGTGGTTGGTGCCGGTGGACAGGACGAACTCCGCCTCACCGGTCTCCAGCGCCGCCGCCAGCCGGGGCGTCATCCAGTTGTCGGGGAACCCGCGGGCGATCTCCGGCTTGTCGAGCAGGGGGAAGTGGCCCTTCGCCAGGGACTCCTGATAGATCGGTATGTCGCGAATATGCTCGATGACATCGCTGGTCGGCTGCCCCTTCATTAATTCCTTCTCATGTTTCGCATAGCTGAAGAAATATGGGCTACGAGGGAGTCGGGTCCGGGGCGCCCGGAAACGCACTGCGGTGGGGGAGAGAACTCTCACAGAGCTTTTCCCGGGCGCCCCTGCGGCCGATCAGGAGATACAGCCGGCCTTCGGTGCCGCGCTGATGCAGCCGTTCTTGGGTGCGGCGCTGATGCAGCCGTTCTTCGCGGCCTGCTGGGCCGAGTTGGCGGCGAGCCAATTCTGCCAGACGCTGTCCTGGGCCATCTTCTTGATCAGGTGTTCCATGAGGTCCTCCGATGATAGTGCGGAAGGTACTCCCTGTGCTGGGCCGACGATGAGTGGGTATCTCGTCGACCGCCCGCTGAATGTAAAAGTGCGGTCGAGTAAATGTCAATGAACAGCAATGTCGAACTATGGGAAGCAGCCCCCGGCGGGACGGATCTGGCGCGATTCCGCTCCGTGGACGTCGCGTCGGCGCCGTCGCCCGGCACGGCTCGCGCGCTCCGCCGTGTCATTCGCGGAGCCCCAGCTCGAAGGGGGGCCGGGGTGCGGTGGCAGCGAGGGACCGTCCGCCGGACAGGTGCCGTCGGGACGACGGACACGGCGGCAGCCTCCGATCATGAGAATGCTCTCCTCATGTCCGTTCCGGGGCCCGTACGAAGGCAGAATGGTCAGATGCTGTGGCGTGGGGTGGGGTCCGTATTAGCAGGATGTGGAGCAGGGACACTGGTGTTACTGGTCGTCTGGTTGTGGCCCGGGCAGAATGTGCCGCCCTCCATGGGGCCCGTGCTGGTCGTGCCCGTGCTACAGGGCCCGATGGCGTCGGCCACTTTCCCACCCGGCCCCGGCCCCGGTCCCTCCGCCGTGACACGGCCCCCCGCTTCGCCCGGCCCGTCCTGCACTGACGCGGCTTCGCCCGGCCTGTCCTGCCCCCACGCGGGCGGCCGTGTCGTGCGGCCCTCCCTGCCGCCCGAGGCCGACGACGGGAAGGACGCCTCCGGGAACGGCCAGGGGGGTACCGGGGGCAAGGGAGCGTCAGAGGTCCCCGGGGACGAGGGCAAGGCCTCAAGGGCTCCCCGGGGCGACACGGACGGGGACGAGGACGACGAGGACGACGAAGACGACGACGAGGACGAGGACGACGACGAGGACGACGAGGAAACCTCGCGCGGCCATCGGGGGGGTGCGGACGACGAGTGGGACGACTGATGCTCAGGCGCTCGCCCAGCGCACGGTCGCGGATCGTCGGCTGGATGCTCCTGCTACTCAGCGCGGCCCTGGCCGTACCCACCTTCGGGATCACGATCATCTGGCAGGCGGAGCTGGACCGGCAGGTCGACGCGGAACTCCTGTCCGAGGCCGACAAGCTACGCGCGTTCGCGCGCACCCCGCGCGACCCGCAAACTGGTGAGCGCTTCACCACGGGCGCCTCGCTGCTGACGGCGTTCATGGCGGTCCACCGTCCCGAGCACAACGCCGCCTTCTTCAGCGTCGTGAACGGAGAGGCGGACCGGCGCAGCCCTGGCCCGGTCCCGGCCCGTCTGGACCGGGACCCGGAGGTTGTGGCCCTGATGGCGCGGACGGCCGACACCCGCATCCGGTGGCTGGACTCCCCGGCCGGCAAGGTCCGCTACGGGGTCGTCCCGGTACAGGTGGCGGGCGACCACACCGACTCCCGGCTCGTCCTGGTGGCCTTCCGGGACCGGGAACTGCGGCAGGAGCTCCACATGGCACGCCTGCTGCTGATCTCGGGCTGCTCCGCCCTGGTGGTCGCGGGGCTGGCGAGCTGGCTGGTCGCAGGCCGGGTCCTGGCTCCGATCCGGCTGGTCCGGCAGACGGCCGAGCGGATCAGCGAGACCGACCTGACCCAGCGGCTGCCGGTGCGGGGCAGCGACGACGTGGCGGCTCTGGCCGAGACGTTCAACCACATGCTCGACCGCCTGTCGGGCGCCTTCACGGCGCAACGCCAGTTCCTGGACGAGGTGGCGCACGAACTGCGGACCCCCATCACGGTCCTGCGCGGACATCTGGAGCTGATGGACGAGGACCCCGACAGCCAGCGCCGTCAGACCCGCGCCCTGCTCTTCGACGAACTGGACCGGATGCGGCGGATCGTGGACGACCTGCTGCTCCTGGCCCGGGCCGAGCGCCCCGACTTCCTCACCCTCGGCCAGGCCGGTCTGACCGATCTGGTGGTCGACGCGGCAGCCAAGGCCCAGGCGCTGGGACGCAGGCACTGGACGGTGGCCGAGGTAGCCGACGTCAGCGTGCATCTGGACGAGCAGCGGATCACCCAGGCCCTGATGCAGCTCGCGGCCAACGCGGTCAGCCACACCGGTGAAGGGGACACCATCGAGATCGGGTCCCGCCTGTGGCGCGGCCGGGTGCTGCTGTGGGTGGCGGACACCGGTCCCGGCGTCGCCCCGGAGGACCGCGAGCGGATCTTCCAGTGCTTCTACCAGGGTGGTACCGCGGTCCCCGGCCGGGCCGCCCCCGGCATCGGGCTCGGGCTCGCCCTGGTCCGCGAGATCGCCCAGGCCCACGACGGGACCGCGCGCGTCGAGGAGGCCCCCGGGGGCGGCGCGAGATTCGTCATCGACCTTCCCGCACTGCACCCCACAACGGATGGAACCCATGGTGAGCAGGATCCTGATAGCCGAGGACGAGGCAAGAATCGCCGCATTCGTCGATAAGGGGCTGCGCCGCAGCGGGTACGTCACCCGGGTCGTCTCCGACGGCGTCGCCGCCTACGAGCACGCCCGCGGCAGGGACTTCGACCTTCTCATCCTCGACCTCGGACTGCCCGGCGACGACGGGCTGACCGTGCTGCGCAAGCTGCGGAAGGCGCGCATCACCCTGCCCGTCGTCATCCTCACCGCGCGCGACAGCGTCAGCGACATCGTGGCCGGCCTGGAGAGCGGCGCCGACGACTACATGGTCAAGCCCTTCGCCTTCGACGAGCTGCTGGCACGCGTACGGCTGCGCCTGCGCCGCGAGGAGCCGCCGGAGAACTTCCTGCTGCGGGTGGGCGATCTGCTCCTCGACCTCCGCACCCGCCGGGCCCAGGCGGGCGAGCGCGTCACCGACCTGTCGGCCCGTGAGTTCGCCCTCGCCGAGATCCTCATGCGCAACCCCGACCGGGTGCTGTCCCGAGAACAACTGCTCAGCCAGGTATGGGGGTTCGACTACGACCCCGGTTCGAACATCGTCGACGTCTACATCCGTTATCTGCGGCGCAAGATCGGCGCCGAACGGGTCCAGACCGTGCGGGGCGTCGGCTACCGGCTCCGGGCCTGACGTCCGGGGCGGGCGGCATTCGGCAGGCGGCGGACGCACACCGCCGTACCCGATGAGAACAGTCTCACCGCTGTCTCACCGCCACCTCATCGCCCGCCCCGAGACTCCTCCGTACGGGTCATCGGTGACGCGAGGCCCGTGAGTGAGCGGCGCAGACGGTCGCAGCGGCCCCGCCAGGGAACAGGGCGCCGTCGTCACACCGACAGCGGGCACGGAGGCGAACCCGCCTGCTCCTGCGGCGCGAACACCCGCACCTGATCCCCCGTGGTACCCGGGCCACCCGTAGGCCACGAAGGCCCGGTTGTGGGCGGGGTGAGAGCCCGCCCCGCGTGACGAGCCACACGCCACTTCCGTATGGAGGACACCCCTGTGCGACGACTCATCGACCACGCCCGTACCTTCCGTTCCCGCTGCGGCGGAGCGGGCCGTGATCTCCAGGGCTTCGAGGGCGGTCAGCGGCCCTCCGCCATGTTCATCACCTGCTCCGACTCCCGGGTGGTCCCCACGTTGCTGACCGACTCCGGGCCCGGCGAGCTGTTCGAGATGCGCACGGCAGGGAACATCGTCCCGCCCTACGATCCGGACACGCCTACGAGCGAGATGGCGACGATCGAGTACGCCGTCTGCGTGCTGGAGGTGTCCGACATCATCCTCTGCGGGCACTCCCACTGCGGCGCCGTCGGAGCCCTGGCCCGGGGCGAGGACCTGAGAACCCTGCCGGCGGTACGCGGCTGGCTCGGCCGGTGCGCCCCCACGGGCGGCTTCCAGCACCCCGACGACTTCGGCCCCGACTGCGAACAGCCCGTACAGCGCCATGCGGTGGCGCAACTGGACACACTGCGCGACTACCCGTGCGTGAGCCGGGCCGTGCGGGAGGGGCGGCTCGGTCTGCACGCCTGGTACTACGAGGTCCACACCGGCGCCGTACAGGCCCACCGGCTCTCCACCGGAACCTTCTCCTCCCTGTGACAGCGACAAGCCGGTGAGCACGCGGGCCGCCCCCGCCGCCATCTGCTGTCTCCCCCCCCACTCCCCTAGGAGCTGAAGCTCTCATGTCGTCCTCATTACTCCGGTTACGTCCGGACACCGTGTCCCGTGACGTCCTCGCCTCGATCGTGGTGTTCCTCGTCGCCGTTCCCCTGTGCGTGGGCATCGCGGTCGCCTCCGGTGTCCCCGCCGAACTGGGCCTGGTCACCGGCATCGTCGGCGGACTGGTCGCCGGCTCGATGCCGGGCAGTTCGCTCCAGGTCAGCGGCCCGGCCGCCGGGCTCACCGTCCTGGTGTACGAGGCCGTCACCACCCACGGCGTCGTGGCGCTCGGCGTACTCGTCCTGAGCACGGGACTCCTCCAGGTCGGTCTGGGCCTCATCGGCTTCGGACGGTGGTTCCGTGCGATATCGACCGCCGTCGTCCACGGCATGCTCGCCGGCATCGGTCTCGTACTGATCAGCAGCCAGCTCTACGCCATGGCAGGGTCCAGCGCCCCCGGCAGCGGTCTCGACAACCTGACCGGGCTGCCGGACCTGTTCTCGCGGATCACGGGAGCCGCAGCGACTTCCTCCTGCGCGATCGGCGTCGGCACCATCGTCGTACTGATCCTCTGGAAGCGGCTTCCCGGGCGCCTGCCCGGTATGCTCCCCGGGCCACTGGTGGCCGTGGGGCTGGCCACCGCCGCGGTGGCGGTGTTCGACCTGCCCGTCGCCACCATCGAGGTCCGGGGCCTGATCGACTCCCTGCGGCTGACGGGCCTGGACGACTTCGGTCTCCTGGCGGACCTGAGTCTCCTGGGCGTCGTCCTCGCCTTCACGCTCATCGCCTCGGCCGAGTCGCTCTTCAGCGCCGCCGCCGTGGACCGGATGCACGACGGTCCGCGCACCCACTACAACAAGGAACTCATCGCCCAGGGGACGGGCAACACCATCTGCGGCCTCGTCGGCGCGCTGCCCATGACCGCCGTCATCGTGCGCAGCGCCGCCAACGTGCAGGGAGGTGCCCGCACCAAGGCCTCCCGGATCCTGCACGGCGTGTGGCTGCTGCTGTTCGCGGCCCTGTTCCCCGCCGTGCTCGGCCTGATCCCCGTGGCCGCCCTCGCCGGGATCCTCGTCCACGCCGGCGCCAAGCTCATCCCCGTCACCACCATCCGCCCGCTCTGGCGCGATCACCGGGGCGAGGCCGTGGTCCTGGTGGTGACCGCACTGGCGATCATCCTCACGGACATGTTCATGGGAGTTCTGCTCGGCATCGGGATGGCCGTGGTCAAGACGGCGTGGGAGACCTCGGCCGTCCGCCTGGACATCGACGAGCAGCATGACCGCACCACGGTCGCCCTCAGCGGCAGTGCCACCTTCCTGCGCCTGCCCCTGATCCTCGACACCCTGGAGGCCCTGCCGAAGGACCGGCCGGTGGAGCTCGACCTCACGCGGCTGCGCCACGTGGACCATGCCTGCCGCACTGCCCTGGAGGCCTGGAGCACACACAGCGCCGTCCACGACCCCGTACCGGCGACGGACGGCACACCGCGCGAGGCCGCCCTCGCGGGCGTCGCTCCGGACGGTGAAGGCCCCCCTGGCCCGGCGTCCCGCTAGCGGAGGCCGCCGGGACGATCCGGGCCGCCGACCCCGAGGGGCGGCGGCCCGGATCGTCCCGCTGCCAGGGAACCCCGGGACGGTCTCCGGGCGGGTGCGGCCCCCTGATCGCCGGTGGGTCTAAGTTGTGGGGGAAAGCCTGCGGGCAGCCGGACTCGTGATGGGGGCGAGCATGACCATGCAAAAAGGAACCAACGTTCCGGTGCCGGCCGGCACCGTGCGCGTCGCAGTGGGGTGGCACACCGCGCCGGGCGCCCCGGACGTCGACGCCTCCGCGCTTCTGCTGGTGGCGGGGAAGGTCCGCAGCGACGCGGACTTCGTCTTCTACAACCAGCCGGTCCACGCGTCCGGCGCGGTCCGGCACGAGGGCAAGCAGACCGCCGCCGACCGCGTCACCGACTCCCTCCTCGTCGACTTCGCCAAGGTTGAGCCCGGGATCGAGCGCGTCGTCGTCGCGGCCTCGGCGGACGGCGGGACCTTCGGCCGGGTGAGCGGACTCTCCGTACGGGTCACGGACGCGGCGAGCGGCGCGGAGCTGGCCCGTTTCGACAGCACCGACGCCACGGTCGAGACCGCCTTCATCCTCGGCGAGCTGTACCGGCGTCAGGGCGCCTGGAAGTTCCGCGCGGTCGGGCAGGGCTACAGCACCGGCCTCGAAGGCCTGGCGACGGACTTCGGCATCTCCGTGGACGAACCGCAGCAGGCCCAGCCCTCCCCGCCCGTCCCGCAGGCCCCGGCGGCCCCTGCCGCCCCGTC
>NZ_NEUE01000255.1 GCF_002910905.1 Streptomyces sp. SM11 | reverse complement strand
GGCTCTCCTGTCATATGTGTGGGGGCTCTGAGCTGGGCTGATACGTGAAACACGCCGCTCTCTGTGAACCTTGAGGTGTCTAGCAACAAGGTTGATCAAGCAGAGAAGCGGCGTGTCTATCTTCAGCATATGGAAGCGGACCCTGATGGTCGAAAGGCCGTGGTCGAAGGGGTCCGCTTCGACGGGAACGAACAGTGCGTGATCGTGTCGGTACGGCCCGAAGCGCGGCGGCGGCAGCGGTGTGGGATCTGTGTCCGGCCCGCGTCCTGGTACGACGGTGGCCGGGGACGGCGCCGGTGGCGGGCCCTGGACCACGGTGCGGTGCGGGTGTTCCTGGAGGCTGATGCGCCTCGGGTGGCCTGCCGGGAGCATGGGCCGACGGTCGTCGCGGTGCCCTGGGCCCGTCATGGTGCCGGGCACACCCGCGCTTTCGACCAGCGGACCGCGTGGCTGGCCGCGGAGTGCTCGAAGTCCGCGACGGCGGTGTTGATACGGACGTCCTGGCGGACGGTGGGCCGGATCGTCGAGCGCTACGTCGCCGACCGCGACGGGGCCGTCGACCGACTGGCCGGGCTGCGGCGGGTCGGGATCGACGAGATCTCCTACAAGCGCGGCCACCGCTACATGACCTGCGTGGTCGACCATGACACCGGACGAGTGGTGTGGATGGCCGACGGCCACGGCAAGGACGTCATGGACGCCTTCTTCGACCACACGCCCGGCACTCCGGCCACCTGGGCGCGGGCTCTGGACGCGTGGGGCAGCAAGTCCCTGCGTTCGCTGCTGAAACCGGCCGAACGCCTGGCCCGGGACGGCTTCGTCGTGGACGACACCTTCCGCTCGCAGACGGCCGCCAACCAGGCCCGGTTCGCCGACTTCCCGGCCTCCGCGAAGCTGTTCCTGCCGGGCGGTGAACTGCCCGTCGTCGGCTCGGTGTTCAAGAACCCGGACCTGGCCCGTACGTACGAGAAGCTCGGCCGCGAGGGCGTCGGCGCGCTGTACCGGGGTGAGTTGGCCGACGACATCGTGCGCACCGTGCGCAAGCCGCCCGTCGACCCGGACGCCACCCGCGTGGTGCGGCCCGGCGACCTGACCCGCAAGGACCTCGCCGCCTACCGGCCCCTGCGCCAGGACCCGACCAAGGTCCGCTACCGAGGCCTGGACGTCTACGGCATGGCCCCCTCCTCGTCCGGCGGCACCAGCGTCGGCGAGGCCCTCAACATCCTGGAGTCCACCGACCTTTCCCGGGCCGGCCGGGCCCAGTACCTGCACCGGCTCATCGAGGCGAGCCGGATCGCGTTCGCCGACCGGGGTCGCTGGGTCGGCGACCCGGCGTTCGAGGACGTGCCCACGAAGGAGCTGCTGAGCCGGCGGTTCGCCGATGCGCGGGAGTGCCTGATCCGGGACTACAAGGCGCTGACCAGCCCACTGCCGCCGGGCGGCCCGCGCAACCCCGAGCGGTGCGGCAGCGGCGGCAGCGCCGTGCCCACGACGTTCGAAGGCGAGAACACCACGCACCTGACGACGGCCGACAGGTGGGGCAACGTCGTCGCCTACACCCTGACGATCGAGTCCACCGGAGGCAGCGCCATCACCGTGCCCGGGCGTGGCTTCCTGCTCAACAACGAACTGACCGACTTCTCCTTCGCCCCCGCCGATCCGGCCGTGCACGACCCGAACCTGCCGGGCCCCGGCAAGCGACCGCGCTCGTCGATCTCCCCGACCATCGTGCTGAAGCACGGCAAACCGGTGCTCGCCCTCGGCTCGCCGGGCGGGGCCACGATCATCACGACGGTGCTCCAGTCGCTGACCGGACACCTGGACCGAGGGCTCCCGCTGGTCGACGCGATCGCCGCGCCGCGCGCCAGCCAGCGCAACGCGCCGACGACGGAGATCGAGCCGGACCTGTGGAACAGCCCGGTCCGCGCCGAACTGGAGAAGCTCGGCCACGCCTTCAAGCAGAACCCGGAGATCGGAGCCGCCACCGGGGTGCAGCGGCTGCCCGACGGCCGCTGGCTGGCGGCGGCGGAAAAGGTGCGCCGGAGCGGTGGCTCGGCCATGGTGGTGCATCCGGGCGGCGGTCACTGAGCCGGCCGGACGAAGCAGTGGCGGCGGGGCCGGTATCACGCGACGCAGCGCGCGGTACCGGCCCCGCGGCCTTGGCGTGCAGTCAAGTGGACCCGTACGGGGGTCCCTCGGTCTACGGAAAGGGTCCCTCCGCACCATGCGCACCCGCATGCTCGCCCTGACATCCGCCGCCTGCGGCGCCGCGCTCCTCGGAGCGGCGGCCCTGCCCGCGTCCGCCACCGGCCCCGGGGCCGGTGGCGGACGCGGGCAGG
>NZ_NEUE01000254.1 GCF_002910905.1 Streptomyces sp. SM11 | reverse complement strand
GGGCCTTGTCCCGTGAAGGTGGACACCTGTTCGTGTCGTTATGCGGCGAATGTCAGGGTAGCTGATTGCTGTTCGTAGGCGATCGGGGCCTGCTGTCCGTTTGCCGAGTGTCGTCGGCGGGTGTTGTAGCGGGTGGTCCAGCGGAAGACGGCCAGGCGGCAGGCGCGGGCCCCGTCGAAGCGGCGGGCGCCTCGCAGTGTCTCGCGTTTGAGGGCCGCGTTGAACGACTCGGCGAGTGCGTTGCCCGCGCTCGCGCCGACCGCGCCCATGGACTGTGTGACACCCAACTCGGCACAGGCGACAGCGAATTCGCGAGACGTGTACTGCGCTCCGTGATCACTGTGGAAGACGGCGCCGGCCAGGCTGCCGCGGACCCGGGCGGCCGCCCGGAGCGCGTCGGTGACCAGCGAGGTGCGCATGTGATCGGCGATCGACCAGCCCACCAGACGGCGTGAGAAGCAGTCGATCACCGTCGCCAGGTACAGAAACTCGCCGTCGCCCACCGGCAGGTAGGTGATGTCGGTGTGCCACGAACGCAGGAAGAGGGGTAATTGATGTTCAGGTAGGTGCCCTTTGGAATGCGGTGCTGCGTGAAAGATGAAGGTAGGCCCTTCGGAGCCGCCCTGCGGGGGGGGAGGCTTCAAACCGCCACATGCTGCGTTGGCTGAAGACCGTCGTGGTGAGCGATGTGGAAAAGGCGTCCGTGAGGCGTCAGGTGGGGATCAGGAAGGCGAGCGCAAGCGAATCGCTGATGACGTGTCGAAAACATACTCAGACGGCATCGAAACTGGGGGTGTAGATATGGCTCCAGGACAAGTCTGGCGGAAACCCGATTTACTGTCCAGATGGTGCCCGGCATGGAGGCGACGCGAGCCTGGTCTGCTGCTTTCGCGTGGAACGTGGGAAGGCGAGCCTCGTGCTGTTGCCCGTACGGGCGACCGCAGGGAGCGCCCCGAAACGGCGGAAACCGTGAGGGGCTGAGTACCGATACGGGGCTCGCTGGCGGACCGGTCCGTAGTAGTGCTGAAGCCTCTGTAATGGAGGTGGAGCGAAGGGACCGGGTCATCCGTGGCTGTGTTCGTTCGATCAACCAGGCGTTCCCTGGGAGGAGTCGCATGGATGCGCTGAAAGCGTCAGAGAAGTCGTTCGCTATCTCGAAGTGGGAAGTATGGGAGGCATGGGAGAAGGTTAGGGCGAACAAGGGTGCGCCGGGGGTGGATGGCTGCACGATTGAGGAGTTCGAGAAGGATCTGAGGGGAAACCTCTACAAGGTCTGGAATCGAATGTCTTCGGGCAGTTACTTTCCGCCTCCGGTGCGAGCGGTAGAGATTCCGAAGTCGCACGGCGGCGTCAGGATTCTTGGTGTTCCCACGGTCGCGGACAGGATTGCGCAAACCGTGGTCGCCGCCCGACTGGAACGGAATGTGGAACCGGTATTCCACTCCGATTCTTTCGGGTATCGGCCTGGACGGTCTGCCCTGGACGCGGTGGAGAAATGCCGGGAGAGGACGTGGAAGAGGGACTGGGTGGTCGATCTGGACATCCAGAAGTTCTTCGACAGCGTCCCCTGGAGCCTCATCGTCAAGGCGGTGGAGGCTCATGCCGACGCCGTTTGGGTGAAGTTGTATGTGGAACGGTGGCTCCGGGCACCGCTCCAATTGCCCGACGGTACCTTGCAGAGGCGGGACCGCGGAACCCCTCAAGGTTCGGCGGTCTCGCCTGTGTTGGCGAATCTGTTCCTGCACTACGCGTTCGACATGTGGATGGCTCGGGAGTTCCCCGACATCCCGTTCGAGCGGTATGTGGATGACGCGGTCGTGCACTGCGTCAGCGAGCGTCAGGCCAGGAGACTGGTCGAGGCGATCGGGAACCGTATGGAGGAGGTCGGGCTGCGTCTGCACCCGGCCAAGACCCGGATCGTCTACTGCAAGGACGCGAACCGGCGGGGTGCATACGCGCAGACGTCGTTCACGTTCCTGGGGTTCACGTTCCGAGCCCGCGCGGCCCGCAGCAGGCACGGGGTGACCTTCCGGTGCTTTCTGCCGGCGGTCAGCAAGGATGCCTTGAAGAGAATGAGTGCCGAGGTACGCAGCTGGCGTATTCATCGGCGCACCCGCCATACCTTCGCTCAACTCGCACGGTTCATCAACCCGATCGTGCGGGGCTGGATCCAGTATTACGGGGCGTACTACCGCTCCGCGCTGGAGCCCCTCCTGCGGCGCATCAACGCCTATCTGGTGCGCTGGATCCGCCGAAAGTACAAGCGGCTCGCGGGCTTCAAGAAGGCCAAGGAGTGCTTCCAGGGAATCACACAGCGATACCCAGGGATGTTCTACCACTGGCGGTTTGCCCGTCACTTCTGGTGCTCAGGGTGACAAGAGCCGTGTAACGGGAGACTGTTACGCACGGTTCTGTGGGAGCCGGAGGGGGAAGTTCCCTCCGGCTACCCGACCCGACGTACTTCGTGTTCGGCGCACTCGCGGTGAAGTCACGATCCAACAGATCCGGCACCGGCGTGGCGGACGGTTCGGGCACCGTGGTGACCTGGCGCTTGCGCAGCCGCAGCCCGGCGATACCGAACTTCCGCATCACCCGCCCGACACGTTTGTGGTTCACGTGCTCACCGTCCTCGCGCAGCTCGGCGGTGATCCTCGGGCGGCCGTAGGTTCCGTCCCACTCGGTGTGCACGGCCCTGATCCGCTCGGCGAGAGCGGCGTCGGCCCGCTCGCGTGTGGCACGGGCCTCGCGGCCCGCCCGCCACTTGTAGAAACTGGAGCGCGCGACCTCCAGCACGTGACACAACCGCTTCACGCCCCAGGCGCGGTGGTGGTCCTCGATGAACTGGAAGCGGTTGATCACCAGGTCATCTCTTGTGCGAAAAACTTCGTCGCCTTGCGGAGAATGTCACGTTCGGTGGCGAGCTTGTGCATCTCCTTGCGCGCTGCCGCCAGCTCCCGGCGCAGGGCCTCGCTCTCGACCTGAAGCTCTTCGGCCGTCGGCGGGGAATCCACCGTGCTCATCTCCGTGCTCGTGCTCGTCCTGCT
>NZ_NEUE01000253.1 GCF_002910905.1 Streptomyces sp. SM11 | reverse complement strand
CGGTCAGCCGGCCCGCTCGATCAGCGCGTCCGCGTGTGCGAGGCCGCTCTCCGCCGCGATGGCATCCATCGACTGCGCGTCCCGCACCGTCGCGAACGTCACCGTCCTGTCCCTGCCGTCCCGCCCTGCCGCCGCCCGGAATCCGTACACCGCGGGCCGCGGCAGGCTGTTGTACGCCCACGGGGTGGAGAAGTAGTACGCCCCCGTGTCGTACAGCACCACCACATCGTCCTCGGCCAGCTCCGGCAGCTCCCTGCCGTACGCCACCACGTCCCCCGCGAAGCAGCACGGTCCCGCGACGTCCTGTGCCAGCACCGGGCCGCCCTTGGGGGTGCCGTCCGGGCCGAACGCCCCGATTCGCAAAGGCCAGGCGTCGGGCATGAGGACGGTACGGGTGGCGGTCTGCGCACCCGCGTGGGTGAGTGCGATCCGGCGGCCCCCGGCGTCCTTCGTGTACTCCACCCGGGCCCCGATGAACCCGTTCTTCGCCAGCAGCGACCGGCCGAACTCCGTGACCAGGGAGTAGCGCCCGGAGAAGAGGCCGGGGGCCGCCGCCGTCAGGGCCGCCACGTAGTCCGCGTAGGCGGGGTGCACGGTCTCGTCGGCGAAGTTGACCGGAAGTCCCCCGCCGATGTCCAGACTGGTGACCTGCCGGACGCCCAGCGTCGCGTTGATCTCCCCGGCCAGCTCGTACGTCCGTGCCACCCCGGCCGCGATCAGCTCCAACGGGCAGCCCTGGGAGCCCACATGGGCGTGCAGCCGGGTCAGCCACGGCCGTTCCCGGAAGGCCCCCACGATCGCCTCGCGGGTGCCCGGGTCGCGCAGCGCGACCCCGAACTTCGACGTGTCCGTCGCCGTGCTCATCGGCCCGATCGCGCCACCGCCCACCTGGGGATTGACCCGCAGCCCGAGCACCGAGTCGGTGGCCGGGTCACGGAGGGTGTCGATGCGGCGCAGTTCGTCGAGGCTGTCGGCGTTGACGGCCACGCCGAGGGCCAGTGCCAGCCGGAGCTCCTCGCGGGTCTTGGCGGGGGAGTCCAGGACGACACGGGACGCGGCGAACCCGGCCTCCAGGGCCAGGCGCAGTTCACCGGAGCTCGCCACCTCGCAGCCCATGCCGCAGCCGGCGAGCAGCCGCAGCACCGGGATGAGGGAGCAGGCCTTGGCCGCGAAGGTGTGCAGCACCCCGGGCGTGGCGGCGAAGGCGTCGTGCAGAGTCCCGACGGAGGCGAGCACCCCCTCGGTGTCGATGAATCCGGCGACCGGGCCGCCCTCGCCCAGAAGTCCCTGACCGACGGCCGCCCGGACGACGGCGTCGAAGCGGGCGGCGGGCGGTGCCGCGCCGTCCTCATGGTGTGCGGAGGTCGTCTGCGTCATACGGCCAGCGTCCCTGATGACTGCCCCCAGGTCTTCGGCGGAACGGGGGCGCTCGGCCGGCCGGCCCCGCGCGGGTGAGCGCCCCCGGGGTCAGGCGATCAGGCCGACCACGGCCTCCGGCGTCAGCATCCGGAAGGTGAAGGCCTGCTGGAAATACAGGTGGATGCTGGTGGCGTCGTGGTCCGCGTAGCCGATCGACAGGTCCTGGCCCAGGCAGAGTTCGAAGTCGCCGCCCCGGGTGGACAGCAGTACCCCGCCCTTCACGGCGGGCGCCCACAGGATCTCGTCGTCCACCAGCCGGCTCAGATGCGTCTTGACGGGATATCCGTGGTCCGAGGTCTCGGCCGCCTCGGTGAACGCGTCCGCGCCGAGCAGCAGCCGGTACGGTCCGTCGACACCGGCCAGCCGCAGCCGCGTCACAGCCTGGCTGACCGCCACCGGATAGTCCCGCGCGTCGGCGGGCAGCGGCAGCGGATCGTGCGAGGAGCCGTCCCGCAAACCGGTGATCCCGGCCGCCCCGTACCCGTCGATGATCGCCATGTCCTCGGCGAACGCACACGTGCGCGCCGCGTCCTTGACGGACTGCCAGTCGCTGTCCGCGGAGCCGCGCTCCACGTCGTCCACGGCCTGGCGGGTCACCGTGAACGGCACCCGCCACTCGACGACCGGCGTGGATGTGCGAGCCCGCGCCACCACGTCCGGGGTGGGCGGATCGATGTCGCGCAGATGGCCGTCGCCCACGGCGGACAGCGTCGGACCACCCGGATCGGACACGTCGACAACACGGCGGCCGGCGACATGGCGGCGGAAGGTACGCCGTGCCTCCTCCTCGATCTCGTCCCAGGCGGAGGGGGTGACCGGTGCGAGTTCGCGGTGCAGATTATTCATCACGGGGCACTTTCTTGCAGGCTGCCGATGCGCAGCGAACCGTGGTCGGAACCGGCCGCGAGGGGCTCCCGCCGGACCGGTGCGGACACCGGTTCCGGCCGGTCCCCGGAACGCGCCGGGACGGGCGGGGGCGGCGGAGCGTCGAGGAAGTCGGCGCGCGGCGCGAAGAAGAGCGAGCCGGTCACCGCCGTGGAGAAGTCCAGGATGCGGTCGTGCGTCCCGGGCGGATCGCCGAGGAACATGTTGCGGAGCATCCGCTCGGTCACGCCGGGATCGGCGGCGTACCCGATGAAGTACGTACCGAACTCGCCCTTCCCGAAGCTCCCGAACGGCATGTTCGCCCGCAGGATGTCCCGTTCGGTGCCGTCCGGGTCGGTGATCGTGTTCAGCGCGAGGTGGGAGTCGGCGGGCTTCTCGTCGTCGGGGAACTCCACATCGTCCGACTTGGTGCGGCCGATGACGCGTTCCTGCTCCTCCACGGAGAGCGCGTTCCAGGACGTCAGGTCGTGCAGGTACTTCTGTACGACGACGTAGCTGCCGCCCTCGAACCCCGGATCGTCCTCCGCCCCGACGAGCGCCGCCGAGCGGGCGTCGGCGCCCACCGGGTTCTCCGTACCGTCCACGAAGCCGAGCAGATCCCGGTGGTCCAGATAGCGGAAGCCGTGCGTCTCGTCCACGATCCGCAGGGCTCCGCCGAGCTTGTCGAGCAGCTGGGCCGCCCACGCGTAGCAGACGTCCATCCGCTCGGCCCGGATGTGCAGCAGCACGTCTCCCGGGGTCGCCGGGGCGTGGTGCAGAGGTCCTCGCAGCTCCGGGAAGGGGTGGAGCTGAGCCGGGCGGGGCCCGGCGAACAGCCGGTCCCAGGCGCCGGAGCCGAAGCCCGCCACACAGGCGAGACCGGCGTCCGGGTACCGGAAGCCGAGCGACCGGGCGACGGCCGCGAGATCCGGCAGCACGTCCCGCACCGCGCTCTCGCCGCCCGGCTCGATCGTGCCGACCAGGAACAGCGCCGCGCTGGTCAACGGCGCCACGACGGGCTGGACGGAGATGGGATCGGGGACGGCGTCGGGCATGCGCGCACTCCATTACGAGGGTGGGGCAGGGGTTCACGGCGGCGGGAAGGGACGGGGGCGTGGGTGGGACGGGGGCGTCGGCGACGGGCTCGCAGCCACTAACCCACGTCCCGCGCTCGGCCGCACCCCGGGTGGACCGGGCGGGGCACCCGCGGAACCGGCGTCGCGCCTTCGACGGCATACGGCCCCGAATGCGTACGGCCCCGGATCCTTCGTGCTCCCAGGATGCCCCCCGGAGGCGCCCCGGGCGCAGCATGGGAGGAAGTGTTGAGTCGGCGGCCCTGTGCGGCCGGGGCGGGGGAGCGGAGGGAGCAGGCGATGGTCCACGACACTCCGCCCGAGGCCGGCGGCTCCGACACCGCGGAGTCCGGGACGCACGCGGACCGGCGGACAAGAGGGAGACTGCTGGACTTCTTGAACGTCGCGGCGGTCGTGCTGGACACCGATGGCCGGATCGTGTTCTGGAGTCCACAGGCCACCGACACGTTCGGATACACGGCGCAGGAGGCGCTGGGGCAGTACGCGGCGCGGCTGCTGCTCAGTGAGGAGAACCGTGACCGGGCGGCGGAGCTGTTCGCCGGGGTGATGGGCACGGGGCAGGACTGGGCCGGGGTGTTCCCGATCCGGCACCGGGACGGATCGACGCGGCCGGTGGAGTTCCGCAACGTCCGTCTGCTGGACCATCTCGGGGACGTGTACGCGCTGGGGATCGCCGTCGACCAGACGGCGCTGCACGAGGTGGAGAGTCGCCTGGCGCTGTCGGAGCAGCTGGTCTCACAGGCGCCGGTCGGGTTCGCCCTGCTGGACACCGATCTTCGCTACCGACTGGTCAATCCGGCGCTGGAACGGATAAACGGGGTGCCGGCGGCCGAGCACGTCGGCAGACGCCCCCGCGATATCCATCCCCATACCGGGGTCGAAGCGGTCGAGTCGGCGCTCCAGTACGTGTTGGCGACGGGAACGCCGCTCATCGACCGGTACATCGTGGGCCGCACCCGGGCCGATCCTGATCACGACCACGCGTGGTCGGTGTCCTACTACCGGATTCACGGTCCCGACGGGAGGGTGATCGGTGTGGCGTCCTCGGTCGTCGATGTCACCGAGCGCCACCTGGTCGCCGCGGAGGCCGAGCGGGCCCGGCGGCGGCTCGCGCTGATCGCGGACGCCTCCGCCCGGATCGGTACGACACTCGGGGTCGTGCGGACCGCACAGGAACTCGCCGAGGTCGCGGTCCCCCATCTCGCGGACGCGACCGCGGTCGACATGCTGTCCTGCCGTACCTCCGCACCGCACCCGAATGGTCCACAGGTGTTCCGGGCGCTCGCCGTCGCCTCCGCCGTTCCCACCGAGATCACCGGCATCACCGATGCGGCCGACCCGATCGGGGAGGTAACCGCTTATGGGCCCGACCGGCTGATCACTCAGTGTGTGCGCACCGGAAAGCCCGTCCTCGTGGCCCACTGCGACGAACAGGACCTGCGGCGCATCTCCCGCGACCCACAAGCAGCCGACACCCTCGCCCGTGCCGGCGTGCACTCCTACCTCGCAGTGCCACTGATCGCCCGGGACGAGATCCTCGGCGCCTTCGACCTCCTGCGCGCACAGAACCCCGCGCCCTCCTACGCGGACGATGTCCTGCTCGCCCGAGAACTGGCCGCCCGGGCCGCCATCGCCATCGACAACGCCCGGTGGCACCAGAACGTACGGACCGCCGCCGAAACCCTTCAGCGCAGTCTGCTGCCACCCACCTCGCCACAACGGCCCGGCCTGAAGGTCGCTTCCCTGTACCAGCCCGCCCAGGCGGCCAACGAGGTGGGAAGCGACTGGTACGACGCCATCCCCCTGGCCGGCGACAACACCGCCCTCGTCATCGGCGACGTCATGGGCAACGGCATCGACGCCGCCGCCACCATGGGCCAGTTGCGCACGGCCGCGCGCCCACGCCGCACTCGACCCGCCCCCGGACGAGATCCTCCACCTCCTCGATGAGCTCCCTCGCGGCCTGGAGCACTACATCGCCACCTGCCTCTACACCACCTACGATCCCCGCACCGGTCAGTGCCACATCGCCAACGCCGGGCACCTTCCCCCGATCCTCTCCCGCCCCGGACACCCGCCCGATCTGCTCCCCTCCCGACCGGGGCCCCGCTCGGCGTCGGTGGTGTCGACTTCGACACCACCACCGTCCCGCTGCACCCCGGCGACCAGCTGCTCCTCAACACCGACGGTCCCGTCGCGACGACCCCATCGACGAACGCCTCAGGGTTCTCCTCAGCACCCTCGGACCCTCGACGCCACCTGCGCCCGGCTCGTCGACACCATGCGCCGGCCGGACAACCCTGACGACGTCGCACTTCTTCTCGTCGAAGCCCGCCTTGACGGCTGAAGCCGGAGCGTTCCGTCACCCGACGAGTCCGTGGGTGCGGGCGGCCGTACGGTTGCGCACCCACGGTGTCCGATGCGGGCGGGGTTCGGGGCGGGTGGCACCCCCTGACCGTGAGTACCGGTGACGCCGATCCGAGCAGCGCCGTTCATCTGCGTGCTCCTGGGGACCGAGTACGGCGCCGGATCCCGTGCATGAGTGTCCTCGGACCCGTGGAGTACGGGCCCGAGGACAGCCGCGTTCAGGGCGGCGGCGGGGCGGCCGTGCCGCCGGTGGTGCCAGGAGCCGGCCCGGCCTCCAGGAGCGCGTCGTCGTCCCCCGGCTCGGGGATCACATGCATCGCGGCCTCCTCGGCCGAAGCCGCCGCGCCGTCGATTCCCACATCGCTGGCGGTGAGCGTGGCCGGGACGCGCCCGTCGGCCTGCTGGGTCAGCCGTCCGGCACGGGCGACACCGACCTCGTCGTCCCAGAGCTCGCCGTCGCCGTCCACCAGATCGCCCACGCCGTCGCCGACGGAACCGTCCGGTTCGGGCACCTCCCTGGTCAGCCGGGTTTCGAGGGACTCTCCGGCGTGCCGCTCGTCGGCCGTGGTGCCGAGGCCGTCGACCACCCACGGGCGGTCCGGCGGCGAATATCCCTCGTCCAGGGGGTCGCCGGTGCCGGACGGATCCATGAGCGTGTCCTCGGCGCCGAGCTGTTCGCCGGGATCGGAAGCCTCGGGTTCCTGGGGCTGGTAGACGTCGTCCCCCCAGTCCGTGTCGCTCATGGCGCGTCCTTTCCTCCGGGAGTACCGAGTTCTCCTGTCCCCTGTACGCAATTCCACTCCCGTCCCGCTCCGGCCGCAAAGGGAAGATCGGTTTCCAGTGCCCGCGCGGGCACCGTGAACCCGGTGGTATGCGGGTCGTGGCCTGTTCGCCGCGCGTGCGGGGAGTCCGGGCTCCAGGCGGTGGAATCGTCGAACGGCCGGGTCCGGGGTGGTCCTCCATGGGAGCGACAGCAGTCCCCGGGGGGCGACCACCATCTGGGACCGCCGTCGTCGTACGGACCCGGGCAGGGACACAGCCAGGGGCAGCCGTACGGGTGGCCGCCGCGGGAGCACCAGCCCCGACGTCCGGTCCCGCTCCGGTCGGGGCGGACCGGTGCGCTTCCCACCGCACGTACACTCGGCCCATGGGACACAGCGCCGAACCAAGGACCTGCCCGCTCCGGGCGGCCACCGCGCTGCCCCCGGCGCCCGCCGACGCGGCGCCCGGAACGGGCCGTACCGCACTGCACGGCCACGGCTAGCGGTCTACGCGGCGGTTCCCGACAGCTGCATCCGGCGTTCCCGGCCCCCGGCGTCACCGCCTCCGGCCCGCCGCCCCCCCCGTAACGACACCACCTTTCCGGCCCGCTGAGCGCCGGAACTCACCGTCGCCTCCGGCACTCGCCGGAGGCGACGAGGCACGGTCGACTCCACAGCACCACGCGGCCCACGGCGCACCCGCCCGGGCCGCTTCCCGGCGACGGCCGCACCACCTGGCCGGCGCCGCACTCGAAGGGATCATCGTGAATCTGAGCGACCTCATGGCCGGACAGGTCCACCACGTGCTGCGGGGAACCCCCGACCGCACGGACGTCACCGCCGGAGCGACGTTCGACGCGGACCGGGTCACCCCCGGTTGCGTCTTCGCTGCGGTGCCCGGCCACGCCGCCGGCGGCCCGGAGGCGGTCGCCCCGGCCGTGGCTCGCGGCGCGGTCGCCGTACTCGTCGACGAACAGGCGCCGCCGCTGCCCGCGGCGCTGGGCGACGTGTGCGCCGTACGGGTCCCCGACGTCCGCAGGGCGGCTGCGGTCCTCGCCTCGCGCTACTTCGGAGAACCGGGTCGGGCGATGGACCTGATCGCCATCACCGGCACCAACGGCAAGACCTCCGTCTCGTACATGACAGAGTCGGTGCTGCGGCTCGCCGAGGGGACCCGGGTAGGCGTGATCGGCACCGCGGGCAGCCGCATCGGGGACGAGCCCATCCCGATGCCCCCCTCGGTGCTCACCACCCCGGAGTCGCCCGATCTCCAGTACCTGCTGGGGCACATGCGCGACCGCGCCACCGGCAGCGTCGTCCTGGAGGCCACCTCGATGGGTCTGCTGACGCACCGTCTGGACCGTACGTTCATCGACGTCGGCGTGTTCACCAACCTCACCCAGGACCACCTCGACGACCACGGCACCATGGAGAACTACCGGGACGCCAAACTCCGTCTCTTCCAGGGCCTGTGCCGCCGCGCCGTGGTCAACGCCGACGACCCGGTGGGCGCCGGGATCCGGGCGCTGATGCCCGACGCCGTGACCACCTACGCGCTGGACGGCGACGCGGACTACCGCGCGAGCGATCTCACGGTGGACGCCTCGGGCACCCGGTTCACCCTGCACCACGACGGCCGCAAGTACCCGGCGGCGATCCCTTCGCCGGGCCGGTTCTCGGTCTCCAACGCGCTGGCCACGGTGGCCGCCTGCCACCTCCTCGGCCACGGTCTGGCCGGGCTGGTCGACGCACTGGAGCGGATGCCGCAGATCCCCGGCCGTTTCGAACGCCTCCACACCCCCGGCGGCACCTCGGTGATCGTGGACTACGCCCACTCGCCGGACTCCCTCAGTAAGGTCCTCACCACGATCCGGGGCTTCGCCAGGGGCCGCGTCATCACGGTCTTCGGTTGCGGCGGCGACCGCGACACCACCAAGCGCGCCGAGATGGGGGCCATCGCGGGCGCCCACTCCGACCTGTGCGTCCTCACCTCCGACAACCCCCGTTACGAGGACCCCGAGGCCATCCTCGACCAGATCGCCGAGGGCATCGCGTCGACCGGGACACCGTTCGAGCGGTTCACCGACCGACGCTCGGCCATCTCGGCCGCGCTGGCGGAGGCGGGGCCGGCCGACATCGTGCTCATCGCGGGCAAGGGCAGCGAGCCGCACCAGAGCATCCGGGGCGAGCTGCTGCCGTTCAGCGACATGGCCACCGTGCGCGAGCTGACCGGCGCGTAGTCCGGGATCAATCCGTTGGCGCGAGCCGCCGCTGAGCTGGGACGATGGCTTGGCCGCGCCGAGAGTCGGACGGGGCGCGAGCGGGGGAGCGGGAGCCGTGGACGTCTTCACGACGAAGCCCGGGATGGTACGGGGGCGGCGCACCGCCCGGGACCGCGGCATCGTCGCCGTGCTCGGACTCCCGTACGCGGCCCCGCCGTTCGGAGCCCGCCGGTTCCGGGAGCCGCAGCCGGCGGAACCCTGGGACGGCGTGCGCGACTGCACCGCCTTCGGGCCGGTCGCCCCCCAGTCGGCCGAACTGCCGGGCGCGCCGGTCTGGTCGCCCGGTGACGAGGACATCCTCACGCTGAACGTCTGGACGCCCGCCGACGGGCCGGGCGACCTGCCCGTGCTGGTCTGGATCCACGGCGGCGCTTACGTCTTCGGGTCCTCGGCCCAGCCCGACTTCGACGGCACCGCGCTGGCGGGCCGGGGGCTCGTCGTCGTCACCCTCAACAGCCGCCTCGGCTTCGAGGGGTTCGGCCACGTGCCCGACGCCGACGGCAGTGCCGCGCCCGCCCCCGACACCGACGGCAGCGCCGCGCCCTTCCCCGACAACCGGGGCCTGCTCGACCAGATCGCCGCCCTGGAATGGGTCCGCGACAACATCTCCGCGTTCGGCGGCTCACCCGACCGGGTCACCCTGGCCGGCCAGTCGTCGGGCGCCACGTCCGTGGCCTGCCTGACGGTGGCCGACCGGGCGCGCGGCCTGTTCCGCCGCGCCGTCCTGCACAGCCCCGTCAACGCCTTCGCCACGGTGGAGCAGGCGGCCCGCACCACCGCCGAGGTCGCCGCGGCGACCGGGGTGCCCGCCACCCGCGCCGGGCTGCTCGCCGCATCGCCCGAGGCCCTGGTGGCCGCCGGGGACCGGGTCTGCGAGCGGTACGCACAGGACCCCGGCTCGGGGCAGCGCCACTACGACCCGGCGATCTACGGTCCGGTCGCCGACGGCGCTCTCCTGACCGCCGATCCGCTGGATGCCCTGGCAGCCGGAGCGGGCGGCGCGGTGGAGCTGCTGGTCTGCCACGCCACGGAGGAGTACTGGCTCCTGGACGCGGTCGGCAGCAGTGCGAAGATCACGACGGCGGATCAACTGGCCGCCTTCGCCGACGACTTCGGGCTCCCGGCCTCGCTCGTCGAGGGCCACCGCGAGCGCCTGCCGGACGCGCCGGTTCTCGACGTCTATCTGTCCCTCTACTCCGGCCTCCTGTTCGCCGAGTACAGCACCCGCCTCGCCGAGGCCCATGCCCTCGCAGGCGGCCGGGCGTTCCTCGCCCGGTTCGACCGCCGCCGGGACCGCGCGGGGCAACGGGTGCGTGCCTGGCACTGCGCGGACATCCCGTTCGCCTTCGGCAACCTCCACGAGGAGAGCGTCCATTTCCTCGTCGGCGGCCCGCCCGGCGCGGCCGACCAGGAGCTCTCCGGGCGTATGACCCGCGCCTGGGCCGAGTTCGCCGCCCACGGCGACCCGGGCTGGGACCCTCTCGACGGACCCGCCGGGAGCGGGGCGACCGTACGGGGCTGGCGTACGGCGCAAGAGGAGGCGGACGCCGACCGGCACCCGGGAGGAACGCCGGCCGAGAGCGTACTCGGGGCGGACGGGGTGCGAGTGGCGGAGTACGGGGCGGCAGGCGGGTTCCGTGATCTGTGGCGTACGGCCGGCCTGCCCCTCCTGGCACCCTGAGGGTCACCGCCGGGCAGGGGACCGCGGGCGGCCGGGCTTCGCGACTGCGCGAAGCCGCCCGAGCGGGCCGGCCGGCGGCCCGCGTGCCGTGTCGCCTCGATGGGGCGGCCGAAGCAGCCTGCCGGCTTCGTTGGGGCCGAGCAGCGCCCAGTGCTCGCCGGCCCGGACGGCCCAGCCGACACCGTCGAGGGTGACCCGGCCGGTGGTGTGGCGGCGCATGCTCACGCCGTCGAGGGCGGCGGCGATGCGCCCGTGACCGTTGCCGGTGTTCCTGTTGCCGCCCTTCCTCGTACGCCGCCGTGGCGGCCTTCAGCGCCGTGCCAGGGCCAGCATGCTCAGTCCGAACATCAGGACGCCCAGGGGGAGATGGACCGACGGAATGTGCGCGATGCCGACCGCGACCTGGACCGAGGCCAGGACCAGGAATCCGGACGCGTGCAGGACGGGCCGGGGCGAGCCGCCGCCCGGCTTCCAGGCCAGCACCGCCGCGAGCACGTACAGCATCGACGCCCCGTACATCACGCGCGCTCCGACGCTGTGCAGCACTTCTCCGTAGGACGTGGTCATCAGTAGTCCGGAGGAGACCGCTTGAAGGAAGATGGTCAGGGTCTGCAGAGCGATCGCGATCCGCAGGAACGAGAAGCCGCGCCGTGTCGTCGCCTGGGTGGTCATGCCACGCCCCCATTCTCCGCCCGTGGGCAGTTGATCGATAAGGTCTCACCAGCCCGACGAAGCGGGCCTGCGAAAGGTAAGGCGAGGGGCGGTCGGGAGCATGGGGGCGGCAGGGGCGAGCATGGAGGGGATTGCCGGTGAACGCGGCCAACTGATCAATGTGGCTTACCGGTTGCTCGGATCGCTGGCCGAGTCCGAGGATGCCGTGCAGGAGGCCTACACGCGCTGGTACGCGCTGCCGCGGAGCCGGCGGGAGGAGATCGTGTCGCCCGGCGCCTGGTTGACGACGGTGACCGGCCGTATCTGCCTGGACGCGCTCGGCTCGGCGCGGGCCCGGCGCGAACGCTACGTCGGCGCGTGGCTGCCCGATCCGCTGCCCGGCCCCGTGGGACACGGCCACGGCCGGGGCTCCGACCCCGCCGACCAGATGGTCCTGGACGAATCGGTGACCATGGCCTTCCTCGTCGTCCTGGAGACGATGACCCCCGCCGAGCGCGTGTCGTTCGTCCTGCACGACGTCTTCCGCTACCCCTTCGCCGAGATCTCCGGCGTCCTCGGCCGGACCCCCGCCGCCTGCAAGCAGCTCGCGGCCGCCGCCCGGCGGCGGGTGCCCGCCGCCCCGGCTCCGGTGTCGGCGGACGCGCGGACCGATGTGGTGCGGCGCGTCAAGGCGGCCTGGGAGAACAAGGACATCGCAGCCCTCGTCGACCTCCTCGACCCGGCCGCCGTGATGACCGCCGACGGCGGCGGCCTGGCCGGCGCCGCCCCGCGTCCGATCGAAGGAGGCGCACGCATCGCCCCGTACATGGTCGCCATCGCCGACCGGGCCCCGGGGCTCGAACTCCTGGAGCGGCCGGTCAACGGTGTGCCGGGCCTCGTTGCGCGGCGTGGCGGTGCCGTCGTGACCGTGGCCTCGTTCGACGTCGCGGAGGGGCGCGTGGCCCGGATCTGGGTGGTCCGCAATCCGGAGAAGCTGCGGCCGTGGACGGCTCGCCGGAGCGCTGACGAAGACATCCACGGCGGCGCGCGACCGCCGACCGCTTTCGATCACTGACCACCGCCCCGGAGGCCGGTGAGCCGGCTCTACCGGCGCAGGTCGAGCCGCATCAGCACCCGGGGGTGACCGGCCAGCACCGAGGCGGTGTCAGCGGCACGGGCGAACCCGGCGCGCTCGAAGTTCCTCCGGATTCCGGCGTACGCCATCGTCATGTCGACCTCGGCGTCACCGCTGTCGAGCGGATACGCCTCGATCACCGGAGCGCCCTGCGCACGGGCGAATTCGACCGCACCGGCGATCAGGGCGTGCGAGATCCCCCTCCCGCGATGACCGGGGCGTACGCGGATGCACCACAGCGACCAGACCGGCAGGTCGTCGACGTGCGGGATACGACGGCTGCGCGCGTACGAGGTGACCGAGCGCGGCGCCACGGCGGCCCAGCCGACCGACTCGTCGCCATCGTGGGCGAGCACCCCCGGCGGGGGCTCCGCACGGCACAGTTCGGCGACATACTCACCGCGGGCCGGCCCACGAAGCTCGTTGTTGAGCTTGGACGGAACCCGGTGGCTCAGGCACCAGCAGACGTTGGCCCCGGGCGACTTCGGACCGACCAGGGTACGGACATCCTCGAAGGACGAGGCCGGGAGGACGGTGATGGTCATGGCGCCACGATGCCACGACGGACCCGGCGGTACCCGCTGGAGAGCGGCCCGGAGGCCTGCCCGTGCCCGAGGAGCGGTCCGGGGCCAGGGAGGGGAGGGCGTCCCGTTCGCCAGGGGATGTCTGACCATTCCCGTCTGCCTCACGACGCCATGCACGCACTCTCGCCGCACCGACCCCGGACCCGAGTACGGTCCAGTACGAGGGCCTGGGGCCGGCACGCCGGGAGCACGCACCTGACGCCGCGCGGCCGCCCTGCGGGCGACGACGGGAATCGTCAGACACCCCCTAGTACTGCAACCGTGCTTGCAGTGACGAGGGTTTAGTCAGGGGCCGTGGCCTCGTCGTTTGTAGTGGCTGACGCGGGCTCTGTGTTGTGCTCGTCGCCGCCAGTGGGACCAGTGCAGGACTTGGGCGAGTGAGGGAAGGAGGCGTGCGGTGAAGTGGGCGGTCAGGCGGCGGATCTCGGGCAGGCTCAGTGGGACAAGGCACTGGTCGGCGGATCGTGAGCCCCCTTCTTGAGCTCCTGCGCACGGACTGTTGCCAGGTAGGCGTGGGTCGCCATGGCCAGCGTGATGTGCCGATACCAGGCGTGGTACTTGCGGACCTGGTAGTGGTCCAGGCCGCATTCGTTCTTCGCGGTCTGGAAGCATTCCTCGATCGTCCAGCGGCGGCCGGCCACCACCAGCAGCGTGTTCAGGGTGGTGCCTTCGGGCGCGAAGCACACGTAGTAGGCGATCTCGGTGGGATCGGTGATGCTGCGACGGGCCAGGACCCAGTGCTCGACGCCCTCCTCGCGCCAGGGTCGGATCTGCGCCCGGGCCCAGTCGTAGACCCGCTCGCCGTGGGCGCCTGAACCGCACGAGCGGCGTTTCCACGCCTGCCGGGGCAGGCCCGCCACCAGTTCCTCCACGACATGGTCCATCCGGGAGACAGTCACGACGGTGTCGGTCCGGCGAGTGGCCAGCACGTGGAACACTCCACGCTGTTCCAGCCAATAGCGCAACCCCTTGACCTGCCCGTATGCCTCGTCGGCCGTCAGCCACGCGAACGGCACCCGGGCGGCGAGAGTCCGCTCGATCATGGCCTTGGCGTGCTCGATCTTCGTGGCGAAGGCGACGTCGTCAGGGATCGCCGCGGTGCGGCAGCGGTCGCGGTCGTCGGTCCAGGACGAGGGCAAGTACAACTCCCGGTCAATCAGCGTGTGGCCGGCCTCGGTGGCGTAGGCCAGAAATGTGCCGACCTGGCTGTTCTCGACCCGGCCCGGGGCCCGTATTTCAATAACTGTCAGTCACGGGTTTCCGCGGGGGTTGTTCGGGCGTGTAGCTGTTCCAATGTGCGGGCGGGCGATCCGGGTATCGGCGTGACGAGGATCCGGTGCATGTCCAGGAGCCGTTTCGCGTCCTGGTACTGGATGGACAGGTTGGTGCGGTTGACGCCCAGTAGTTGCGCCAGGAACGTCATGGTCACCGCTCTGCGGCGGCGCAGGATGGCTGCCAGGAGGCGGTGGGTGTGGTCCACGCTGCTGGTCTGTGGGTGGCGGTAGCTGCGCGGGCGGTGGAAGCGTCGCTGGAATGCTGCCTCGGCCAAGGCGTCCCAGAAAGGCTCCGAGACCGCCACCAGATGCTCGAAGGCGGTTCGTGACATGCCGGTCAGGGCCGGGTCGGTGAGCATCGCGGTCAGGGCCGGGTCGGTCCGGTGTGTCGTTGCCGGCGCGTCTGGCGCTCGCGGTGGAACGGGAGACAGCGTGTAGTTCCAGTCACCGTGGAAGGCGTTGGGTGTGATCGGAAGGGCGTGGAACTCGGCGGGTGTGACGCTGATGCCGAGGTCGTAGCTGCCTGTGTCCAGTTCGGCCCCGATGGTCAGGCCGGTCCTGGTGGTTGTGGCGGCGATGGTCTCGAGGACGACTTGGTAGCTGGTCAGGGGCCGCCCCCGCCAGTTCGCGGTGATGTGACAGAACATCCGGTGTTCTATCTTGTTCCACTTCGAAGTCCCCGGCGGTAGGTGACAGACCGTGATCTCCAGGCCGCTCTCTCGTGCGAAGGTGGCAAGGTTGCTCTTCCAGGTCCAGCGGCGGGGGTCGTTGGAGCCGCCGGAGTCGGCGGTGATCAGGAGCCGGGTGGCATTCGGGTGGTCCGCCCGTCCGCGGTGCTGCCACCAGCGTCGGATGGACTCCACCGCGAACTGGGCGGTGTCGTGGTCGGTGCCGACGTTGACCCATCCGCTGTTGTTGGCAATGTCGTAGATCCCGTAGGGGATCGCCATGGGCTGCT
>NZ_NEUE01000252.1 GCF_002910905.1 Streptomyces sp. SM11 | reverse complement strand
GCCGCCGCCGCACGGTCACCGAAAGTGACGCGGCGCCGGGCGTCCGGAGGGTGAACTCCCTTCGGACGCTCTTTCGTTGAGCGACGCGGAGGTTTTCGGTTGAACAAGTGAGCCCGTGGGCCCCCGGGGGGATGGAAACCACGGCAAGTTGGTCGAAAACGCTGTGAGTGGGCGTACTTCGTGATTCCCTCGTTGAAGAGAACATTCAGCCCTCGGACCCCAGTTGGACCAGATCGGGCGCTCCCCACCTCCCACGCGCAGTCATCCGGGGGCGTCCTGCTGTCCATGCGTCCATGTGTGTTTGCGGAGCCCACCCATGCTCACCACCCTCCAGACGGCCTATTCCGATACCCGCGCCGCCGACCTGGCCTGGATGCTGGGGAGGGAACCGCTGCCAGCCCTGGCGGTCCTCGACCTCCGGCTCGACGGCGCCGAACTCCAGTTGAGGCTGCTCGGCGCCTCCCACCAGGTCCTCCTCCAGGAGGACCGCGGAGTCTGCTCCGAGACCGTGGCCTGTATGCCCGGCAGCAGCACCCCCCTGCCCCTCGGCGTCGCGAAGCGGCTCGGGGACTGGGAGTACGAATTCGCGGCGCGCGTCGAGACCCTGACCCAGGGCCAGTTCGCCGGGCGGGCGCAGGAGTTGCTCGCCCTGGTGAGCGACCACCCGCACGGCCTGGCAGGTACCTTCCCCGGCAGTCCGCACGCCTTCACCGCGATGCTCGCCCAGCGTGCCGAGGGTCAGGTGCGGTGGCGCACCTGGCACGCGTATCCGCAGGAGGGGCAGTTGGTGGTGACCCGGACCAGGGTGGGGGTGCGGATTCCCGCGCCAGCGGCCTGACGGGCCGGGGCACTTACACCCGTGTGGGTGACAAGCCGCGATGGTGCAGTGACGTAGCGTTCGCATCATGATCGACCAGCAGATCTCGCTGCGAGGGGGCGCGGCGCGGCTACCCGTACGGCCGAGGACCGGCCGGTTCCTCGTGCTGGCCGCGGTCTTCATCTGCGCCGCCTGCGGTCTCGTCTACGAGCTCGAACTGGTCGCGCTCGCCTCCTATCTGATCGGCGACTCGGTCACCCAGGCATCCGTCGTGCTCTCCGTGATGGTGTTCGCGATGGGCATCGGCTCCCTTCTCGCGAAACGTTTGCGCTGCCATGCCGCCGTCGGTTTCGGGATGGTCGAGGCGGCCCTCGCACTGATCGGCGGTTCCTCGGCACTGGTGCTCTACGCCTCGTTCGCCTGGCTCGGTGAATCGCAGTACGCGCTGGTCGGGTTCTCGCTGGCGATCGGGGTGCTGATCGGCGCGGAGATCCCGCTGCTGATGACGCTGATCCAGCGCGTCGACCGGCAGGACGCGGGCGGGGCCGTCGCCGACCTCTTCGCAGCCGACTATGTGGGCGCGCTGGTCGGCGGGCTCGCGTTCCCCTTTCTGCTGCTGCCGATGCTGGGGCAGTTGACCGGCGCGCTGTTCACCGGCGCGGTCAACGCGGCGGCGGGCGGCGCGCTGGTCCTGTGGGTGTTCCGGCGCGACCTCAGCTCCCGTTCCCGGTGGCTCCTCGTCCTGGTCAACGTCTCGGTGATCGCGGTCCTGGGCACCGCCACGGTGCTGGTCGACGACTTCGAGTGGGCGGCGCGGCGGGCGGTGTACGGGGACCAGGTGCGGGTCGCGGTGCAGACCGGGGTGCAGGAAGTCGTCCTGACCGGGGCCGACCGCGATTCCCTCGACCTCTATCTGGACGGCAGGCTGCGGGTCAGCGCCCGCGACGAGTACCGCTACCACGAGGCGCTGGTGCACCCCGCGATGAACGGGCCCCGCGCCCGCGTGCTCATCCTGGGCGGCGGCGACGGCCTCGCCGCCCGCGAGGTGCTGCGCTACCCGGACGTCCGCTCGGTCACCGTCGTCGAACTGGACCCCGCCGTCACCCGACTGGCCCGTACGGATCCCGCCCTCTCCGAGCTGAACGACCACGCCCTGCGCGACCCGCGTCTCACGGCGGTCGGGGCGGACGAGTTCCGCTGGCTCCGGGCCGACCGGGGGCGCTACGACGTGGTGATCTCCGACCTCCCCGACCCGGGCATCACCGCCAGTACGAAGCTGTACTCCGCCGAGTTCTACGGGCTGGTCGCGGAGGCCCTGGCCCCGGACGGGCGGCTCGTGGTGCACGCGGGGCCGATGGGGGCCCGGCCGCGGACCTTCTGGACGGTGGAGGCCTCGGTGCGCGCGGGCGGCCTCGCGACCCGCCCGTACCGTGTCACCGGCCGGTACGCCGGCTTCGCCGCGAGCCCGGACCGGGGCGGCGGTGATGAGGGGGAGCGGCAGGACTGGGGGTTCCTCCTCGCCGGACGGGGTGCCGCGCCGCAGCCCGCGCTGGCCGCCGGAGGGCCCGTACCGCGGTCGCTGGGCGGCCGGGAGCTGCGCGAGGGGGTGCGGGCCGCGGACGACGCCCGGCTGCCGGGGCTGGCCCCGTCGACGCTGGTCCATCCGCGGTACTGGGAGGACGTCTGAGCCCGTTCGGGGGCGCGGCCCGGCGCCTCCCCGGCATGAGGGCCCGGCTTTCTGCGGGCGGAAGCGCTGACGTCCGGGCCGGGGCCGATTAGGCTCGGTTTCCATGGAGCATGAGGTGTTCGTTCCGGTTCCCGTCCCGACCCTGCTGCGCACGCTGGCCGATCCCGCCCGGGTCGCCCGCTGCGTCCCCGGTCTCCAGCAGGACGCCGACGCGTCGGCGTCGCCCCTGGCCGGCCGGCTGAAGCTCCGGGCCGGCGGCCACACCATCACCTACCGGGGCGAGCTGCGGCTCACCGGACCGGAGGGCGGCGGAGGCTCCGGCGGCCGGCGCTTCTCGGTGACCGGGAAGGGCGTAGAGGCCCGGGGCACCGGCACGGTCGAGCTGGCCCTGACCATCGGCCTCACGGAGGCGGACGGCGGGACGACACTCGCGTACAGCGGTACGGCAGACGGGGACGGGCGGCTGGTCGAGCTGGCGGAGGGCACGCCACTCGCCGCCGCCCACCGGCTCCTGGACCGTTTCACCCAGCAGCTGGTGACGGAGTCACTGGCGGCGCGGGACGCGGACGAGGAAGCGGGGGAGGGCGCCGGAGAGGAGAGCGGCGACGAGGACGGTGCGGTGGCCGCCGAGGGGCTCGCGGGCGACGAGGACGAAGAGCCTTCTCCCGAGGCTGACGAAGAGCCTTCTCCCGATGCCGATGCCGATGCCGATGCGGGCGACGACGACTCCGGATCCGTGTTCGACTCGCCCGTGCCGCCGCCCTCGCTCGACCCCGTCGCCGGGGTGGAGTTCACCGTTCCGGACGAACCGCCCGCCGAGGCCGCGCACGCCCGCCGCACCATGATCGGACGCAGTGCCGAGGAGGTCGACCACGCGCCCCCGCGGGGCCGCTACGCCCCCGTGCCCTCCCCGGAAGCGGGCGGCGTGAGCACCACCCTGCGGTGGGCCGCCCCGGCCGCCGCGCTCGCGCTCGCCTCCGCCGTGGTGCTGGGCCGGGCGCTGCGGCGCCGGAGGTAGCGGGCGCCGGAGGCGATGACGGCCAGTAAGGTCGTCGGGTGAGCAGGAGCGAAGAGAACGTCAGGCTGACCGTCGGCGACGCCGAGTTGACCGTCGACCCCCTGCACGGCTGCCGGATCAGCAGCCTGCGGACCGGGGGCACCGAACTGCTCCGCCAGGGCGAGCGGTACGGCTGCTTCCCGATGGTGCCCTGGTGCGGACGTACCGGGTACGGGCAGTTCCGCAACGGCGACGCGCTCCACGAGCTGCCGCTGAACTCCCTGCCGCACGCCATCCACGGCACCGGCCGGGACACCGAGTGGCACACCGCCCGGGCGGACGAGGACCGGGCGGCCTTCTACTACGACCTCGCCGAGCCCTGGCCGTACCCGGGCCGGGTGACACAGACCTTCGAGCTCACCGAGGACACGCTGACGCTCGGCCTCGCCGTCGAGACGTACGGCAACTCCTTCCCGGCCCAGGCCGGCTGGCACCCCTGGTTCCACCGCACCCTCGACGGCCGGGCCGCCGAGCTGTCCTTCGACGCCGCCTGGCAGGAGGAGCGCGGCGCGGACCATCTGCCCACCGGCCGCCGCATCGACCCCCTGCCCGGCCCGTGGGACGACTGTTTCGGCATGCCCGACGGCGTGGACGTGAAGCTCACCTGGCCGGAGCGGCTGGAGCTGACGGTGAGGAGCCGCAGCGAATGGGTGGTCGTCTACGACGAACAGGACGAGGCCGTCTGTGTGGAGCCGCAGTCCGGCCCGCCCGACGGGCTGAACACCACGCCCCGGCTGGTCACCCCGATCGACCCGCTGGAGATCACGACGACCTGGAGCTGGACGCGGCTCTGAGGCGGTGCCCGGACGTGGGTCCGGCCCGTACCGCTTACCCTCGTGGACATGACTGACGTACGCGCTGACCTGCTCCAGCAGATCAAGGACAAGGCCGTGGTGCACGGCAAGGTGACCCTCTCCTCGGGTCTGGAAGCCGACTGGTACATCGACCTGCGCCGGATCACGCTGGACGGCAAGGCCGCGCCGCTGGTCGGCCAGGTCATGCTCGACGCCACCGCCGAGCTGGACTACGACTGCGTCGGAGGGCTGACGCTGGGCGCCGACCCGGTCGCCACCTCGATGCTGCACGCCTCCGCCGCCCGCGGTGCGGCACTGGACGCGTTCGTCGTCCGCAAGGCGCAGAAGGCGCACGGGATGCAGCGCCGGATCGAGGGCACCGATGTGAAGGGCCGTCGCTGCCTGGTCGTCGAGGACACCTCGACGACGGGCGGTTCGCCGCTGACCGCCGTCGAGGCGGTGCGCGAGGCGGGTGGCGAGGTCGTCGCCGTCGCGGTGATCGTCGAGCGCGGGGCCGCCCCGGCGATCGCCGAGGCCGGTCTGCCGTACGTCCAGGTCTATTCGGTGGCTGATCTCGACCTGGGCTGAGTCGGCCGGATCCGCCCCGATCCGACTGATCCGGGTGTGACCTGCGGCTTTCGGCGAGGGTGGGTGGTTTCACGTGAAACCACCCACCCCCGCTCCGTGTCCCGTCCGCGTCCTGTTCCGGCTCCGGAGGGGTCCGCCGGGTGGAGCAGGAGGGAGAGTCTGGGAAGATGGGGGCGACGATGACGTCGCCCCCAGGTCAGGGACTTACGCCTGCACACCCGCACATCCCAAGGAGCGGTCAGATGCCCATCGCAACCCCCGAGGCTTACGCCGAGATGCTCGACCGGGCAAAGGCGGGCAAGTTCGCCTACCCGGCCATCAACGTGACCTCGTCCCAGACTCTGCACGCCGCCCTGCGCGGTTTCGCCGAGGCCGAGAGCGACGGCATCGTCCAGATCTCCACCGGTGGTGCGGAGTTCCTGGGCGGCCAGCACAACAAGGACATGGTCACGGGTGCGGTCGCCCTGGCCGAGTTCGCGCACATCGTCGCCGCGAAGTACGACGTCACCATCGCGCTGCACACCGACCACTGCCCCAAGGACAAGCTGGACGGTTACGTACGTCCGCTGCTCGACGTCTCCGCCGAGCGCGTCGCCAAGGGCCTGAACCCGCTGTTCCAGTCCCACATGTGGGACGGTTCGGCCGAGACCCTCGCCGACAACCTGGCCATCGGTCAGGAGCTGCTGGCCAAGGCCGCCGCCGCCAGGATCATCCTTGAGGTCGAGATCACCCCGACCGGCGGTGAGGAGGACGGCGTCACGCACGAGATCAACGACGAGCTGTACACGACCGTCGACGACGCGCTGCGCACCGCCGAGGCGCTCGGCCTGGGCGAGAAGGGCCGCTACCTGCTGGCCGCCTCCTTCGGCAACGTCCACGGCGTCTACAAGCCGGGCAACGTCGTGCTCCGTCCCGAGCTGCTGAAGGACCTTCAGGCGGGCGTCTCCGAGAAGTACGGCAAGCCGGCCGGCAGCCAGCCGTTCGACTTCGTCTTCCACGGCGGCTCGGGCTCCACCGCCGAGGAGATCGCCACCGCGCTGGAGAACGGCGTCGTGAAGATGAACCTCGACACCGACACCCAGTACGCCTTCACCCGCCCGGTCGTGGACCACATGTTCCGCAACTACGACGGTGTCCTGAAGGTCGACGGCGAGGTCGGCAACAAGAAGACCTACGACCCCCGCACCTGGGGCAAGGCCGCCGAGGCCGGCATGGCCGCGCGCGTCACCGAGGCGTGCGCGAACCTGCGCTCCACCGGTACGAAGCTGAAGTAACCACCCGTAGTCACGGACGTACGGTCGCGGGCCCGGTCCTCCTTCGGGGGGCCGGGCCCGTTGCCGTGCCGGGAGAGAGAAGAGGACCTGTTGTGGGTGCGCCCTACGATTTCGACACCGTCGTCGACCGCCGGGGCACCTGGTGCGTCCAGTGGGACGGGGTCGCGGACCGGTTCGGGGCGGACGGGCTGCTGCCGTTCACCATCTCCGACATGGACTTCGCCACGGCGCCGGAAGTGCTGGCCGCGCTCCGCGCCCGGCTGGAGCACGGGGTGTTCGGCTACACCACCTGGCAACAGGACGACTTCCGCTCGGCGATAGCCCACTGGTACGCCACCCGGTACGGCACCACGATCGACACCGGGCAGCTGGTCTACGGCCCGTCCGTGCTCAACCAGCTCTCCCAGCTGCTCCGGATGTGGACGGTGGAGGGGGACGGCGTCGTCGTCCACACCCCCACGTACGACGGCTTCCGCAAGGCGATCACCGGGCTCGGGCGCGAGCCGCGGGGGGCGCCGGTGGGGGACGAGGCGGCGCTGGAGCGCGAGCTGGCCCGCCCCGATGCGAAGGTCCTGGTGCTGTGCTCGCCGCACAACCCGACGGGGTACGTGTGGACGGCCGAGGAGCTGGGCCGGACGGCCGCGCTGGCCGAGCGGCACGGGGTCGCGGTGATCAGCGACGAGATCCACGCGGACTTCGTGCACGAGGGGGATGCGGGGCGCGTCCACGTGCCGTGGCCGCGGGTGGCGGGGGCCGGGCGCTGGGCGCTCATCTCCTCCGGGTCGAAGGCGTTCAACTTTCCGGCGCTGACCGGTTCGTACGGGCTGATCGGCGATCCGGCCGACCGGGCGGAGTTCCTGCGCCGGATGGAGACGGCGGAGGGGCTGGCGTCGCCGGCCGTCCTGTCGCTGACCGCGCACATCGCGGCGTACCGGGAGGGGGCGGCGTGGCTGGACGCGGTACGGGCGTATGTGGCGGGGAACCTGGGCCATGTCGCGGAGCGGCTGGGGGCGGACCTTCCCGAGCTGGGGTGGGTGCCGCCGCAGGCCGGGTATCTGGCGTGGATCGACCTGCGGCCGCTGGGGGTGGACGACGCTGCGCTGCAGCGGGTCCTGGTGGAGCGGGAGAAGGTGGCGATCATGGGGGGCTCCGTCTACGGGGCGCCCGGGTTCGTCCGGCTGAACGTGGGGTGTCCTCGGGGGAAGGCCGAGGTGGGCGTGGGGGCGCTGGTGCGGGCGGTGGAGGCGGTGCGGTAGCGGGTGGATTCGGGGGCGCTGCCCGGGCTCCCGTTGCGGGGGCGCTGCCCCCGGACCCCCGCTCCTCAATCGCCGGAGGGGCTTGAATTCCGCCCCCCGGTCCGTCGAGTGCGGGGAGAGGCGAGCCGGGGCAAGCTGCTCCTATGGCTGCTGCCCCCGCGCCCGGTGAGATCCGGGTTGCCTCGTCCGTCGGGCGTTGGGTCGTCCTGACCACCGTGCTCGGCTCCAGCATGGCGCTGCTGGACTCCACGGTCATCAACGTGGCCCTGCCCCGCATCGGTGCGGACCTCGGCACCGACATGGCCGCGCTCCAGTGGACCGTCAACGCGTACATGCTCACGCTCGCCGGGCTGATCCTCCTCGGCGGGGCGCTCGGGGACCGGTACGGGCGGCGGCGGGTGTTCGTGGTGGGGGTGGTGTGGTTCGCGGTGGCCTCGTTGCTCTGCGGGATCGCGCCGGACGCGGGGGTCCTCATCGCCGCACGGGCCCTCCAAGGGGTCGGTGGCGCGCTGCTCACGCCGGGTTCTCTCGCGATCGTCCAGGCCAGTTTTCATCCGGACGACCGGGCGCGGGCCGTGGGGCTCTGGTCCGGGTTCGGCGGGGTCGGGGCGGCCGTGGGGCCCTTCGTGGGCGGCTGGCTCGTCGACGGGCCCGGGTGGCGGTGGGTGTTCCTGCTCAACCTGCCGCTCGCCGCCCTCTGCGTACCCGTCGCACTCCGCCACGTACCGGAGTCGCGGGACCCGGCGGCGCATGGCCGGTTCGACGTGCTGGGGGCCGTGCTCGGGGCCCTGGCGCTCGCCGGGGTGACGTACGCCCTGATCGAGGCCCCGGGGCGGGGTGCGTCGCCCGTGGTGATCGGGTCGGCCATCGGCGGGGTGCTGCTGGGGGCCGCGTTCGTGGCGGTCGAGCGGCGGCGGGCGGATCCGGTGCTGCCGCCGTCGATCTTCCGCTCCCGTCTGTTCACCTCGGTCAACCTGGTGACCTTCTGTGTCTACGCGGCCCTCGGCGGCTTCTTCTTCCTCTCCGCGATCCAGCTCCAGGTCGTCGCCGGGTACTCGGCGCTGGGGGCCGGTACCGCGCTGCTGCCCACCACCGTGCTCATGCTGCTCTTCTCCGCCTCGGCCGGGGAGCTGGGGCGGCGCATCGGGCCCCGCATCCCCCTCACGGTGGGGCCGCTGCTCGCCGCCGCCGGGATGCTCCTGATGCTGCGGGTGGGGTCCGGCGCCCGCTCCGCCGGTTCGTACGTCAGTGAGGTGCTGCCCGCCGTCCTGGTGCTCGGCGCCGGGCTCGTCGTGGTCGTCGCGCCGCTCACCGCGACCGTCCTGGCCGCCGTGGACGCCGGGCGGGCCGGGCTGGCCAGCGGGATCAACAACGCCGCCGCGCGGGCCGCCGGGCTCATCGCGGTGGCCGCCCTGCCGCTGCTCGCCGGGATGGGGCCGGAGGCGTACCGGGACGCGGGCGAGTTCGCCGCGACCTTCCGGCGGGCGATGCCGATGTGCGCCGGGCTGCTGGTGGCGGGCGCGGTCATCGCCTGGTGGACGGTGCGTACGCCGGCCGCCGCTGCCGACGTCCGCGGCGAGCGGCCCGAGTGCGTGGTGCACTGCGGGGTCGCCGCCCCACCGCTGGAGCCGGAACACCAACGGGAGGGCGAGCCCCCGGGGCCTTCGTGAACGCGCTGTGCCACGGAGCCGGGGCGCGGTGCCGCCGGGCCGTCGCGGCAGGCACACTTGAGCCATGTCCATCCACGAGAACCTGCTCGGCGGCCCCGCCCCGACCCATCTCCCCGACGACCCCGAACCGCGCGAGCTGCTCGCCGCCGGCACCCCGCCCGCCGACGTCGCCGCGAAGTACCCCACCTCCTCGCTCGCCTGGGCGCAGCTCGCCGACGAGGCGTACGAGGGCGGCCGGGTCGTCGAGTCGTACGCCTACGCCCGTACCGGCTACCACCGCGGCCTCGACTCCCTGCGCCGGGCCGGCTGGAAGGGCCACGGCCCCGTCCCGTTCGAGCACGAGCCGAACCGCGGCTTCCTGCGCGCCCTGCACGCCCTGGCGCGGGCCGCCGGGTCGATCGGGGAGACCGAGGAGCACGAGCGCTGCTCGACGTTCCTGCGGGACTCCTCGCCGACCGCCGCCGACATCCTGAGCTGAGCAGCTCTCCTCCGCGCTCCCCGCCCACGCGAAGCGGGCGGGGAGCGGCTTAGGATGCGAGCAGGGGACCGGAGCTCCATCACCTCACGGAAGGGGCGGACCGCTACCCGGAAGCTCGTGTCGAGGAGACAGAAATGTCGACGAATCACCCCGACCCCGAAGCCACCGGTGCGGACACCCCGCACCTGGACTTCGCGGGAACGACTCCGTACGAGGACTATGTCCAGGCGGATGTCCTGACCCACCTCCAGCACCTGCGCTCGGACGATCCCGGCGAGATGGTCTTCCTGGTCACCACCCAGGTCATGGAGCTGTGGTTCACGGTCATCGTCCACGAGTGGGAGACCGCGACCCGCGCCCTGCGCGAGGACCGCATACCCGTCGCGCGCGACGCCCTGAAGCGTTCGCTGCGCGAGCTGGAGGCGCTCAACGAGTCCTGGCGGCCGCTGGCCGGACTCACCCCCGCCCAGTTCAACTCCTACCGGGGATCCCTCGGCGAGGGATCCGGGTTCCAGTCCGCGATGTACCGGCGGATGGAGTTCCTGCTCGGCGACAAGTCCTCCTCGATGCTGGTGCCGCACCGGGGCGCTCCCCGGGTGTACGCCGAGCTGGAGAAGGCGCTCGGGGAGCCCAGCCTGTACGACGAGACCCTCGCCCTGCTGGCCCGGCGCGGGTATGCCGTTCCCGGGACGGTCACCGGCCGGGACCTGACCAAGCGGTACGAGCCGTCGCCCGAGGTCGAGGCCGTGTGGGCGGAGATCTACGCCTCCGACGACCAGAACGACGAGCTGGTGCGCCTCGGCGAGCTGCTCACCGACGTCGGCGAGCTCGTCTGGCGATGGCGCAACGACCACCTCGTCGCCACCCGGCGCGCGATGGGCTCCAAGACCGGCACCGGCGGTTCCGCCGGGGTGGCCTGGCTGGAGAAGCGCGCCACGAAGAACGTGTTCCCCGAGCTGTGGACGGCGCGCAGCCATGTCTGAGACCTCCCGTGACCTGCTCCGTGAACGGGCGCTGAAGCTCGACGCCGCCGACCCGCTGGCCGACCGCCGCGCGCTCTTCGCGCTCGACGACGGCGTCTACCTCGACGGCAACTCCCTCGGGGCGCTCCCCGTCCACGTCCCCGCCCGGGTGCAGGACGTCCTCACCCGTCAGTGGGGCGAGCTGCGCATCCGGTCCTGGGACGAGAGCGGCTGGTGGACCGCGCCCGAGCGGATCGGCGACCGGATCGCCCCGCTCGTCGGGGCCGCCGCAGGACAGGTCGTCGTCTCCGACTCGACCAGTGTGAACGTCTTCAAGGCGGTCGTCGCGGCCGCCCGGCTCGCGGGCGGGGGACGCGACGAGATCCTGGTTGACGCGACGACCTTTCCCACGGACGGGTACATCGCGTCCGCCGCCGCCCGGCTCACCGGTCACCGGATCGTGCCCGTCGCGCCCGACGGCGTACCGGACGCGCTCGGTCCGCGTACCGCCGCCGTGCTGCTCAACCACGTCGACTACCGCTCCGGCCGGCTGCACGATCTGCCCGGGCTGACCGCGGCCGTCCACGCGGCGGGGGCGATCGCGGTGTGGGACCTCTGCCACAGTGCGGGCGCGCTGCCCGTCGGGCTCGACGAGCACGGGGTGGACCTGGCCGTCGGCTGCACCTACAAGTACCTGAACGGCGGCCCCGGTTCGCCCGCGTACCTGTACGTCGCCGAGCGCCACCAGGCCGCCTTCGACTCGCCGCTGCCGGGCTGGAACTCGCACGCCGACCCGTTCGGCATGACCCCCGACTACGCCCCGGCGGACGGTTCCGTACGGGGCCGGGTCGGTACGCCCGACATCGTCTCCATGCTGACGCTGGAAGCGGCGCTGGACGTGTGGGACGGGGCCGGTGTGGACGCCGTGCGGGCCAAGTCGCTGGCGTTGACGGACTTCTTCCTGGAGTGCGTCGAGGCGTACGCGCCGGCGGGCCGGGTCACCTCCGTCACCCCGGCCGCGCACGCCGAACGCGGCAGCCAGGTCGCCCTGCGCTGCGACGGGGCGGAGCCCGTGATGCGCCGGCTGATCGAGCGGGGCGTCGTCGGCGATCTGCGGCGGCCGGACGTGCTGCGGTTCGGCTTCACCCCGCTGTACGTCGGATTCGCCGACGCGGAACGGGCGGCGCGGATTCTCGCCGAGGTGCTGGCCGAGCTGCCCGCCGGCGACACCGTCGGCTGACGGCTCGTCACAGCCTGTTCGGCCGGGCGGGGACGGTGCCGCGTGCCTGGTACCGTCCCCGCAGGTCAGCCCAGTTGGGCACCGGACACAGGCATAGCCATAGGACGGTTGAGCAGCATGTCGGATTCTGCCGCGCGTGATCGGGACGTCGCCGAGATGGAGTCGGCGTTCGCACATCCGGAGGTCACCCCCGACCGGTCCGCCGCCTACGGTGACCACCCCGACCAGGTCGTCGACTTCTACGCCCCGCGCGACGGCCGCACCGGCGCCCCGCTCGTCGTCCTCCTCCACGGTGGCGCCTGGCGGGCCCCGTACGACCGGGCGCATGCCTCCCCGCTCGCGGACTTCCTGGCCCGCCGGGGCTTCGCCGTGGCGAGCGTGGAGTACCGGCGCGGCGGCGACGACATCCCGCAGCAGCGCGGCGGTGGGGAGAACACCCGGCCGAGCGGTGCCGATCCCGTCGCGGGGCGCTGGCCGGAGACCTTCGACGACGTGGCCGCGGCCCTGGACGCGATGCCCGTGCTGGCCGCCCGCGAGCTGCCGGGCGCCGATGTGCGGCGGATCGTGGTCACGGGGCACTCGGCGGGCGGGCACCTCGCGCTGTGGGCGGCGGCGCGGCACGTCCTGCCCGAGGGGTCGCCGTGGCGGCTGCCCGCCCCGCCGCCGCTGCGCGGGGTCGTAGCCCTGGCCCCGATCGCGGACTTCGCGACGGCGGTCGAGCTGGGGGTGTGCGGCGGCGCGGTCACTCAACTCCTGGGCGGCGGAGCCGGCTTCGAGGAGCGGGCGGCGCACGCCGACCCCGGGGTGCTGCTGCCGACGGGGATCGCCACCGCGATCGTGCAGGGCGTCGACGACATCGTCGTCCCGCAGGCCGTGTCCGAGGCGTACGTCGACGCGGCGGCCAGGTCCGGCGAGACGGTCGGGCTGACGCTGCTCGGCGGCGTCGGGCACTTCCCGCTGATCGATCCGGCCGCCGACGCCTGCGCCGTCGTGGCCGAGGAGATCACCCAGCTCGCCTGGTGAGTTCCTTCGGCCCGCCCGATTGCGGACCGAAAGTGTCCGCAAGGGTCTCTACGTTGGTCCTGTTGCGGCTCGGACGGAGTCGGAACCGACGAAGGAGAACCTCATGACGATCCTGGTGACCGGAGCCACGGGAACGGTCGGCCGCCGTGTGGTCGAGCAGCTGCTGGAGCGCGGCGAGCACGTCCGGGCCCTGACCCGCGACCCGGCGAGGGCGGAGTTCCCGGCCGGTGTCGACGTCGTCCGCGGCGACCTCACGGACCCGGCGTCGCTGGTCCCCGCGCTGGACGGGGTGACCGGGCTGCACCTCATCACCTTCGGCGGAGAGCTCTTCGCCCCGCTGGAGACCGGTGAGGAGATCCTCGGCCTGGCCGGGAAGGCGGGCGTGCGCCGGGTGACCGTGCTCCACGGCGGCGGGGCCACCCCGATGGAGACGGCGGTGCGCGCGAGCGGGTTCGACTGGGCCGTCGTGATGCCGGTGGAGTTCATGGCGAACGCCCTGGAGTGGGCGCCCGGCATCACGGCCGACGGCGTGGTGCGCGAGCCCTTCGTCGGCCGGCTGAGCGCGATGGTCCACGAGGCGGACATCGGCGCGGTGGCGGCCGCCGCACTCACCGAGGACGGCCACGGCGGCCAGGAGTACCTGGTCACCGGCCCGCAGGTGCTGACCGTCCGCGACAAGACGGCGGCCGTCGCAGCGGCGCGCGGCGCGGACGTCGAGCTGGTCGAGCTCACCGAGGAACAGGCGCTGGAGACCTGGCGGGGCCAGGGCATGCCGGAGGACGTGATCGCGTTCCTGATCGACGTCTACCGGGACACCCCGCCGGAGGGCCGGACCGTGCTCGACACGGTGGAGAAGGTCACCGGGCGGCCGGCGCGGACCTTCGCGCAGTGGGCCGAGGAGCACGCGGACCACTTCCGCGCGGGCGCCTGATCGGCACCTGACCAGGGGATCTCCGGTCCCCGGTGCGGTGCGGCGGAGGCGGGTAGTCCTTGAGGGGGACGCCCCGGAATCCGTAGCGATGCTGACGACCCGCCCTCCGCCGCCGCCTACCGTGGAAGCGTGACCGAGACCCAGACGAAGAACCGTGGCCCGGAGTTCCGGGCAGCCGAAGGGGCGATGGACGGCCTGCGGGAGGACCTCTTCCGCCAGGCACTCGCCTACCGCCCCCTGCCGCCGCTGAACCCCGACGGACGGCTGATACGGCGGCTGCCCGAGGGGCTGCGCAAGGGCGTCGTCTGGACCCCGCACGCCCTGGTGCTGTTCGCCGCCTTCCTGGTGATGATGGCCGGCTTCGCCGAGTGGGAGTTCCGCCTCCTGATGGGCCTGGTGCCCGCGGTTCCGGTGGTGATGACCCTCATCAGGCCGGTCGCCGCGTTCTGGGGCTCGATGCTGGCGACCGTCTTCTGCGGGATCCTGACGGGTGAGCTGTGGGGGGCGGGCACCATCGGGGCGCAGATGGTGGTCATGGTCGTCGTGGCCGCCCGGACCCGGCCCCGCACCGCCGCCTGGATGTGGCTGCTGACCCTGCTGTTCGGGATGCTGGCGGAGGGCGGCGACCCGTCCATCACCGCACCCCTGACCACCCTCACCGCCTTCGCGCTGCTCGTCGTCGCCGTGGTCCAGATCCGGCGCGACGCCGAGCGCGAGGTCACCGTGCAGCGCACCGTCACCGCCGTCGAACGCGACCGGCGCACGCTGCTGGAGGAGCGCACCACCATCGCCCGGGAGCTGCACGACGTGGTGGCCCACCACATGTCGGTCGTCGCGATCCAGGCCGAGGCCGCCCCCTACCGGGTCGAGAACCCGCCGCCCGAGCTGGAGCAGGCCTTCGTCACCATCCGGGAGAACGCCGTCGCCGCCCTCACCGAGCTGCGCCGCGTCCTCGGGGTCGTACGGGCGGAGGACTACGAGGCCCCGGACGCCCCGCAGCCCACCCTCGCCGCGCTCGACGGGCTCCTGGACAACGTCCGCGAGACGGGCCTGGAGACCGAGAAGGTGATCACGGGGGCCGTCCGCGAGCTGCCGCAGGGCGTCGAGCTGTCGGCGTACCGGATCGTCCAGGAGGCCCTGAGCAACAGCCTGCGGCACGCGCCGGGCGCCGCCGCCAGGGTCGAGCTCGGCTATGTCCTCGGCGGGCTCGGGCTGCGCGTGGTCAACGGACCCCCGCGCGGCCTGGTCAAGCCCTCGCCGGGGGCCGGGCACGGGATCACCGGGATGCGGGAGCGGGTCGCGATGCTGAACGGCGAGATGACGGCCGGGACGACGGCGGACGGCGGGTACGAGATCGCGGTCTTCCTCCCCGTACCGCTGTCGCAGGAGCCGGAGGCACGGGACGCGACCGGCAGCGGCACGGACACCGGCACGGACACGGACCCGGACGCGACGGGCGGCGGCACCGCCGAAACGGTCGTCGTCGAACGCGTACAGGACGGCCGCGCATGAGCGACACCGACATCCGGGTCCTGATCGTCGACGACCAGATGATGGTCCGCGAGGGTTTCTCGGTCCTGCTGAACGCGATGCCGGGGATCACCGTCGTGGGCGAGGCGGTGGACGGGCACCAGGCCCTCGCCCAGGTCGCCGCCCTGCGCCCGGACGTCGTCCTGATGGACATCCGCATGCCGGAGATGAACGGCATCGAGGCGACCCGCGAGATCGTCGCGCGGGACGCCGACGCGAAGGTCCTGGTGCTGACCACCTTCGACCTCGACGAGTACGTCTACCAGGCACTGCGGGCCGGGGCCTCGGGCTTCCTCCTGAAGGACGCCTCCGCCCGGCAGCTCGCCGACGGGGTCCGGGTGGTGGCCTCGGGCGAGGCGCTGCTCGCCCCGACGGTGACCCGGCGGCTGATCACCGAGTTCTCCAAGCTCGCGGAGCCCCCCCGGCCGCCCGCCCTGGCCCGGATCGGCGATCTCACCGAGCGCGAGACGGAGGTGCTCGTCCTGATCGCGCAGGGGCTCTCCAACGCGGAGATCGCCTCCCACCTGATCGTCGCCGAGTCCACGATCAAGACACACGTCAGCCGCATCCTGGTGAAGCTGGGGCTGCGCGACCGGACCCAGGCGGCGGTGTTCGCGTACGAGGCACGGCTGGTCACGCCGGGTTAGCTCCCCGGTCACCCCGGGGCAGACCCCTTGCGGCGGGCGCGGGCACGGGTAGCGTCAGGTCATGCACGTCTCCTTCGACCCCTGGTCGCCCGCGTTCGTCGCCGATCCCTACCCCGCCTACACCGCGCTGCGCGCCGCCGGCCGGGCGCACTGGTTCGAGCCGACGGGGCAGTGGCTGATCCCGCACCACTCCGACGTATCGGCCCTGCTGCGCGACCGGCGGCTCGGCCGGACGTATCTGCACCGCTTCAGCCACGAGGAGTTCGGCCGCACCGCGCCGCCCGCCGCGCACGAGCCGTTCACCACGCTCAACGGGCAGGGCATCCTCGACCTGGAGGCCCCCGACCATCCCCGGATCCGGCGGCTGATCTCCAAGGCGTTCACCCCGCGTACGGTCGAGAACCTGGCCCCGACCGTACGGCGGCTGGCGGCCGAGCTGGTCGACGCCTTCGTGGCGAAGGGCGGCGGGGACCTGCTGGCGGAAGTCGCGGAGCCGTTGCCGGTCGCCGTGATCGCCGAGATGCTGGGCGTCCCGGAGGCGGACCGGGCCCTGCTGCGGCCCTGGTCGGCGGCGATCTGCGGGATGTTCGAGCTGAACCCCCCGGAGGAGACGGCCCAGGCCGCCGTCCGCGCCTCCGTCGACTTCTCCGCGTATCTGCGCGGGCTCATCGCCGAGCGGCGCGCGCACCCGGGTGACGACCTGATCTCGGCGCTCATCGCCGCCCATGACGAGGGTGAGCGGCTGACCGAGCAGGAGATGATCTCGACCTGTGTGCTCCTGTTGAACGCGGGCCACGAGGCGACCGTGAACACCACGGTCAACGGCTGGCGCACGCTCTTCCACCACCCGGAGCAGCTGGCCGCCCTGCGCGCCGACCCCGCGCTGCTGCCCACCGCCATCGAGGAACTCCTGCGCTACGACACCCCGTTGCAGATGTTCGAGCGCTGGGTGCTGGACGACATCGAGATCGACGGCCAGGTGATCGGACGGGGCGCGGAGGTGGCGCTGCTGTTCGGCTCGGCCAACCGGGACCCGGAGCGGTTCGCGCACCCGGACACGCTGGACCTGTCCCGGGCGGACAACCCGCACATCACCTTCGGCGCGGGCATCCACTTCTGCCTGGGCGCCCCGCTGGCGCGGCTGGAGCTGACCGCCTCCTTCGGCGAGCTGCTCCGCAAGGCGCCCGCGCTGCGGATGACCGCTGAGCCGGAGTGGCAGCCGGGGTATGTGATCCGGGGGCTGACGGAGCTGCGGGCAGAGGTGTAGGCACGTGGAGGTTCGGGCGCCAAGGCAGGTGCCGCACAGGTGCTCTCGCACCGGTGCGACTCAGCAGGGCGGGCCGCAGTCCTGCGTCGCCTGCGGCTGGGCCAGGACGTCGAAGCCGTACCCGAAGGCGGCGATCCCCGCGACGGCTGCCACCAGCCCGAGGGCGGGACGCCACCGGCCCCGTACGACGGCGAAGACGGCCAGGGCGGCGGCGGCCCCGCCGAGGGCCATGACGGGCAGACCCAGCCAGAAGACGTCCGGGTTGGTCTCGCTCTCGAAGCTGCCGAAGAGGCCTCTCCTGCCGTACGGGAGCCAGACCGCGATGCCCGCGAGGGTGCTGAGCACGGCGGTCAGGCAGCCGGCGGTTCCGGTGACGGCTTCCCGCCGCGAGTCCTGAGTGTTCATGCCCGGGGGACGCGACGGAGCGCGGGGCGGTTTCCGGCACCCTCAGCCCCTTCGGCGATCGAGGAGCGGGGCCCGGGGCGGAGTCCCGGTACTACGTCAGCGGGTACGACCTGCGGCCCGACGCCTCGTCGATCTCGTCGTGCGCCTTGGTCAGCAGTTTCATCGCCAGTTCGTTGAGCGCCCTGGCCCCCGCGATCTCCTCGCCGACCCGCTGCTGGTCGGTGTCCGAGGGATGGCGGCTGGCGTAGCCGTGGGCGCGTACCTCTGTTCCGTCGGAGAGGCGGACGAGCGCCGCCGCACGGGTGCGGTGCGTGTCCTCCTCGAATTCGAGGTCGATGTGCCATCCGACAGCGATCCTGGTCATGACGGTCACCTCCGGGACGTCTCGGGCCGTCTTCTACCAGCGTGCGCCCGCTGTCCCGTCCGCGCTCGCCGGGCCCGGCAGCATCAGCCCCCAGGCGCCCGCCCGGACCGTCCAGGTCCGGGTGCGCACCGGCCCCCCGGTCTGTATGTCCGCCCGGTAGCGGAAGTCCGCGCCGGAGACGGTGACGGCCTTGGCCTCCGCCGTCACCTCCTCGCCCGAGGCGGTACGGACGACGACGTCGACCAGGCCCCCGCCGCCCTGGGAGGTCACCGAGACGCCCCGTACCGGCGTGTCCAGGTCGCTCAGCAGCACCCCGTCCGCCTCGATGCGCAGCCGGTGCGTGCCCGGGAGCGCGGCGGCGGCGACCGGGGCCGGGCGGACCAGGGACGTCATCAGCGAGCGGCAGGTGTCCCAGACGGCCGTGACGCCCGCGTGCGGGCCCCCCGGGCCGGGTGGCGGCGCCGGGGCGGGGATGCGCAGGCGGCCGAGGACCACGCCGTCGCTGTCGTCGACCAGGATGTCCAGGCGTCGCACCGCACCGTCCAGCGCGGTCCGCGCGGCCGCCACCGCGCCCCGGGGGACGCCGAGGGCGTGGGCCACCTCCAGGGCGTGCGCGGCGCCGACGGGGATCAGGGAGAGGACGCCGTCGGCCAGCTCCCGTTCGCGGTGCAGCTGGGCCACCGAGCGCAGCAGCGCGTGATCGTCGCCGATCACCACGGGCCTGCGCGAACCCCGCCGGGACAGGGCCCGCGCGAACTCCTCGGGGGTGTCCGGAAGGCAGATCTTGGCGTGCGAGCCGGCGCTCAGCACGTCCTTGGCGATACGCACGGACTCGCCGTCGGTCCGGCGGGCGACCGGGTCGATGACCACCAGGAGCTGGTCGTCGCCGTCGCCGGGGGGCTCTGCAGCCGACACCTCGGTCCTTCCTCGGGTAGCATCTTGGTGCAAGAGCCCCTTGCGCTACTGCGCCAGGGGCTTCGTCTATTCCGGGGCACCCGGTTCGACGGCTCAGGTTCTGCCGTACATCGTCGTACGGCAGGTACGACCTTTACGTACGCCCCCTGACCTTGGACATGCCCCGCCCGGAAGGGGTGTACGCCTGTGCCCGCACTTGTGCTGCTCGGTGCTCAGTGGGGTGACGAGGGCAAGGGGAAGGCCACCGACCTCCTCGGTGGATCCGTGGACTATGTCGTGCGATACCAAGGCGGTAACAACGCCGGTCACACGGTCGTCGTGGGCGACCAGAAGTACGCACTGCATCTCCTCCCCTCCGGAATCCTGTCGCCGGGCTGTACCCCGGTCATCGGGAACGGTGTCGTGGTCGACCCGGCGGTCCTGCTCTCCGAGCTGAGCGGTCTGAACGAGCGAGGCGTCGACACGTCCAAGCTTCTGATCAGCGGCAACGCTCATTTGATCACTCCGTACAACGTCACGCTCGACAAGGTGACCGAGCGCTTCCTGGGGAAGCGCAAGATCGGCACGACGGGCCGGGGTATCGGTCCGACGTACGCCGACAAGATCAACCGGGTGGGGATCCGCGTCCAGGACCTCTACGACGAGTCGATCCTGGAGCAGAAGGTGGAGGCGGCCCTGGAGCAGAAGAACCAGCTCCTGGCCAAGGTCTTCAACCGCCGGGCCATCGAGGCCGGCAAGGTCGTCGAGGACATGCTCCAGTACGCGGAGCAGATCAAGCCGTTCGTCGCCGACACGACCCTGATCCTGAACGATGCCATCGACGAGGGCAAGGTCGTCCTCTTCGAGGGCGGCCAGGGCACCCTGCTCGACGTCGACCACGGCACGTATCCCTTCGTCACCTCGTCGAACCCGACGGCGGGCGGTGCCTGCACCGGAGCCGGTGTCGGCCCGACGAAGATCAGCCGCGTCATCGGCATCCTCAAGGCCTATACGACGCGGGTCGGGGCCGGTCCGTTCCCGACGGAGCTGCACGACGAGGACGGCGAGGCGCTGCGGCGCATCGGCGGCGAGCGCGGTGTCACCACCGGCCGTGACCGCCGCTGCGGCTGGTTCGACGCCCCGATCGCGCGGTACGCGACCCGGGTCAACGGCCTGACCGACTTCTTCCTCACCAAGCTCGACGTCCTCACCGGCTGGGAGCAGATCCCGGTCTGCGTGGCGTACGAGATCGACGGCGAGCGCGTCGAGGAACTCCCGTACAACCAGACCGACTTCCACCACGCGAAGCCGATCTACGAGAACCTGCCGGGCTGGTCCGAGGACATCACGAAGGCCAAGACCTTCGATGACCTGCCGAAGAACGCGAAGGCGTACGTGAAGGCCCTGGAGGAGATGTCGGGCGCACCGATCTCCGCGATCGGCGTCGGCCCCGGCCGGACCGAGACCATCGAGATCAACTCGTTCCTGTAGGGAACGGGCGAGCAACACCGCGGCGGTGGCGGACGACGGGCACGACGCGTCGTCCGCCGCCGCACACCCGCCTACGCGGGCTGGATGGTGTGACCAACGTGTCCGCCATGAAGGAGCCAGGATGCTGCTGAGATTCCGGGTGGCGAACGTCCGGTCCCTGCGCGACGAGCAGGAGCTGTCGTTCGTCGCGTCCGAGGGAAGCGAGAGGGAGCAGGCCGCCGCGCGCGAGCTTGCCCTTTCCGACGGCAGCCTGCTCCCGGTGCACACCGTCGTCGGGGTCTTCGGAGCCAACGCCTCCGGCAAGTCCAATGTCATCGCCGCGCTGAAGAACATGAAGCACGCGGTGATGCGCTCCTATGCCGACTGGACGTCCTACGACGGCATCCCCCGGGACGAGTTCGCCCTCGACCCGAAGGCAGCCGCGGAGACCTCTCTGTACGAGGCGGACTTCGTCCTCGGCGACGGCGTCCGCTGGACGTACGGGTTCGAGCTCGGTGCACGGCGGATCGAGGCGGAATGGCTCTACGCCTACCCCAAGGGCCGCCGTCAGGTGTGGTTCGACCGGGACGCCGGCCGCGAGAAAGCCTTCGACTTCCCCGGCGACCGTCTCCACGACCGCACCCGCCTGGCACGTACGACCAGGCAGGACGCCCTCCTCCTGACCCGCGCGGCCAATGACGGGCACAAACAGCTCACCCCGGTATTCGACTGGTTCAAGAACAACCTCTGGGACGTCACGCCCGAGACCGAGCGCACTCAGCGCGAGGACTACACGGCCGTGAACCTGCTCCGGAGCGAAGACTTCCGGCGCCGGGCCGAGGAACTGCTGCGGGTCGCCGACCTGGGCATCGCCGAGGTGGAGGTCGAGCAGACCTCGTCCGGGCGCCCTGTGGTGCGGCTGGTCCACGCGGGCGGCGGAGAGCGCACGGCGCTGGACTGGTCCGCCGAGTCCGGGGGCACCCGCTCCTGGTTCGCGTTGATCGGCCCGCTCCTGCTCGCCCTCGACAGCGGCGCGGTCCTCCTCATCGACGAACTGGATGCCAGCCTCCACCCGCGCTTCGCGGCCGAGGTCGTACGTCTCTTCCAGGCTCCCTGGGTGAACCCGAAGGGCGCCCAGCTGATCTTCACCGGCCATGACCCTTCGCTGCTGCGCACCCCGGGCGGCGGCCGGCTCCTGGAGCCGGGCCAGCTATGGCTCACCGAGAAGGACGAGCGCGGCGCGACGGAGCTGTCGTCGGTCGCGGACTGGGAGCCCACGGACGAGGAAGACCTGATGGCGTCGTACCTGGCGGGCTCCTTCGGCGCGGTACCGAAGGTATCCGAGGGGCAGATCGGGCGGCGGCTGGTGCGGACGGACGACTTGGCACAGATGGAGGCGGAGGAGGGCTGATGGCGAGGCCAAGGGGAGGGGACAGCGTTTCCCGCAAGAAGGGCGGAGCGAAGGGCCGCGCGAGCCGTGCCCGTCAGGTGTACATCTTCACCGAGGGCGAGGTCACCGAGCCCGAGTACATCGACATCATCGTGAAGAAGGGCACGCAGGCCACGCCGGGCCGGGGCGTCGATCACCACTTCGAGAACGAGAACGCGGTAGGCAAGCACCGCAAGCCGTACGCCATGGTCAAGGACGCCGTCCGTACCCTGCGCAAGGTCGAGAGAGAGGCCAGGGACGCGGGGCTGACGGCCGAGGACTGGAACTACCCCGAGGTGTGGGTGATCTTCGACCGCGACGACCACCTGAACATCCGCGAGGCCAGGCAGCTCGCGGACAAGGAGGGCGTCAGGATCGCCTACTCCCACCCCTGCTTCGAACTCTGGCGGCTCCTGCGCTACGTGAACTACACCAGCAGCTTCGGCGGCGTATGCGGCGACGCCAACAGCCGGCTCCGCTCCCGACCCGGTTTCGCGGCGGCGTACGGCCGACAGGTACGTACGGTCTCCGAGCAGCAGTCGAAGCACATGCGCGAGGAGCAGGTGCTGAGCGAGGACGGGCAGCGGTACAGGGACGCCAAGAAGTACGCAAAGGCGATCAACAATCGCGTTGAATCAACCAATCCCGAGAAGTGGGACCCGTACACCGACGTCTGGAATTTCGTCGAGGACGGACTTCTCCTCAGCGGCTATCAGGCTGCCTCGACGTACGGCGTCCTCGACGCATGTTGCGGCGATCTCACCTGACCCGAGTCGCTCGGTCCCGGGCGGCGCTCGCACCAGTGCCGGGGTCCGCCCACCGCCGCCGCACCCATGTCCGGGGCGGCCGGACTTTCGCCCCGCTACCCGCTACACCGGTTTCAGCGACGGCTCCCGCGCGGTGGAGTCCGGCTGCACGGCACTGTCCTTGGCGAGGAGTACGGCGATGAGCACGGCGCCGAGGACGAGCAGCCCGGCGGCGATGGTGAGCGTCAGCGAGAAACCTTCCGTCGCCGCGCGCAACGGGCCGCGCTCCTCGCGGCCGGGGAAGAGCAGGGTGATCAGCGCCAGGGCCGCCGGGCTGGCCATGGCCGCGCCCGCCCCCTGGAGGAACCGTCCGGCTGGTGGCCCGCCGTGTCGGGCCGTCCGGCCGGGGTCCCCTTCGCCGGCCGTCGATCGGTGCCCGGTTTTCGTCCGCATGCTGGGCGGGCCCGGAGATTTTACCTTCGGCCCCGCCTCGGTTCGCGGCGGACCCGGATGGACTCCCTCCGGAATAGCTGCTGTTGAGGGCCCTCTTGACGCCATCGCGCCGGTCTGCCGCGACCGGGGCCGGGGTGGCCCGCTCGTTCGCCGAGGATGGTCTAGACCTTGACAGGTCCAGACCATCCTCGCTTGAGTGTCGGCACCCCCACGGCGGCGCAGGCCGGACGTCGCGCCGCGTCCAAGGAGTGTGATCACGTGATTCGACGTGTCATGGCCCTGCTGGTCGCGCTCAGCGCGATCGTCGCGGCGCTCGTCGTCCTTCCCGCCGCCACCGCGCAGGCCGCCACCTGCGCCACGGCCTGGAGCTCCTCCTCCGTCTACACGAACGGCGGCGCGGTCTCGTACAACGGCCGCAACTACACCGCCAAGTGGTGGACCCTGAACGAGCGTCCGGGCACCTCGGACGTCTGGGCCGACCAGGGAGCCTGCGGCAGCGGCGGTGAGGACCCGGGCGAGAACGACGGCTTCGTCGTCAGCGAGGCCCAGTTCAACCAGATGTTCCCGAACCGGAACTCCTTCTACACCTACCAGGGCCTGACCGCCGCCCTGAGTGCCTACCCGGCCTTCGCCAACACCGGCAGCGACGAGGTGAAGAAGCGCGAGGCCGCGGCCTTCCTCGCCAACGTCAGCCACGAGACCGGCGGGCTGTTCTACATCAAGGAAGTCAACGAGGCGAACTACCCGCACTACTGCGACACGAGCCAGTCCTACGGCTGCCCGGCCGGACAGGCCGCCTACTACGGCCGCGGTCCCATCCAGCTGAGCTGGAACTTCAACTACAAGGCGGCCGGTGACGCCCTGGGCATCGACCTGCTGGGCAACCCGTACCTGGTGGAGCAGAACGCCTCCGTGGCCTGGAAGACCGGCCTCTGGTACTGGAACAGCCAGAACGGCCCCGGCACGATGACCGCCCACAACGCCATCGTCAACAACGCGGGCTTCGGCGAGACGATCCGCTCGATCAACGGCGCGATCGAGTGCAACGGCGGCAACCCCGCCCAGGTCCAGAGCCGCATCAACAAGTTCACGCAGTTCACCCAGATCCTCGGCACCACCACCGGCTCGAACCTGAGCTGCTGACCCGTCACCGCGCGACCCCGGCCCGCGAGGGCATCTGAGGGTCCCGAGGGCCCCACCCGAACGGGGGGTGTGTCCGGCTCACGCCGGGCCACCCCCCGTTTCGGCACGCACGCCGGACCGGGTCACGCCACCTTGCGTCACGCCAACCGCACTCATGCCAACCGCACTCACGCCAACTGCGGCTTCACCGACATCAGCAGGTGCCGGTGGGTGTCCGTGCCCGCCCCGTCCGTGATCATCGCGCGCTGTCCGGCTCCCAGCAGCAGGAGCCGCAGCGACGGCTCATCGAACGAGGCCAGGGCGTCCGCCAGATAGCCGGGGTTGAAGGCCACAGTCAGCTCCTCGGCCCCCTCCAAGGCGGCCGGCAGCCGCTGGGACGCCACATCGTCCTCGTAGCCCGCCCGGAGCAGCACGGAGGCGTCGGCGCGGGAGAACGTCATCTGCACCGGGCTGTCCCCGTCGGCGACGACCGAGACCCGCTTGACCGCCTCCGTCAGCCGGGCCCGGTCCACCACCGCGACGGCCGGGTCCGCCATCGCGAACAGCTTCTCGTGGCGGGGCAGCCGGCCCTCCAGGAGCCGTACGGTGGTCCGCGTCCCGGCGTGCTCGAAGCCGGCCGAACCGGCGTCCAGGGCGACGCTCACCGGCCCGGACCGGCCCAGCGAGCGGGCGATCTCGGTGAGCCGGCGCGCGGAGACGATGACGTCGGCGGCCTCGCCGGGGCCGGTCGCCTTCCACGGGAGCGTCCGTACGGCGAAGCGGTACCGGTCGGTCGCGGCGAGCGTCATCGTGTCGCCGTCGAGCCCAAGCCGGATGCCGGTGAGCGCGGGCAGCGTGTCGTCGCGCCCCGCGGCCACCGCCACTTCGGCCACGGCCGCCGCGAACAGCTCCGCGTCCACCGCGCCCCGGACCTGCGGCAGCGCGGGCAGCGCCGGGTAGTCGTCCAGGGGCAGCACGGAGAGGCCGAACCGGGCGCCGTCGCCCGACACCGTGAACCGCGAGCCCTCGACCGCGCACTCCACGGGCCCCTCGGGCAGCACCTTGCAGATGTCCAGCAGCCGCCGCCCCATGACGAGCACCTTCCCGGGCCGTACGACCTCGGCGTCCACGTCGATGCGTGCGGACGCCTCGTAGTCGAGCCCGGAGATCCGCAACCGCCCGGCCTCGCCCCCGCCCTCCGTGTCCAGCAGAAGCCCGCCCAGCACGGGGACGGGCGACCGCACGGGCAGCACGCGGGCAGCCCAGGACACGGCGTCGGTGAGGGCACTGCGTTCGATGCGGAACTCCATGGGGCGCCTTTCCCGGGACGTCGGAAGCCGGGAGCCGGAGGCTGAAAGCCGACTCCTGCGTACGACGGTAGAAGGCACCACTGACAATGAGGGCGGTGCGGGACCGGCGACAGCGACCACCCCCGTGAGCCGCTGCCGCCGTGTACCCGGTTCCCGTGTTCCGGCGATCCCCCGTCGCCCCCCGACGCACCGGAACACATTCGGACGATAGAACGCAGGGTGGAGAGACGGGAGATTCAATGCGCCCAGTGGCGCGGCCGCGGGGGTATCGGTCCGCACAGTCAGACATGCGGGGCGGTCCACCGGCGCTATGGCCGTGTCCAGGGCGGGAACGGGGAAACAGGTGCGAGCACGGGAGCGTGCGGATGACCTTCTGCGGATGCACCGGCTGGCCCGCACCGGCGGAACGGCGGAGCTGCTGCGCTGGCTGGCCGGGCGGGCGGAGGGCTGGGCCGGGCTCGTCGGGCCGGACGGTACGGTGCTGCACGCGGCGGCCCGTACGACGCGGGCGGTGGCCCCCGACGTCGCGGGACTGGTCGCCGAGAGCGTGAACGCCCTGGCGGAGCGCGGGGCGCGGGCGTACTCCCTCGACACCGGCGCGCACACCGCCCTGTTGTTCCCCCTGAGCGCCGACGACCACGCCGCCCCGTTGCTCATCGTCGTCTCCCCCCGGCCGGTGGCCGCCGGGCTCGCCACGCTGCTGGCCGACGTGGTCCTGCCGCTGGCCCTGTGCCGGCAGGCCGAGACGCTGGAGCGCAAGCGCCGCCGGGTGGACCTCGCCGATTCCCGGGGGCGCGAGGCGGTGCTGCACCTGCTGATGACGGGCCAGCTCTCCATCGCCCAGCAGGTCGCGGGTGCGCTGCGCCCCCGGCTTCCCGATCCGGTACGGGTGTGTGTCGTGGAGTGCTCCGGTGACGGGCGCGAGGAGGCGGCCCTGGTCTGCGCGGACGAGGACGGCGGCCGGTCCTGGATCGTGCGGTGCCCCGTGTACGCCCGCCACCTCATCCTGGTGATGCCCGCGCAGGAGCAGGGCCGGGAGGCCGTCACGACCGACGAGGCCGTCGCCGCCAGGGTGGGCGACTGCGTCGTGGGAGTCAGCGATCCCGTGCCGCTGGCCGACACCGCGACGGGCTACCGCCAGGCCTTCCACGCCCTGGCCGTCGCCCGCGAACTGCCCACCCGGCACGCCCGGTTCGGGGTCTCGCCGGATCCCGCGTTCGTCGTCGGACCGGCCGGCCGGCGGTGGGCGAACGAGCTGCTGACCCCGCTCCTGACCCATGTGCCGCGCCGCGCGCAGGACCCCGGGAGCCAGGAGCTGGCGGCCACGGCCGCCTCCTGGCTGGCGTTCTCGTCGCACGCGACCGACCACCTCAAGGTCCACCGCAACACCCTGGCCGCCCGGCTGAAGCTCATCGGCGAACTGCTCGGCCTCGACCTGCACCGGCTGGCCGACCAGGCCGCGCTCGACCTGGCGCTGCGCGTCCGCGCCACCCCCGCCCCGGTGTGCACCGCCGAGTCCGCACCGTACGCCCCGTACGCCCCCACCGGATCCGGTACGCGAGAGGCGGCGCGGGGTCTCGACGCCATCCTGCGCCGCCCTGCCGTACGGCACTGGGCCGACCAGCAACTGGCCCCCGTGCTCGGATCCGAGGAGACGCTCCGCACCTGGCTGCGCTGCGAGGGCCGCCTCGGGCCCGCCGCCGCCGAGCTGGGCATCAGCGTGCCCGGCGCCCGCAAACGCCTCACCCGGCTCGAAACGGTCCTCCAGCGCTCGCTGCTCCGGCCCCCGAGCGCCCGCTACGACCTGTGGCTCGCGCTGCGGTCCCGGGACCTGGCGGCGGGCTAGTTGTGCTGTGACCGGGGAGGTTCACCGGGTTCGAGGGCGGTGGAGGACTGGTCGAACAGTGTGCACTGGGCGTGAGTGGATCCCGCCGTGACCATCGCGTCCGCGTCCGATGCCCCGAGCTGACAGGTGGGCCGCGCGGAGGGAGGGAACGGACGTGCCCGTGCGCCGTGCATATGCTCCCGCGCGCCTCTCCCAGGAGACGGACCGCACCCCCGACCATGGGCATGCTCGCCGGAACGATCACCGGTGAGAGGCGGCGTCGGTCTGCTTTCCGGCGCCTCGCCCCGCCGCGTCGCCGTGTATGCCGGGAATTCGCACCGGGCAGCGGCGACGAGGCCCTATGAGAGGACCGTGTTGGCCACATCCCTGCGCACACGCCTGACCCGCATCGCCACGCTCGGTACCACACTCCTCTCCGCCGTGGCGGCCGTCCCGCTCGCGGCCACCCCCGCCGCCGCCGCGAACCCGATCTGCCTGAGCGGCAAGCTCCTCTACGACTACCAGGCCGCCGAGGAGGGCCCGTCCAAGCCCACCCGGACCAAGCCCGTCCGCAACGCCAACATCCAGCTGTGGGGCCGTGAGAAGGCCACCGACCCCGAGCGCCGGCTCAACAGCACGACCTGGGACTACACCTCGGTCTACGACGGCTCCTTCAACCTCTGCCACACCCCCGTCACCACGACCACGATGAGCAGCATGTGGGTGCGGTTCGACGCCGAGAGCACCCGGCTGTGGAAAGTCGCGGACGCCGACGGCACCACGTACACCATGGACTCGCCGGTGCAGCAGAACATCTCCGCGAGCACCTCCGTCGGTGACCTGAAGCCCTCGACGCAGACCTCGCGGGCCTGGCACGCCTTCGACACCCTCAACCTGCTGTGGTGGGGCCGCGAGAACCCGGTCAGCGATTGCTGGAGCGCTCACGAGCCGGACAACTGGGCCTGCACCGAGCTCACCGTCAAGTGGTACCCCGGCTCGACCGACGGGCCGCGCTACGGCCTCGACAACACCGTCTACCTCCCCGACGCCGACCCCGACTCCGAGCACGTCGTCCTGCACGAGGGCGGCCACTTCCTGATGCACCGTCTCTACAACGGCGCCATGCCGCCCAACAGCGTCTGCTACCCGAACATCATCTGGCAGGCCAGCTCCCGGCCCTGCGCGTGGGTCGAGGGCTTCGCCAACGCCACCGCCTCCTACCTGCTGGGCGACAACCGCTACGTCTGGGCGAACGGGAGCAGCAGCGAGTACGTCTACGGCGGCGGCTGGGACACCGGGGACCAGGTACCCGGAAACGTGGCCGGTTCGCTGCTCGACCTCTGGCGGGAGGTCGACGGCGGATGGCAGGGCACCATCAAGGCGTTGACCGCCAACACCCCGGCCACCTTCGCCGAGTACTACAAGAACGTCCGCCCCGCCGCCAACCCGCCGCTCGCCACCACCGGCACGGCGCTCGACAAGACAGCCCAGCACACCGTCCACTACGCCGTGACGGTCGTCGGCGACGGCAAGTACCACGGCCTGACCAACGGCAACAACCTCGCACTGCAGCGAGCGGACCCGTGCTGGGTGGGAAGCACCAGCAGGACGGACCTGCGCTCTTACGACACCTCCGTCCCTGAGCAGCGCTGGAAGCTGGACGCCAACGCGGACGGCACGGTGCGGATCACCGACGGCTGCCCCACCCCGAGGGCCCTCACGTCCTACGGGCAGTACAACTCGATCGGCGCCCAGACGATCGACCCCGCGGACCCGAAGCAGAAGTGGACGCTCACCCAGAACGACAGCGGCACCCTGACCTTCACCTGCCAGGCGACCGGCCGCGTCCTCACCACCACGAGCAGCCAGGCGGGCGCCGAGACCACCGTCAGTCAGGCGAGCAGCACCGACAAGACCCAGCGCTGGGCCGTCCTCCCCTAGACGGACACGACGGACCCAAAGCCACCGCCCCCACCCGGGCCGCGCGGTGGCCCTCATCCGCCCGTCGCCGGTCCGAGAGGGCCGGCGACGGGCGAGCGACCCCGAAGGGTTCGCGGCGACGGGCGACGCCGAAATCCTGCTGCACACCTGCGACATCACGCAGGGACTGTCCGTGAGCAGCACGACCGGACTGATCGAGCTGACCCCGGCGAACGTTCCCGGGCACAGCACCAGGAGCCGTCGTCGGAGTGCGGTCGCGGCGGCCGCCCGTCAATCACCGCAGCACCACGAGCCGTGCCGCCGCCCCTGCGCCACCTCGCACCCGAGCGGGGTCAGGGCGTGCACCACTTCGCTGCCCCTGCGCGTACTGGTGATGAGCCGCGTGTTGCGCAGCACCGACGCGTGCTTGCTCGCGGTCCCGATCGACACACCGATCCGCAGGGCCAGTTCGCCCGTCGAGCACGGTGAGGCCAGCGCGTGCAACGCCATGGCCCGGGTCCGCCCCAGCAGTTCGGCCAGGCCGTCGAGCGTGTCCGCGCAGCCGGAGGGGCGGCTCGCCGGGTAGACCAGGACCGGCGGGAGGTCGGGGTCGATGAGGGTGACGGGGCGCCCCGTGCAGAAGAAGGACGGGACGAGGGAGATACCGCGCCCGCGCAGGTGGAGGTCGCCGCTTCGCGGATAGTCGGCGACCAGCGTCGGCGGTTCCCAGCGGATCGAGGGCGACAGAGTGCTCAGCAACCGTTCGGCTCCCCCTTCCAGCACGGTCCGGCTGTGGTGCGCGCGGTCGGTGTGCACCACATCGTCGATGAGGTGTATGTGTGGGGCCAGGAGTTCACGGAAGTACGTGACGACGGCGCCGTCCAGCTCCTGCCGGGCCGTGCGGTCGCCGTCCGCGAGCTGCCGGAGCCATGCGGACGGCGTGGGCTGCCGGCAGCATGCGGCGAGCTCGGCACGGAGGCGGTCCACGGGTGTGGCCAGCATGAGGTCACGGGAGCCCTCCATCCCGCCCCTGTGGGACGGAGGGGTGAGGAAGTCCGGGAAGTTCCCCCGGGCCGGAACCAGTGTGGTGAGGAGCCGGATCGGACCTCTGAGGTCGCTCCTGGCGAGCCGCTCCCGTACGTGCCGCAGCCACGGCGCGTAGGCGGAGGCGGTCTGCCGGGCTTGCAGCACATGCAGGCTGTTGACCAGTTCCCACATGGGGTCAGGGCTCGGGGCCACCGTGATGCGCGTCAGGTCGTCTGGCGTGAAATGGATACGGAGTGCCATATATCCCCCGGAATGAACGTATCCGTTTTCCCTGTGCCGAAAACTCTTGGACCCGTCTTCACTGGCCTCCCCATCATCGGAGCAGCTCCTAAACGAGCGATGAACGACCGCAAGACCGACCAGAAGGGGGAAAACGCGCATGCGTCAGATTCGGAGCACCATCACCAGGACAGCGATGGCGGCCACCGCGCTCGCCACCGGCGCCGTACTCACGTTGGGCGGATCGGCCAACGCGGCGGAGGCGGCGGGCACGATCTACGGCTGCCCGTCCGGCTACGCCTGTGTGTACCCGAACGCGAGCTGGAACGGCGGCAAGCCGAGCCTCAAGTTCTACAAGTACGGGACCCACAAGATCTACAACCAGTTCGGCAAGAAGCGGTTCTTCAACAACCAGACCGGCGGCGCCAAGGCGTACCTGTGCAAGGGGTCCAACGGCACCAACTGCACGGTGAGCCAGCGGGCCGGCACGTACTACGACTACGACTTCACGCCGATCAACACCGTGAAGCTCACCAAGTGACGGAGTCGTACCTTCCGTGAGTGGCCTCCTGGCGTGGTGATCACGCCAGGAGGCCTACGGGGTCGTGGCTCATGGCGATGCGCGGATCAGCCCGTCCAGCCAAGGAACGCCGACCAGGCGTCGGGGGCGACGGCGAAGGCGGGCCCGTCGGGGACCTTGGAGTCGCGGACGTGGACGGCGTGGGGGCAGGTGGCCACCTCGATGCACTCGCCGCCGCTGCCGCTGCTGTACGAGGACTTGTGCCAGTCGAAGGCGACCTCGATGCACTCGCCGCCGCTTTCGCTGCTGTAGCTCGACGTGAACCATCGGAGGGTGCTGCTCATTCCACTACTCCTGCCAACCGCTTGATGAGGTCCAGCGATTCACGAGGACCCAGGGCCTGTGACCGGATCTTCGCATAGCGCTGAGCGTAGATGCTCACCTTTGCGGGGTCGCTGATCAGCAGGCTCTCGTCCTGCGGCTCCAGATAGACGAGATGCTCGTGCGCCGGGGTCTCCAGCAGGCTCATCGAGCCGCGACCACCGTCATACTCCCCGTACTTACCGGCGTCCAGGGGCAGCACCAGCAGTGTGACATTGCGGCGGCGCGCGCACTCCACGAGATGCAGCAACTGCTCCCGCATGACCTCCTCCCCGCCGATGACCCGGTGCAGGACGGACTCGTCGATGATGATCTCGATCATCGGGAGCGGGTCGCGGCCGAAGAGGGCCGTGCGCTCCATCCGCAGTTGCACCAGCTCTTCCACGCGCTCGTCGGAGAGCGGCGGGTATCCGCCACCGATCAGCGCCCGCGCGTAGGCCTCCGTCTGGAAGAGCCCGTGGATGACGTTCGAGGCGAACAGCTGGAGGCTGAGCGCCGCCTGCTCCAGCAGCGCGTAGTCCTGGAACTGCTCCGGCAGCCGCTCCATCCGCATGTACCGCCGGGCTGTCATGAAGATGCCGGTCCCGTTGCCCAGGACCCGTGCCAGCTCGACCAGCATCGCGTCGCTCGCGGGCTGGGCGCAGGTCTCCATGGCGCTCACCGCCGCCGCCGAACAGCCGAGCTCCTGGCCCTCCTGTTCCTGTGTCCACCCTCGCTGGACACGCATCGTGCGTGCCACTTCGGCCACCATGCGCGCCGTCGGGCTAGCGGATTCCTTGTTCTCAGCACTCGCCATCACGCGATCTCTTTCCGACTCAACCGAACTCAACCGGTCACTACTCCCAGCCGCTGAACTCAACTCCACTACAGCGAAGTTCGCGCAGGTCAACGGCTGTGCGACGCACCTCGGCAGGTAGGGAGAACGCTAGGTGATCGGGGTCACAATCGTCCCGTGAACGCACTTAATGGTGGACTGAGGGCCGAGTGGATTCCGGGCTCCGGATTTCATCTCCGCAAGGCGGGCGTGCAATTCGACGCCGTCCGTGTGGACGGCGACGACGGGCGGCGGCTGGCCGATCTGATGGAGGAGTTGGTCGGCGGCGAACCGGGGCCCGTCGTCACCGAGTCGAACGGGCGGCGCGGGGTGTACTTCCTCGTCCCGGCGGGGTCGACGGCCGGGCGGCCGTGGCCGCGTGAGGTGACGACCTTCAACGCGGCGACGGGCCGGATCAGTTACGTACCCGTCCCGGCGCTCGGAGGCGATACCTGGCCGTTGATGTGGCGGTACCCGCCTACGCGCGCCGGACGGTTCGTGCACACGCTGATCCTTTTCAACGCGGCTTGCGCGTTACTGCGTTGAGCGGCCCAGGTACGTCACGGGCCCGGGGTCCGGAACCGGGATCTCGTGGAAGCCGACGCGGTCGTAGAAGGCGCGGGCCCGGGTGTTGGCGGTGAGCATGCTCAAGTGGACGGCCTTGACGTCCTGTTCGCGCAGGGCTCCGAGGAAGGCCTCCATCAGCCGCCGCCCGTGGCCCGACCGCTGGTGGCTCGGGAGGAGGTCGATGTGCAGGTGGGCCGGATAGTCGGCCAGCTCCGGCAGGAGCATGCGCTCCGGGTCGTGCATCAGGGCGGTCATCGCCTCGGCGAGGGTGGCCGGTTCCCGTACGGGGGACGGGTGGCACTCGGCGAGGCCGGGGAGCCATTCGGCGCGGTAGCGGTCGACGAAGGACGCGGTGTCCGCCGTACCGAGGATGTAGCCGACCGCGCGCCCGCCGTCCTCCACCACGAAGGCCAGGCCGGGTTCGAGGACGGCGTAGGGCGCCGCGAAGATGTTCGGCAGCAGGTCGGGGTCCGGGTAGAGGTGGCGAGCGTCCTCGCCCGCGTGCCCGGTGCGTACGCAGATGTCGAAGAGGGCCTCGCGGTCCTCGGGGCGGTACGGGCGCAACACGGGCGGGGGAGGAGTCATGCGGAGATCCTTCAGGTGCGGGAGCGCTCCCGCAAGGGCTTCCCCCTCGGTTTCCCGCCGCCGGTCTCCGCCTCCTTGGCGGCAGGCGGGCTTGACACTAAAGTGCATGATCGTGCAACCTTCTGGTCATCCGTCAACTTCTGCCACCCTGCCGGGACGCCCGGGTGCCCGCACACACTTGACAGTTTTTAGATGCACATGCAAGATTAATTCTGCGAGCCAAGCTTTCGGCGGCGCCTTGCGGGAAACATTTTCTTGCATGTGCAGGCAAATGAATGGTACGAGGTAACTCGGGAGACGAACCGCTGATGGGTACACACGAAAGCGAACTTATGGGCTACGCCCACGAAGCGATCCGGCTCAGCGGTGAGCACGTCGCGCAGGGTGGCATCCCCTTCTCCGGCGTGGTCGTGGGCGGCGGACGGATCCTGGGGACCGGCTTCAACCGGGTCCGCGAGGACAGCGACCCGACCGCCCACGCCGAGGTCGTCGCCCTCCGGGAGGCCACCGCCAAGCACGGGATCCGCTCCGTGGCGGGGGCCACCCTGATCGCCTCCGGTGAACCCTGCGCCCTGTGCTACCTGACAGCGCGGTACGCCGGCATCGGCCACATCGCGCACGCCGCCGACCGCGGGACCGCCGCCCGGTACGGCTTCGACTACACGAGCACGTACACCCTCTTCGCCGAGGACCCGGCGGACTGGCCCATCAAGGTCACGGCGCTCCAACTCCCTGAAGCCGAACGGCCGTTCCGGGACTTCCTCGCCCTGAGCCGAGCCGCGCGATGACGCTCTGATTCCTCCTTACTCCCTCTCGTTCCACCACACGGAAGGACTTGCCATGCACTGGCTCTACCTCGCCATCGCCGTCGCCTTCGAGGTCTTGGTCGCCATCGCCGCCGGAAAGGCCGAGGGATTCAAGAACCGCAAGTGGACCGGCATCACCCTGGCCAGCGGGGCCGCCGCGACCTTCTTCCTCAGCAAGGCGCTGCTGACCTTCGACGTCGGCGTCGGCTACGCCCTGTGGACCTCGGTCGCGGGCGTCGGTATCACCGTCCTCGGCGCTCTGTTCTTCGGCCAGCGTCTGAACGTGAACAAGGCGATCGGCATCCTCCTCGTCATCGGCGGCGTCGTCGGCCTGCAACTGAGCGGTTCCGCCTGAGCCCGGAGCACGTCTCCCGGCCTCGCACGCAGCGCACCCCCTCCGCCGAAACCCCTGGCGACACTCCTGACGACACCCCTGGCGACACCCCTGACGACGCTTCTGAGAGAGGACTCACCTCCCATGTCCAACGCAGCCAAGAGCTCCACCAACGCCTGGCTCTCGCTCCTCCTCGCCGGAGGTTTCGAGATCGGGTACGCGCTCGCCGTCGGCGGCAGCGAGGGCTTCACCGTCCTGACCTGGTCCCTGGTCGCGGTGGTGTTCTTCCTGCTGACGCTCTACGCACTGAGCCTCGCCCTCCGCACGATCGACGTGAGCATCGGCTATGCCGTCTGGGCGGGTATCGGCGCGGTCGGCGCCGCGGTTCTCGGCCCGCTCTTCTTCGACGAGAACCTCACCCCGGCCAAGGGCATCTGGCTGGCGGTCATCATCGTCGGGGTCATCTGGCTCAAGCTCGCCGACCGTACGAAGCCCGCGGCCGCGGCCGTCGGGACCCAGGAGTCCGGGCAGCTCGCGGACCGTCCCAGCGCGGTTGGGGTCTGACGTCCTTCCGATGTCCTTCCGGACCGTCCTTCCCTACGACAGTACGCCCCAGGCACCTGCTGCCCTTCCGACAAGGGCAGCAGGTGCCTGGGGTCTGTGGACGAAGCCGGAGGGGTCGGAGGGGCGGTCGGCGAAGGCGGTGCCGCGGCCGCGGGACACGTCGGCGGCCCGGGTGGCGTCGTCGACGAAGAGGGCCTGGGCGGGGCGGGCAGGACAGTCGGGCGAGCTGGGCGAGTTGTTCGGTCAGGCCGAGCTGTTCGGTCAGGGCGAGTTGGGCGGCTTGGGCTGTTCGGGCCGTCCGGGCGTCAGTGCGACGCCGCGGGCGGGGGTCGCGTCGGCGCGGATGATCACCGACGGGACCGCGATGCCCGGGAGGAGAAGATTCCACATCTGCCGCGTGCGCTCGGGAAGGTCCTTGCGGCCGCTGACGACGTTGGAGTACATCTGCATCCCCGTACAGGCGGCGACCACGAACTCCGCGACCACGGTCGGATCGATGCCCGGCTGCAGTTCACCCTCGTCCCGCGCCTCGTGCAGACACCCGGTCATGATCTCGCGGAAGTTCTCGTACGGGTCGGCGTTCAGGGAGCTGCCCATGGCGGCCTGCTCGTTCGTCAGCCGTACGCCGGCCCGGAGCAGCGGGTCGCGCTGGAGCTGCCACGACCACACGAGGGTGAGGTCGATGAGCCGCTGCAGACCGCTGGCGTCAAGCAGCGGGACGAGGGTCTCCGGCTGGCTGTTCATCACCGCCTTGGCCAGGTCCTCCTTCGAGCCGAAGTGGAAGTAGAGCGCCCCTGCCGTCACGCCGGCACGCTTGAAGATGCGGGTGATGCTGGCCCCCGCATAACCGAACTCGTCAAAGACCTCTGCGGCTGCGTGCAGGAGAACGCGGCGGGTCTGTTCCGCCCGTTCTTGCTTCAGTTGCGCCATACCTCTCACCTTCTCAAAAAAGAACGCTCCTTACGTTACCTGAGTAGATTGAAATGCCACGCTCTCTTGGCTCAGGAAAACAGAGGGATCGTTCTTTTTGAGTCGGTGCGCGGAGCCGCATGCGCGCACCGCTGTGCAGTCGCCGGTGCACCAGTCGCCGGTGCACCAGTGGCGGGTGCGCCAGTGGCAGGTGTGCAGGCTTCGGGGTGAAGGTGTCAGGCCGCGCTGCGCAGCGCTTGCACCGCCCGGGCGAGCTGGTCGTCGGCGCTCGCGGTGTTGAGGGCCGAGCTGAGGACGTCGGCGTACGTGGCGCGGGCATCCTGATAGTGCTTGCGGCCTTCGTCGGTGATGACGGCGAAGACGCCGCGCTTGTCGTCGGCGCAGTTGTCCTTGTAGGCGTAGCCGGCGCTGTCCAGGCGTCCCACCAGGCGGGTGACCGAGCTCTGGCCCAGGCCGATGTGGTCTGCGAGCTCCTGCATGCGGCATTCACCCTTCTCCGCCTGGGTGAGAGCCTCCAGGGCCCGGTACTCGGACAGGCCGACGCCGTAGCGGCGCTGCAGGGCGTGCGCGAGCTGACGCTCCACGAAGGCGTGCAGGCCGAGGACGGCCTCCCACATGGCCTGATCGGAGGCGGCGCGTGGCTGCTCCTGGATCGTCATGGAACGGCTCCCCTTCTCGACTGCGATGAACAACAAGATACATGCCCATGCAATCATCTGGGGAGTGCGGATGCCCGCGAAGAGGGCTCCGGCTGCTATATATTTGTATAGGCAAGCAATGGGTCAGTGCGTCATGCCCTCCAGGGCGCTACAGGCGTAGGCGGCCGAGACGAGCGTCATGTGCCGGTGCCAGCCGGGGAAGGAGCGGCCCTCGAAGTCGAGGAGGCCGAAGTCCTCGCCCATGCGACGGGTCGCGTCCTGTGCGCCCTGGAGTGAGCGGGTCAGCTCCAGCAGTTCGGCCGGGCGGCGGTCGGTGATGTTCGTCAGCCAGATCCGGCCCGGGCGTCCGCCGGCCGTGTCCCACTCGGCCATCAGCCGGCCCGCCCCGTGACCGCGCTCGCCGTCCGGGCGCAGCCCGTGCACCGGCGTGTCGCACGAGACGACCTGCCGGCCCGGTCCCGCCGGGTGCCGTACGCCCCGGCGCAGCAGCAGGCCGCGCGCGGACTCCCTGTCACCGGGCGGCAGTTCAGGACCCGCGAGAGCGGTCTGGCCCGGGATGGCGAGGACGAAGGCGTGCCCGCTGCCGTGCAGCCGCTGCGCCAGTGGCGCGACGTCGCACAGGGATGTCAGGTCGGCCACCACGGGCGCCGTCCGCCCGTTCGACCATGACGTCATCTCCCGTACCAGGCACAGGGCGTGCTCCCACAGTGGCTGGGCCGTGGTCGTCGCGGGGATCTTCGCCCGGTCGCGTACCGCCTCGTCGCGGGTGAACCGGGGAGGCAGGAAGAGCCGCCAGTCGACAGGCACGTGCGTCCGCCCGGCGTCCAGGAACAGGCCGAGGCCCAGCTGGCAGTTGACCGTGCGCCCGGCATCCGGCAGGAAGCGCCGGTGCACCCCGGCCGAGCAGTTGCCGCGCTTGGGCAGCACCGCCGGTGCCAGGGTCCAGGCCCGCACCGGCAGCGACCGGGCGGCCCAGCGGGCCAGCTCGCCGCGGGCCGGGGCCCACTCCCAGGGGCTGGCGCTGACGAATTGGTGCAGCGACGCCGACGCCGCCTCCGAGCCGGTCACCACGGCCGCCATCCGGCGCACGGTCTTCTTCCCGTGTGTCCGCAGGAGTCCTTGCAGGTACACATGGCCCCAACGCTGCTGGTCGGAGCGGTGTAAGTGGCCGAACAGAAGCCGGGACAGATCGCCCGGCGGCCGGGTCGTCGCCATGTCGGGCATCTCGTACGTCGTCGTCACTGCGGGTCCCTCCCAGGCAAGCGTCGCTGAGCAGACTAGCAAACATAGAGAATGTTCGTTATTTTTCTTTCGGGGCGCGACTACTGGCCGAGGCCCAAGGAGAAGGCGCATGCAGGAACGGGCGGCGAAGGCAGGGCGGGCAGGGAGGGCCGAGCGGGTTTGACGGGGCGCGGGGCGGAACCTGCCTGAAGTCGGGTCCCGGTCCATCCCGGCCCATCCCGGCCTCGACTGTGCTCGGGCGGTCCGTAGGGCGTGTGGCTCGGGCGGTCCGCAGGACGGTGTGGCTCAGGCGGTCCGCAGCGCCCGCGCCACCGCGCCCGCCACCTCGTCCAGGACCCGCGCGTTCAGGCCCGCCGTCAGCCGGCTGCGGACCCAGGCTGCCCCGGCCCGGACCCGCGGCCAGGCCTGGTAAGCGATTCCGCCGGGACCCTGGTGGCCGAACGCGCCGGAGCGGACGGCCGGGTGGAGGCACTCGTCGACGAGCTGGAGGCCGCCCTCGCCGTACGCGCTGATCCCGCCGAGCAGCGGATCCAGGCCCTCGACCCAGAAGCTCCGAGCCCGGTCGAGCGTGCGGCGTGACAACAGCAGCGGCTCCTCGCCCGGGGCCCGTACGGCATCCGCGGCCAGGACGCCCTGGAGCCGGGCGAGGCCGCGGGCGGACGCGTACGCCCCCAGCGAGGGGATGATCGCGTAGCGCCGCCGGCTCTCGCTCCACACCCCGGACTCCGCGGGGAACGGGGACGGGTTGTTCCACACCCGCCCGAAGAGACCGGCCCCGCCGTCGTCCGCCCCGCTGTCCAGTGCCGCGAAACAGGCGCGGAAGTCCGCGTCGTACGAGATACGGGCTGCCTGCGGCAGTTGGTCGGGTACGAGGCCGAAGTGGACGTCGAGACCCAGCGGGCCCGCGATCTCCTCCAGGAAGAACAGATCGAGATCGCGCCCGTCGACCCGGCGGATCACCTCGGCGGCGATCCACCCGGCGGTCCACGGCCCGTGCAGCACGCCACCGGCCCGGGGGTCCTCCTCCAGGCTGTGCAGTTCGAGCAGCGCGGCCATCGTGCGCGGGTTCTCGATGTCCCGCTGGTCGAGTTCGGCCGCCATGCCGGGGAGGCGGGCGGTGAACGTGAGCACGTCCCGCAGCGTCACCGCGCCCTTGCCGCGGACCGCGAACTCCGGCCAGTAGTCGGCGACGGGCCGGTCCAGTTCGAGCGCGCCCATGTCGGCGAGCAGCAGGACCGCCGTGGCCAGGATTCCGTGGGAACCCGTCAGCAGCGGCTCCAGGGTGTCGCCGGTCCACCGTGCCCCGGTGACCGGATCGGCGGTGCCGTGCCACAGGTCGACGACCAGTTCACCGTCCTGTACGACCGCCAGCGCGGCTCCCTGGGAGCCGGGCGGGCCCGCTTCTCCGCAGGCCCGTTCGAAGGAGTGACGCACGGAGGCGAATCCGGGCGCGGTGATTCCGTGCACATCGGCCGTCGCCGCCCGCGGCCGTGGCCGTGGCCGGGGGAGGACCTGCCGTACCAGAGAGGTCGTCATGTCAGAACTCCAGAAGAGTTGGAGAGTCAGTTGCAGCGGTGTGCGGTGTGCGGTGTGCGGTGTGCGGTGTGCGTGATGCGGTGCGTGGCGTGTGGCGTGTGGTGCGGTGGGAGCCGGACCGGCTCACATCTCGGGGGCGCCCGCCGGACAGGGGAGGAACTCCAGGTCGGTCAGGTCCTGTTCGGTCAGGCGAATCCGGTCGCCGCCGAGGTTCTCCGCGAGGTGGTACGAAGCCCTGGTGCCGGGCAGCGGCACCACGTGATCGCCGAGCCGGAGCAGCCATGCCAGGGCGACCTGCGCGGGTGTGGCCTCGTGCCGGGCGGCCACCTGGGCGACGGCCCGTGTGAGAGCGAAGCTGTGCCGGATGGCGCGCGGAGCGAAGCGGGGCCGGGTGCGCCGCCAGTCGTCCGGCATCAGGTCGTCGGAGCTGGACAACGCACCGGTCAGCAGCCCGCGGCTGAGCGGGGCGCCCGCCAGCAGTGCGATCCGGCGCCCCACCGCGTACGGCACGACATCGTCGAGACCGCAGCGCGTGAACAGCGACACCTCGGCGGCCATCGCCGCCGCCTCGTGCACGGCTTCGGCTTCGCGGGCCTCCTGTTCGGTGACGACGGGCAGCCCCAGCATGCGGATCTTTCCCGCCCAGACCTGCTCGGCCAGCGCACCCCAGCTCTCCTCCAGTGGCACGCCGGGATCGACGCGGCGCAGCAGATAGAGGTCGATGTGGTCCACGTGCAGCCGTCGCAGACTCTCGTCGACCGCGTCCCTCAGCGCCTGCGGACCGCCCGCGGGCCGCAGCACACCGTCCGCGTCACCGAGCAGTCCGCCGCCGGTGCACAGCACGACCTCGTCCCGGCGCCCGCGGATGGCCTCACCGATCAGCCGCTCGTTGTCGCCGGCCGCGTAGGCACCGGCCGTCTCGACGAGATTGACCCCGAGGTCCACCGCCTCCTGGACCAGCGATACGGCCTTGGTCCTGTCCTCCAGGCCTGGGGCGCAACGGTACGAGAGGCCCATGGCCCCCAGCCCCAGCCGGCCGACGACCGGCCCGTCCCTGCCCAGTGTTGTGGTCCGCATCCTGCGGGAACTCCCTTCTCCACAGCGGAAAGCGACCACTTCATGGCAGCAGCCCGGGACGTCGAAGCCCAGGAACCCGTTGCTACTTGCCGACCTCGGACGACTTCGGCATGTTCACCACGCCCGGAGCCTGTCCTTCATGGCGCACGGTCAGGGAGCCGAAGCCGTCCCGTCCGGTACGCCGGGATGCCGGGATGCCGGGGAGCGGGGGAGCGGGGCGGCGGCCCCGGAGGAGGGGCGGCCGTCCGATCGTTCGGATCGTTCGGATCAGTCGGATCAGTCGGACCTGGTGTAGATCAGGCTCTCGCCGGTCCCGGCCGCGGACCGGCGCAGGCTGCCGTCCGGGAGCAGGGTCAGCTCGGTGGGCTTCCCGGGCGCGCAGGAGGAGGCCGGGCGGCCGACGGACACCGTGGAGGGGCCGATGCGGACCGGGCCGTCCCCGGCGGGGCGGCCGGAGAGGGGGGCGGTGAACTCGCAGTGGTACGTGGAACCGGAGGCGAGGGGGCCTTCGGCGATGAGGACGAGGACCTGGTCGCCCACGTCCCCCTGTCGGATGGTCAATGTCCTGGAGGACGGGCCCTGTTCGCCGGGTATGGAGCCGGACCAGGTCCCCAGGAGGTCCTCGGGGACGGCTCCCTCGCCGCCCTGCTGCCCGTCGCCGGAGCCGCCGGAGCCGCCGGAGTCATCGGAGTCCCCGGAGTCGCCGGAGTCATCGGAGTCCCCGGAGCCCGACGGGCCGGGAGAGGCGGTCTTCCTCGTGCCGTCGTCGTTCATGAACGCGTACACCGATCCGCCCGCCCCGATCGCCACGACCACGGCGACGGCGATGAGCGCGGCGGTGGCCCCGACGGAGCGGCGCTCCCGGGCGGGCGGGGTCGGCGTGGGCGCGAAGTGAGCCGGGGGGAGCGGCTGTTCGGCGGTGCGACTGTAGGGCGGGTGGGGCGGCGAGTACGGGTGGTGCTGTGCGTACGGGTGGGGCGGCGGGGCGGTCTCCGTTTCGGCGGCCGGGGTGACCGGGGCCGCCGGCGAAATCGGGGCGGGGACCGGCGGTATGGGGCTGTGTTGGGCGGCGGGCGCGCTCCGCGGGGCCCGCGGGTCTTGTGGGGCATGCAGGGACCGCGGGTCCTCCGGGTCCTCAGCGTCGAGCAATTCCACGGCGTGGCGGCCGAGTCGGGCGATGAGAGTGCCGGGCAGCCAGGGTTCTTCCGTCTCCGCGTCGCCCAGACGGGCCAGGATCTCGCCGGTGCCGGGGCGGTCCGCCGGGTCCTTCGCCAGACAGTCCCGGAGGACGCCGGCCAGCTCCTCCGGAACGCCGGTCAGGTCCGGGTCCTCCTGGGCGATCCGGAACATCAGGGCATGGACCCCGCCGCTCTCCGCCGTACCGAACGGCAGCCGGCCCGACGCCGCGTACGCGAGGACGGCGCCTAGGCAGAACACGTCGCACGCGGTGGTCACGCGCTCGCCGCGGACCTGTTCCGGGGCCATGAAGCCGGGTGAGCCGACCAGGGCGCCGGTACGGGTCAGGTCGCCGTCGGGCACGGACTCCAGGGCGCGCGCGATACCGAAGTCGATGACCCGGGGGCCGTCGATGGTCAGCAGGACGTTGGAGGGCTTCAGGTCCCGGTGGATGAGCCCGGCTCCGTGGATGTGCTGGAGGGCGTGGGCGAGCCCGGACCCCAGGAACCGTACGGAACGCGACGGCAGCGGCCCGTACGCCCCCGAGGCCGCGACCGGGGCGCCGGGGCGGCCCGAGACGATGCGCTGGAGGGAGGGCCCGGCGACGTAACCGGTGGCGACCCAGGGGGCGGGGGCCTCGGTGTCGGAGTCCAGCAACGGTGCGGTCCACGCGCCGCCCACCCGGTGCGCGGCGCGGACCTCCTGGCGGAAACGGGCGCGGAACTCGGGCTGCTCGGCGAGCTCGCGGCGGACGAGCTTGAGGGCGACGGTGCGGCCGCGGTCGGAGCGGGCGAGGAAGACCTGGCCCATGCCGCCCTCGCCGAGGCGGCCGAGAAGGCGGTACGCACCGATGCGGTGCGGGTCGTCGGGCCCGAGCTTGTCCATGGTGCGCTTCCTCCCCGTGCGGCCCGCACGAGGATAGCGCCGCGCCCCGACGCCCGCCCCGCCCCGGCCCCCTCCGCCCGGAGTCCGCATGTGCCGACGCCCGTTCCGCTTGATTTGGACGACCGTCCAGGTCTATCGTCCAATACGGGCAAACCACTGCGACCTCGGAGGTCCTGATGGAACATTCCCTGTTGACGACGCTGACCGGAGCTTTCCTGGTCTGGGAGGCACTCCTGCTGATCCCCATGGTCCCGGGGAAGCTGGTCGACACGAGGGACTTCTCGCCGCTCCCCCGCTGGCAGTACAACGGGTTCAACGCCTACCTCACGTCCCTCGGGCTGGCCAGCTTCGTGGTGGCCGGGTTCGCCATGGCGGGCCAGGACTGGGTGTTCGTGGCGGCCCTGGTTCTGAGCCTGGGTTATGCCGCGGTCTTCGCGGCGGACCTCGGTGCGGTCTTCCCGGTCGTGCCCGACCGGCTTCCGGTGCAACTGCTGGTGCTGGAAGTCATCGCGCTGGCCTCGGCCGGCGTGGGCGCAGTGATCGCGATCCAGGGGATGCGTCTGTGAACGACACCTGTGTGAACAGCGCCTCTCCTTCCGGCGCGAGCACACGCGAGAAGATCATCGAGGCTGCGGCCTCCCTCATCCCGGAAGTGGGCTGGGGCGGTGTGACCAGCAGGCGGGTCGCGGAACGCGCGGGCGTGAACCCCGGCGTGATCCATTACCACGTGGGAAGCATCGGCGAACTCCGGCGCATCGCCGCAGTGGGCAGGATCCGGATGTTCTTCCTCGACCGGATCGGCGACGCCCTGACACAAGAAGATCCGTCATCGGCCGTCGAAACGATTCTCCGCTCACTGTGCTCCGGTGACTCGCACGACCCGGAACTGCTCCTGCTGTACGAAACCCTTGTCGCGGCAAACCGGGACGACCAGCTGCGTACCGAGATCGCCGCCTCTCTCGCCGAGCTCCGGCAGGGGTTGCACGACTGGTTCGCTGAGCGCGGAGTCACACATCCACTCGCCGCGGCGGTGACGCTCACCGCGGCGATGGACGGCTTCCTGCTCCAGCGGACGCTCGACCCGGACCTCGACCCCACCCCCCTCATCGAAGGCCTCACCGCCCTGGTCGCACGTCAGCGGGCGTAGTGCTCGCGCGCCGGGGGTGGGTGGCCGGCCCGCCGGGTCTCCGTCCTCAAGCGCCGGACCGGCTTGAATCGGCCGGCCCCGCACCGGGGGTGGCCGCTGCGGTCAGGTTCTCCACCGCCCCCGAAAGCCGCTCCAGCACGCGCACCGTCTCCGCCAGCCCCTCCGCCCCCAGCTCTCCCGCCAGCCGCGCGGCGAACTCCGCGTGGGACGGGTCGATCCGGGACACCGCGTCCCGCCCCGCCCCCGTCGGCCGCAACAGCTTCGCGCGGCGGTGGGCCGGGTTCTCCGCGTACTCCGCGAGCCCCCGCTCGACCAGCAGGTCCGCGATCCGCTGCACGCTCTGCCGGGTGATCCCCATCGCCCGGGCGATCCCCGCCACCGGCAGCGGCTCCGGCAGCACCGCTCCCAGCACCTGCCACCACGCCGCAGTGAGGCCGCCCGGCCGCGCCAGCTCGTCGGCCACCCCGAGGAACTGCCCGTTCAGCCGGAACACGGTCAACGCCGTCCTGCTCAGCAGGTCCTGCTGAACCCGGACGTCCTCCGCGGCCTCGCGATCACCGCGTCCCTCGCGCCGGACGGTCTTCGTGGCCTCGCGATCACCGCGTCCCTCACTCACCCTGCAACACCTCGTACGCACTCGCGTCCGAGTCGTGGAACAGCCGGTACCACGCGTCCAGCTTCTCCGGCCCGTACACCCCGAGCAGCGCAAAAACCTCCCGCGCGAACGCCACCGGCTCCGTCGGTCCGGCCGTGATCAGTCCGTCGTCGGTGACCGCGTCCGCGTCGACGTACCGCGCGCCGCCCGCGTACCCCGTCGCCGCGAGGTAGAAGGAGACCGCGCTCGTGTGCGTCCGGCCGTCCAGCAGCCCTTCCCGGGCCAGCCCGCCCGTCGCCCCGCAGATCGCCGCGACCGGCACCCCCGCGTCCAGGAAGCCCCGGGCCGCCCGCGCGAACGGGGCCAGCCCGTCCCCCGTGTCCCACGCGGCAGCACCGGTCAGGATGAGCAACGCGCTGTCCTGCGCCCGCAGTTCGTCCAGGGGCAGGTCGGGCCGGACGCGCAGGCCGCCCATGGTCGTGACCGGCTCCCGGGAGAGCCCCACGGTCCGCACGGTGTAGCCGTTCTGTGTGAGATGGGCGGTGGTGTGCCCGGTCTCCCAGTCGGCGAAGGCGTCGTACACGGCGAGATGAACGGTCCTGCCGGTTCCGCCGGTTCTGCTGCTGGTCATGATGACCTCCTCGGCTAGATGACAGAAGGCTGTCATGTCGACAGTGTGCTGTCAATGCTTCGCGCGCGGCCCCGGACCCGACACCCTGCCGATCCATCCGCCCCAGGCCGTACAAGGTGGCCATGGAGACGGCCCCCACCAGCGCCTACGCTCGCCGCATGACCCCTCATGCCCCTCATGCCCCGTACGCCGACCCCGCGGCCGGTGCGGCCGTGAAGGCCGCGGACCGCGCGCACGTGTTCCACTCCTGGTCCGCCCAGGGCCTCATCGACCCGCTCGCCGTCGCCGGCGCCGAGGGGTCCTGTTTCTGGGACTACGACGGCAACCGCTACCTCGACTTCACCAGCGGGCTCGTCTACACCAACATCGGCTACCAGCACCCCACCGTGATCGCCGCGATCCAGGAGCAGGCGGGCAAGCTCGTCACCTTCGCGCCCGCGTTCGCCGTCGAGTCGCGCTCCGAGGCCGCACGTCTCATCGCCGAGCGCACCCCCGGCGACCTGGACAAGATCTTCTTCACCAACGGCGGCGCCGAGGCCGTCGAGAACGCCATCCGCATGGCCCGGCTGCACACGGGCCGTACGAAGGTGCTCTCCGCCTACCGCTCGTACCACGGCGCCACCTCCACCGCGATCAACCTCACCGGCGACCCGCGCCGCTGGCCCTCCGACAACGGCTCGGCGGGCGTCGTCCGCTTCTGGGCCCCGTTCCTCTACCGCTCCCCGTTCCACGCGGCGAACGAGGCAGAGGAGTGCGCCCGCGCCCTCCAGCACCTGGAGGACACCCTCGCCTTCGAGGGTCCGTCCACCATCGCCGCGATCATCCTGGAGACGATCCCGGGCACGGCCGGCATCATGACCCCGCCGCCGGGCTACCTCGCCGGTGTCCGCGAGATCTGCGACCGGTACGGGATCGTCTTCGTGCTCGACGAGGTGATGGCCGGATTCGGCCGCACCGGCGCCTGGTTCGCCGCCGACCACTTCGACGTCGTGCCGGACCTTTTGACCTTCGCCAAGGGCGTCAACTCCGGTTACGTACCGCTCGGCGGCGTCGCCATCAACGCCGAGATCGCCGCCACCTTCGAGAACCGCCCCTACCCCGGCGGCCTCACCTACTCCGGGCACCCGCTGGCCTGCGCCGCCGCCGTCGCCACCATCGGCGTGATGGAGGAGGAGAAGGTCGTCGAGCACGCGGCCCGCATCGGTGAGACGGTCCTCGGCCCCGGCCTGCGCGAACTGGCCGAACGCCACCCCTCGGTCGGCGAGGTCCGCGGACTCGGCGCGTTCTGGGCGCTGGAGCTGGTCCGCGACCGGGAGACCCGCGAGCCGCTCGTCCCGTACAACGCCTCGGGCGAGGCCAACGCCCCGATGGCGGCGTTCGGCGCGGCGGCGAAGAAGCAGGGGCTGTGGCCGTTCATCAACATGAACCGGACCCACGCCGTCCCCGCCTGCAATGTCTCCGAGGCCGAGGCCGGGGAAGGGCTCGCCGCCCTGGACGTCGCGCTCTCCGTCGCCGACGCGTACACGGTGCAGGGCGCGTAACGGCCCTCCCGGCCTGTACGCCGGGCAACCGGATGACCCGATTCCGTACGCGATCGACCCCGTACGCCTCACCGCCGTGCCCGGAATCGGGCACGGCGGCGGCCCTGGCTTAAGGTGACCCGAGCCAGAGTGACCCCCGCCGGAAACGGTCGGCGAACGGGGACCGACAGGGGCGGACGGGGGCGGACGGATGGGGGCCGGTATGAGTCCGAGCGGAGGTGTGACGCGCAACACCCTGCGCCAGCAGATCGCCGACGCGCTGCGTGACGAGGTGCTCGCGGGGCGTCTTCCGCCGGGCCGGGAGTTCACCGTCAAGCAGATCGCCGAGCAGTACGGGGTCTCCGCGACACCCGTCCGCGAGGCGCTCTTCGACCTCTCCGCACAGGGGCTCCTCGCCTCCGACCAGCACCGCGGCTTCCAGGTACGCGAGTTCACCGTCGCCGACTACCGCGCGATGGCCGAGGCCCGCGCCCTCGTCGTCGAGGGCCTCTTCCGTAACCCCGCCGAACGGGTCGCCGTCCGGCCCGAGGGCCTCGCCTCGATCCGCCGAAGGGCCGGGGAGGCGGTCCGCGCGGCGAAGGGCGGCGACCTCGACGTGCTGATCGGGTACGACCTGCGGTTCTGGCGGGAGCTCGGACAGTTCGTCCTCAACCCGTACATCGCCGACTTCCTCACCAAGCTCCGCGTCCAGGCCTGGGTGTTCGCCGTGCACCGGCTGCGCCGCGACGGCATGGACGAGAACCTGCTGTGGTTCGGCCACGAAGAGCTGGTCGAGGCCATTGCCCGGTGCGACCACGAGCAGGTCCACGCCGCCATGCACTCCTACTACGCACACGCGCTCGCCTGGGCGGACCGGCTGGAAGCGCGGGAGGCCGAGGAGAACGCCCCCGGGCCGTCGGAGTCCTCCGGGTCCTCGGGGTCCTCGGGGTCCTCCGGGTCCTCCGGGTCCTCCGGGTCCTCGGGGTCCCCGGCATCTCCGGAGGCCCCGGGGCACTGTGCGTGAGGTTCGCCCCGCACTACGCTGTTCCGACGATCGCCCGAACCTGTTGGAGAGCGAGACTTCGTGGCCTGTGACCTGTGGCTGGTCCCCCTCGTCGATGTGCTGTGCCACAGCGCCGACAATCCGTTCGCCGAAGAGATCGCCGTCTACGACAAGGCGCTGAACGACGCCGGGCTCCCGCCCGTCCCCGTCTACGCCTACATGCCGGGCCTCAACGGTGAGGTCGCCCCCGTGGCCGGCTTCGACTACGACGCCCTGCACTTCCTGCGCCGCGCCTACCTGCTCCAGCTGAGCGGCCTCGCCGTCACCCCTGTCGCCGGTCTCGACGGCGACTACGAGCAGCTCCTGGAGATGTTCGAGCAGGGTGCGCAGCAGTCGCACCTGGTCTGGCACTACGACCACGCCGGGGCGTACGTCCCGGTGGACTTCCCGGCCCCGCTCTCCGACGACGCGCTCCTGGCGGGCGGCGGACCGCTGGGCTCCGCCCACGGGCTGCTGCGGGAGCTGGAGTTCGTGGCCCCGTCCATCGGCATCGACCCGGCCAACCCGCCGGCCGCCCCGCAACCGCCCTCCGGCCCCACCGCCCTGGAGGAACCGGCGAGCCCGATCCTCTACGACGACAGCCCGTTCGCCCGGGAACGCCACGTCTGGCTGGGCCTCCACGCGGCAGCGACCCGCAGCCTGGCCCAGGGCTCAATGATCATCTTCAGCTGAGCCGAACCCAGCCCGTCCGGCGATTGAGGACCGGGGGTCCGGGGCGGCCCCCGAAGGCTCACCCCGCACCCCCGGCCCCCGGAATCCTCACCGCGGCGGCGACTCCGGCGGCCGCTGCCGCGGCATGTTCGGCCGGGCCGCCACCGACGGCATCGAGAACCGCCCCGGCGCCGCCCCCGGCTCGCCCCGCCCCCCGGCGCTCCCCGAAGCCAGGGCCTGCATGCCCATCGGCGCGGGCCCGGCCCGGAACTCCACCATCCAGTCCGCCGTCTCCGACCGCACCAGCTCGGTGACGTCCTCGGAGAACCTCCGCAGCACCCCCAGGCACCGCTCGGCCGCCTCGCTGGCCGTGCCCTCGGTCGGCCCGAGCATCTCCCGTACGCACTCCGAGGCCCAGTCGAACTGGAGCACCTGGAGCCGCCGCTGCACGGCCTGGGCCGTGGCGAGGTTCCTTATCCACCCGGAGGTGAGGCCGAAGTACCGGTCGCAGGCCATGCAGGCGGCACCCAGCAGCAGCGACAGATAGCCCCAGCCCGCCGAGCCGCTCAGCGCGCCGGTCAGGTCGAGCAGCGGCAGGGCGGCCCCGGCGACCACCCCGGCGGCGGTACCCGTCCGCAGGGCCCTGGCGGCCCGGCGCTTCCAGATCCGGTCGTTCAGATACCAGTCGGCGGTGTCCAGGGCGCCGGTCTCGACCCAGCGGTAGAGCTCGTCGAGCCGCTCGGCCGGTTCGCCCCAGTCGCCGAGCGGGAACGGGCGCCCGGTCAGATCGCGCCCGGCGGGGCGTTCCCTGCCCGGACCGGAGTCGGAATGCTCGGCTCCGATCTCACCGGATCCCGCATCGGACTCCTTGCGGGGCGGCCCCTCGGGCTGCATCTCCGGCTGACTCACCGGGGCACTCCTCTGCACTCTGACGGACGGGACGGACGCGTTGGGCTCTTCCGGGACCGATCGACCCGGCCGGCCCGGAGAGGGCGGGGCGGTCCGCGCGACCGACGACCCTCGTGGGGTAACTCTGCGTCACCGCACATGCACGCTCGTGTGCCGATGTGCATGCCCTTCCTACCGCCGAATGGTGGGCCGTGGGGTCGAAATCGCGGGATTCCCGCCTGGGCGGGGTCGCTGGTCAGGTATAGGAGCACTCACGCCGGTTCCGGAATCTCACCCGAAAGAGTTGGTCCCCGGCGGGTGGAGCGCGGTGACCGGGGAGCACGTAGGCTCGGCTTACCGAAACATTTGTCGTCGAAATGCCAGGAGTGACCGTGATTCCCGGTGGTGGCCAGCCCAATATGCAGCAGTTGCTCCAGCAGGCCCAGAAGATGCAGCAGGATCTCGCCGCGGCCCAGGAGGAACTGGCCAGGACCGAGGTCGAGGGACAGGCGGGCGGTGGTCTCGTGAAGGCCACCGTGACCGGTTCCGGCGAGCTCCGCGCCCTGGTGATCGACCCGAAGGCGGTGGACCCGGAGGACACCGAGACGCTCGCCGACCTCGTCGTCGCGGCCGTCCAGGCGGCCGGCGAGAACGCGCAGGCGCTCCAGCAGGAGAAGCTCGGCCCGCTGGCACAGGGCCTGGGCGGCGGAGGCGGCATCCCCGGCCTGCCGTTCTGACCGGACCGTTCTGGACCGGACCGTTCTGACCGGACCGGCCACAGGCAGGCTCGCGGGGCCTACTGGTACCGACCCGTACCCACTACGGTACGGAGCAGGAAGCAAAGAAAGGCGTTCCGTTGTACGAAGGCGTTGTTCAGGACCTCATCGACGAACTGGGCAGGCTGCCCGGCGTCGGTCCCAAGAGCGCGCAGCGGATCGCCTTCCACATCCTGCAGGCCGAGCCCACGGACGTACGCCGGCTCGCGCACTCCCTCCTGGAGGTCAAGGACAAGGTCCGGTTCTGCACCGTGTGCGGCAATGTCGCGCAGCAGGAGCAGTGCGGGATCTGCCGGGACGCGCGCCGCGACCGGAGCGTCATCTGCGTGGTCGAGGAGCCCAAGGACGTCGTCGCGATCGAGCGGACGCGGGAGTTCCGCGGCCGCTACCACGTCCTGGGCGGGGCGATCAGTCCCATCGAGGGCGTCGGGCCGGACGACCTGCGCATCCGTGAGCTGCTGGCGCGGCTCGCGGACGGCTCCATCACGGAGCTGATCCTCGCGACCGACCCCAATCTGGAGGGCGAGGCCACCGCGACGTACCTGGCGCGGATGGTCAAGCCGATGGGCCTCAGGGTGACCCGGCTGGCCAGCGGCCTGCCGGTCGGCGGCGACCTGGAGTACGCCGACGAGGTCACCCTGGGCCGCGCCTTCGAGGGGAGGCGGCTGCTGGATGTCTGACCCCACCGCCGTACCTCCTCGGCCCCCGCACGTACTGCCGTCCGCTTCGCCGTCCGCTTCACCGTTTGTGACCGCGCCCACGGGAGGTCCCCTCGATGTCTGACGCCACGCTGAACTCCGTCACGCAGGACCCGGACGACTTCGCCGTCCAGATCGCGGACCAGATCAAGACGTTCATCGTCGCGGTCACCGAGGTGTCCAAGGTCGACGAGCCGGAAGAGGCCGTCCCGGTCCTGCTCCTCCAGGTCTCGCAGCTCCTGCTCGCGGGCGGCCGCCTCGGCGCGTACGAGGACGTCCTGCCCGACGAGCGGTACGAACCGGACCTCGGCCCCGAGCCGGACGCGGACGGCCTGCGCGAGCGGTTCGCGGTGCTCCTGGAGCCGATCGACGTCTACTCCGAGGTCTTCGACCCGTACGAGCCCCGCAAGGCCCCGGTCCCGCACCGGATCTCCGACGACCTGGCCGACCTCGTCACCGACCTCGGCCACGGCCTCGCGCACTACGACGCCGAGCGCACCGCCGAGGCGCTGTGGTGGTGGCAGTTCTCGTACTTCTCCAACTGGGGCTCCACCGCCTCCGCCACCCTCCGCGCCCTCCAGTCCCTGGTCGCCCACATCCGCCTCGGCCAGCCCCTGGAGGAGCTGGACGGCCTGGACACCGACCAGGACCCGGGCGAGGAGGACCTCGCCGAGGAAGCGGGCCGCGTGATGCTCCAGGAGATCGCGGCCCCGCTGGGCCTGCGCCAGGTGAAGTAGGCGGAACGGGCGGGAGGCCGATTGCGTTGAGCGGGCAGAGCAGCTGGGCCGAGGTGAGACAGCGGATGCGCGCGGGCGCCCCGGAGGCGAATGACGCCGAGCGGGAAGCGCGCAGGCAGGCGGCGCGTACCGCTACCGAGGCGTACGTGCTGGGGCACCATCTGCGGGTGATCCGCTGCTCCTGCGCTCCGCCCTTCATCGCAACGGGCTTCGATACCGGGTGTCGGTGAGGCCTGTGCATGAGCTCAGGCGAACGGCCGACGTCGTGTTCACCAAGGCCCGCGTGGCCGTGTTCGTCGACGGCTGCTACTGGCACGGCTGCCCCGAGCACCACCGACCCGCTACCAAGCGAGGCGAGTTCTGGCAGGAGAAGATCGCGGGAAACCGGGCCCGTGACGCCGACACGAACGCGTCCCTCAGCGCGCAAGGCTGGGCCGTCGTGCGCGTTTGGGAACACGAAGATCCCGAAGCGGCCGCCGACAGGATCAGCGGCATCGTCAGATCCCGGCTCGGAGAGTCGTAACGCACCGCGCCCCACCTCGGCTGATGCCGAGGCGGGGCGCCTTTGTCGTTGAGGTGCGGTCGTTACGCTGCGGCGACCAGCTCGCGCGCCCGTTCGTTGAAGTCGGCCACCAGGCGATGCGTCCCGAACGGCTCCATACGTCGCTGCAAGTCCTGCACGGCCTCGACGCACCGCGAACTCTTGACCTGCCGCGACAGCGAGAGTGTCCGCAGCCCTGCGGAGTGGGCCGCCTCAAGGTCACGCCGCTGCAAGTGGGATACAGCGAGTGCGGCCTGCGACATGGCACCCCGGCGGGCGCGACGCTGCTTGCGGGCGTGGTCGATCGACTGGCGCGCGTGCCGCTCGGCCCTCTCGGCCTGCCCGAGGTCCCGGAAGGTGTTCGCGTGCTCGCCATGGAGGTACGCGGGGTCGATGAACGCCGCCCACTCCTGCTCGTCCTCCAGCCGTACGCGGCCGTACGCCGTCTCGGACCGCGTCACAGCCCGAGCCGCGTCGGACTTGTCACCGAGCTTCGCCAGCGCACGAGCCTCCAGGGCCCATAGATCGGCGAGGCATGCGGGGGAGGTGTTCTTGCCCAGCCCGGCGCGGCCGGCCTGGGCAAGCCGCCGGCCCTCCGCCGGGTCGCCGAGCAGTGTCGCCTGGTCGGCCATACCCGCGAGGACGTGAGCGCCGAGCGCCGCGTTCTTCGACTCCTCCGCCAGGCGTAGCGACTGGATCAAGTACCGCTGGGCCGTGCCATGTTCTCCGGTGTCGTACGCCATCCATCCGAGGAGATACGTCTGCTCGGCCGCCGCTTCGCACAGCGCCCGCCGCACCTCGTCCGAATGCGTTCGGCGCAGCAGCGGGTAGACGTGCTGGTTCATGTACTCGGCGAGGATGAGACGGCCCGAGCCGCCGCCCTGGAGTACGTCCATTTTCTGGAACTCGCCGAACATGTTCTTCACCGCGGTGACGTCTTCAAAGCGTACGCGCGGGCCGGGATCCGGGTGCTGATCAATAGTGTTGAGCAGCCAGTCGCGCGAGGGCCCAACGGCTGCGACTGCGGCGAAAGGTGCCGCTGCCAGGAACTTTCGACGATCCACGTCCGCTCTCCCCAAGTCGGCAACGGCTTCCACCGTAACGGCGAAAGAGGAGTTGTAGGCGAGCGACCGATCTGCGGTGCCGCCCTCGGCGAAGCCAAGGTCGTATGCTGTGACCCGAAATCCGACGCTCGCCGAGATCACGTCGGCGATGACCTCTGGCACCGGAGAACGTGGCTGAAGGCCGGCCAGCCAGCGCCTCACCGCCGTGGCGTCCGTCTGAATGTGCGGCTGACCCCATACCTGAGCTGCGGCTTTGACGCGGCGGGCCAACTCCTTGTTGCTCATACCCGACCGCTCAAGCCACCGTGCGAAATTCGTGTTCGGTGACGTCATATTGAGTTCCTACCCCTTCGCCGCGGCCGGTAGTTCAAGTGCCACCCCTTGCCACCCCTTCTGACGGTACCCCCGGACGCGCCTTGGGGGTTGCCTGGATGAACGAACCAACCGTGCAGGCAAGGGAGTTGCACTCATATGCCAAGACCAGCGGAGCGCAGGTTCTCCCGAGCCGATGCCGCAGTGCCCGAGGCGCGTTCATTCTTACGCCATGTGCTGAGCGAGTGGGACATCATCGACCGTTCCGACGACGCTCTGCTCTGCCTCTCGGAACTCGCGACGAACGCGATTCGGCACGCGGTCCCGCAAGGTGGGTACTTCCTCGTCGCGGCATCCCTCATCGACGGCCGCCTGCGCGTCGAGGTCCATGACCAGTCCGGTCGCCTTCCCCACATCAACTGCCCGGATGCCGAGGACGTGTCCGGACGAGGGCTGTTACTCGTGGATGCCCTCGCCGACGGATGGGGGGTGCAGCCGCGCGTTCCGAGCGGCAAGACCGTATGGACCGAGTTCAAGATCGAGACCCGGCACAAATCAGCGGCGGGAGCGATCCCATGCTGACGCGGCCCGCCACGATCGCGCCGAGTGCTGGACTGCTCGCCTCGGTGGCCGCATGGTTCTGGATCGATCCCACGAAGGTCGGTCACCTCGCCTTCCTGCTGATCGCGCACCCGCCCGGTCTCCGCCCTGGTGAGTCACCGCAGATGGTCGAGGCGCGGATGCGGGGCCTCGCCGACGCTCTCACCCTGGCAGAGCCGACCGTGCTCCTGCCCGACATCGGTTCGCGGCTCTTCATGCATCAGGAGTCGGACGTGCTGCTGCGGCTCGACGGCTGCGACTACCTGCTCCATGTGCCCATCGGCGGCGACTGGGTGCGCTTCGTCTGTGACGGGGGAACCGTCACCGTCGTAGTCGGTCCGGACCCGCTCCCGGTCAGCTCGTCGCTCGAATTCGTCGACGCGTATGTGACCGAGCGTGCGCTGCAAGGGCGGCTCCGCCTCGGCAAGACCCGCGCCGCCCCTCCTCAGAGCTTCCGTCCCACCGCCCTCGGGCGGTCGGACGGGGATCACCGCACAACTCCTAGCACCATCGGCCCCAGTGAAAGGCGACAGTGATGTCCGTACTCGTTGAACGCGTCCCGACCCTCTCGCACGTGACCCGCTCCCAGCCCGCCGGCCCTCTGGCCACCCGGCCCTTCGGACTGGACGCCCTGACCACCCCCGTCACCGCTGGCCGGCAGCCCGCGGTCTCGGTCGATCCGGACTCGCAGCTCTCGCTTGTCGAAGGCGCAATCGCCATCTACATCGAGGCAATGGCCGGTACGTCGTGCAACACCGAGTCGGACGGCAGGGACGCCATCGCCATCGACACCGACCAGAACGACGACTGATGGCCCCCACCCATGGGCAGAGCACGCGCGGCGCTGTGGCGCCGCGTGTGCTCGTCATCACCTACGCACTCGACCCCACCGCCGACTTCGTGTTGCGTGAGCTGGGCGAGCGCGGCGTGCCGTTCTGGCGTACGGACCTGGCCGACTTCCCCAGCCGGTCGACGCTCACCGCCGAGTTACGGCCCGAGGGGCGATGGGACGGGCGGGTGTACGACCAGCTGCGCGGCGTCGACCTGTCCGAGGTCCGATCGGTGTGGTGGCGCAAGCCCACCTCGTACTCCTTCCCCGACACCATGAGCGACCCCGAACGACGCTTCGCCGCGTCGCAGGCCAAGGGCGCGCTCCCGGGTGTGCTCGGCTCGCTCCCCGACGTGCTGTGGGTCAACCGCCCGGAGCGGAACGCCGACTGCACGAAGCCGGCACAGCTCGCCGTAGCGGCCGAGGCCGGGCTCTGCGTTCCGGAGACGCTGATCACGAACGACCCGGGTGCTGTCGCCCCGTTCGCCGCCAAGTGCGGCGGGCGCATCGTGACCAAGGTGTTCGGCAGCATCGTCCACACCGAGGACGGCAAGCGCGGGCAGCTCTACACCCGTCGCGTCCCGCCCGAACAGTTCGGCGACCCGCGCATCGGGCTCACCGCCCACCTGTTCCAGCGCGAGATCACCGACAAGGCGTACGAGGTGCGCGTCACCGCCGTCGCCGGGCAGCTCTTTCCCGTCGCCGTCCACGCACCAGAAGGCCCCACCCGCCTCGACTGGCGCCGCGACTCGTCGACACTCGCCTACACACCCGCCGAGCTCCCGCGCGACGTCGCCCACGGCATACGCGCCATGCTGCGCGGCCTCGGCCTCGTCTACGCCGCGCTCGACCTCATCGTCGACACCACAGGCACCCACTACCTGATCGACGTGAACCCCGGCGGGCAATGGGCATGGATCGACCTCACCCGCGAGGCCATCACCCACGCTCTCGCCGATCTACTGGAGAAAGGCACCCTGTGACCACCGATCCCGACCTCGCCCAGGCCGCCGCCGTCGGACGCGCCAGGCTCGCCCAAGCCCTGGTCGACTCAGGCGACGTGACCGACTCCGACTGGCAAGCCGCGTTCGAGAGAGTGCCCCGGCACGTATTCGTCCCCTACTTCTACGACCACACTGGCCGCAAAATCTCTGCGGACGACGCCGGGACGCGCGACCAGTGGTTCGCGGCCGTGCACGAGGACCGAGCCTTGGTCACGCACCGCACCGACGGCGCGGCGACCTCGTCGAGCTCTCAGCCTTCGATCATGGCGACGATGCTGGAGGCATTGCGGGTCGAGGACGGTGTAGGAATGAAGGCGCTGGAGATCGGCACAGGGACCGGCTACAACGCCGCACTCCTCGCGCACCGCCTCGGCAGCCACCTCGTGACCACCGTCGACACCGAGCCCGAACTCATCACCGCAGCGCGCGCTCATCTCGCCGAAGCCGGATACGAACCGCGTGTCGTCCTCGCCGACGGCGCGTACGGACACGCGGAACTCGCTCCGTACGACCGCATCATCGCCACCTGCCGCATCGACTCCGTACCGCCCGCATGGGTACGCCAACTCGCCGATGGCACCGTCACCGGCAGCGGCGCAGGCCAGATCCTCGCCCCGCTCGGCAACGCCTTGGTCCGCATCCTCCGCACTGGCCCCCTCAAAGCCGAGGGCCAGTTCCTCCCCGGAGGCGCCTACTTCATGCCGCTGCGACGCGCCGCCGGTGACGGCGTCCCGACGTGCCGGCCCGAGCTCCCCACCGGCGAGGGCCGCCCCACGGACGTACCCGCCGCCGTGGTTGCCAATAACGCGTACCGCTTCCTGCTGAGCATCGTCGAGCCCGACCTCGACTGGCAGTACGACCTCGACGAGGACAAGAAGCCGACCGCTGTCCGCGTCTGGTCCGCCGATGGCGCGATCGCCAGCCTCCACGCCGACGGCACTGTGAGTGAGGCCGGCCCCCGCTCTCTGTGGTCCCGGCTCGAAGACGCGCACCGCGTCTTCACCGAGCACGACGAGCCCGGCCCCGAGCGCTACGGCCTCACCGTCGACAACGAGGCCCAGCGCGTATGGCTCGACTCCCCGGAGGGCCCGAGCTGGGCCCTCCGCATATAGCCGAGTCGCAACACCACGCGGTCGACAACAAGCACCCGGCGGCCGATGCGACGGCTGCCGGGCAGTGCCGCATCACGGGCAACGCCATGAAACGTACGTCTCCGCAGGTCCGCCCGAGGCTCAAGCCCCGAGTCGCGAGCGCCGGGCTTCGAGCCCTCTCTGTAGGAACGGGCGGTCGGGTTCAACCCACCCACCCTCCCTCCCCGGCCAGACGCCGAACTGCACCGCAGGCTGCGCGAATTCGACCAGGAGTGACGTTTGGTGACCGGGTTGCGCCGGAGCGTATGCACGCTCTAGGTTCGCGATGAGCAACCCACTATCCGTAAAACGGACAACCCCGGTGGTGCTCGCAACACCGACCGGGGTCTGACCGTAAGAGATCGCACCCTTTAGAAAGACGATCCCCCATGGCTTCTGCCAACCTTAGTGCCGCCCTGCGCGCGCCCGCCCACCCCATGGCGAAAGCCGGGTACGGAAAGCGCCACGCCCCCGACCAGGCCCCGCCCCGTGCCACTGACTTCGCCGGCCTGGAGCCGCGTGAGGCGGCGATCGCCGCGTACGTCGACCGGCTCCCCGAAGGCGCGGCGATCGGCTACAAGGTGCTGGCCGAGGAGCTGCCTGACTTCGGGCAGCAGGCGTGCCGCAGCGCGCTCGACCGGCTGACCCGGGCCGGACACCTCCGGCGCATCAGGGTCCATGTCACCGTGGCTGACGGCCAGATGCGCTGGGTGACGCGTACGTACTTCTCCCGGACCGCCCGCGACGCCGACTGGTGGGCCGCCCATGTGCGGTTCGTGCGGGGCATGGACGCGCCGGGCCAGCCCCCGGCACCCGCTGCTGCTTCCGCCGGCACGGAAGCGGTCGAGGAGCCCGAGCCCGGCGTCCGGGCCCCGCGCTCGGAGGCGTACGACGTCCTCGCCGGGCTCGGCCGCCGCGAGCCCCGGCTCCAGCTCTCCGAGGGTGACTGCGTGGCGTTGGAACACCTGGTCGGGGAATGGCTGGCGCGCGGCGTCGGCCGCGAACAGCTCACCCAGGCCCTGACCTCGGGCCTGCCGGCGTCCGTGCACTCCGCCGGACCCCTCCTCCGTAAACGACTGGAGACCAAGATGCCGCCGAGCCCCGCCCCGCAGCCGGAGAGGGACCACCCGAGCGAGCAGATCGTGGGCATGGTGATGATGTGCCTGTTCTGCGACGAGGACGAGACGACGACCACGCTGGACCACGGCGTCTGCCGCGACTGCCATGCAGCCGTCGCCCGCGACGAGGCGATGGGCCTGACCGGCGACGTACCGGACACCTTCCTGGCCCGGCCGCGCGCCGAGGTCGACGTCGCCGCCCGCATGGCCGAACTCCGCTCGGCCACGGTCCGCCCGGTGCTTCCGGCCCCGAGGCCGCGTCGGTGAGCGTGCGGGACATCCCGGTCGGGGCACCATGGAGGCAAGGAGGCGACGCCGTGACCCCCAGGACCACCGCCCAGCCCCAGATGAGTGTCGAGGAGTTCGAGGAACTCGCCAGCCGAGCACCCGAACTGGTGCGGCTGGAGTTCATCCACGGAAAGGTCCGGGTCAAGCCCGCGCCCGACGGCAATCACGGGGCGATCGTCATGTGGTTGCTGAGGCAGTGCATGCAGTGGCGTCCGGAACTGTCGCTCTTTCCCGATCAGGGCCTGGCGATCGAGACGTGCCGCAAGGGCCGGGCCCGCCCCGACGGCGTCCTCGCACCCGACGAGCACTTCGCCGGGGCGGGGGAATGGGCCGACCCCACCGGCGTACTGATGACCGTCGAAGTCACCTCCCGTGACGCGGACACCAACCGGCGCGACCGGGTCGAGAAGCCCGACGGTTACGCGGCGGCCGGCATTCCGGTCTATCTGCTCGTCGACCGTGAGGCGTGCTCGGTCACCGTCTTCACCGAGCCGGAGAAGGGTACGTACCGTTCCGCCACCACTCGGCCCTTCGGCGCGGTCGTCGAGCTGCCCGGACCGGTCGGCTTCACGCTCGACACCGAGAAGCTCAAGGAGTACGCCGGCTGACCGTCCCGGCTCGCCCGACCGCGCCGGATCGTGTGGGCTGGGATGTGCCCCGATCGTGTGGGCTGGGACACAAACGGGAGTGCTCCCGGGCTGGCTGGGCAACAGCCCCGTACGAGCGGTTCGGGGCGACACGCCGTACCGGGTGATGAGCGGGACATCTCATCATCTGGTATGGGCGGGTCGATTCCGGACTGCTCGTTAAACTGAGCCGACCGCAGAAATGACTGAGCGAGGAGCGCACGTGGGCCTTGTCGTGCAGAAGTACGGAGGCTCCTCCGTAGCCGATGCCGAGGGCATCAAGCGGGTTGCCAAGCGAGTCGTCGACGCCAAGAGAAACGGCAACCAGGTGGTTGTCGTGGTGTCCGCGATGGGCGACACGACGGACGAGTTGATAGATCTCGCCGAGCAGGTATCGCCGATCCCTGCCGGCCGTGAGTTCGACATGCTGCTGACCGCCGGCGAGCGGATCTCCATGGCCCTGCTGGCGATGGCGATCAAGAACCTGGGCCATGAGGCCCAGTCGTTCACGGGCAGCCAGGCCGGTGTCATCACCGACTCGGTCCACAACAAAGCGCGCATCATCGACGTCACGCCGGGCCGCATCCGGACCTCGATCGACGAGGGCAACATCGCCATCGTCGCCGGGTTCCAGGGCGTGAGCCAGGAGGGCAAGAACATCACCACCCTCGGCCGCGGCGGGTCGGACACGACCGCTGTCGCGCTGGCCGCCGCGCTGGACGCCGAGGTCTGTGAGATCTACACCGACGTCGACGGCGTCTTCACCGCGGACCCCCGGGTCGTGAAGAAGGCGAAGAAGATCGAGTGGATCTCCTTCGAGGACATGCTGGAGCTGGCCGCGTCCGGCTCCAAGGTGCTGCTGCACCGCTGCGTGGAGTACGCACGCCGTTACAACATCCCGATCCACGTCCGCTCGTCCTTCTCCGGACTGCGCGGCACCTGGGTCAGCAACGAGCCGCAAGGGGACCAGCAGGTGGAGCACGCGATCATCTCCGGAGTCGCCCACGACGTCTCGGAGGCCAAGGTCACCGTCGTCGGCGTCCCGGACAAGCCGGGCGAGGCGGCCGCGATCTTCCGCGCCATCGCGAACGCCGAGGTCAACATCGACATGGTGGTGCAGAACGTCTCCGCCGCGACGACCGGCCTGACGGACATCTCCTTCACCCTGCCCAAGGCCGAGGGCCGCAAGGCCATCGACGCCCTGGAGCGGACCAGGAGCAGCATCGGGTTCGACTCGCTCCGCTACGACGACCAGATCGCGAAGATCTCCCTGGTCGGCGCGGGCATGAAGACCAACCCGGGCGTCACGGCCGGATTCTTCGAGGCGCTGTCCGACGCGGGCGTGAACATCGAGCTGATCTCGACATCCGAGATCCGTATCTCGGTGGTCACGCGTGCCGACGACGTCAACGAGGCCGTGCGCGCCGTGCACACCGCCTTCGGTCTCGACAGCGACTCCGACGAGGCCGTCGTCTACGGAGGCACCGGCCGATGACCGCACACCGCCCTTCGCTCGCGGTCGTCGGCGCGACCGGGGCGATCGGCGGTGTCATGCTCCGGATCCTCTCGCAGCACGCGGATGTCTGGGGCGAGGTCAGACTCGTCGCCTCGCCGCGCTCGGCCGGCCGCAAGCTGGTCGTGCGCGGTGAGGAGAGCGAGGTCCTCGCGCTCACCGAGGACGTGTTCGACGGCGTCGACGTGGCCCTCTTCCTGGTGCCGGACGACGTGTCCGCCCACTGGGCCCCGATCGCCGCCGCCAAGGGCGTCGTCGTCATCGACGACTCGGCGGCCTTCCGGCTCGACGACGACGTACCGCTGGTCGTCCCGGAGATCAACCCCCATGCCGCCCGGCTCCGGCCGCGCGGCATCGTCGCGTCCCCGAACTGCACCACGCTGTCGCTGATCGTCGCGGTCGGCGCGCTGCACGCCGAGTACGGGCTGCGCGAGCTGATCGTCTCCTCCTACCAGGCGGTCAGCGGTGCGGGCCGGGACGGCGTCGCGGCCCTGCGCGAGCAGCTGGCACTGGTGGCCGGCACGGAGCTGGGCACCCGGCCCGGGGACGTCCGCCGGGCCCTCGGTGACGAGGCCGCCACGGCGGACAGCCCGTTCGCCGCACCCGTCGCCCTGAACGTCGTGCCCTGGGCCGGTACGGACGCCGGGGACGGCTGGTCCTCCGAGGAGATCGCCATCCGCGAGGAGTGCCGCAAGGTGCTGGGCCTGCCGGCTCTCAAGGCCACCGCGACCTGTGTGTACGTTCCCGTCGTCGCGACGCACTCGATGTCCGTGCACGCCCGCTTCGAGAACGAGGTCGCCGTCGGCAAGGCGCACGAGATCCTGGCGACAGCCCCCGGCGTGGTGCTGTTCGACAACCCGGAGTCCGGAGACTTCCCCACTCCGTCGGATGTGGTCGGTACCGATCCCACCTGGGTGGGCCGGGTCCGGCGGTCGATGGACGATCCGCATGCCCTGGAAATGTTCCTTTGCGGTGACAATCTCCGAAAAGGTGCGGCTTTGAACGTGGCGCAGATCGCCGAATCGGTCGCCGCTGAATTTCCGCGGGGATGATCGAACCTGTTTTGTAGGATCTGTGAACGCCCTATGAGCAATTCGCTGGTCTGAACCTCTTGAGCTGGGGCGTTGTCGTATCCGACGATGATCTCCCGGCCATCTGCAACCGAACTTCGGCCGGGCGGCGTCTATGCGGTCACTTCTTGCGTGACCGGACGCTATGACGGGGCATTTGGGGAAGAGCAGGTACGTATGAGGGCATGTCGCACAGTGCCGAACGTGGCACCGTCCGCGTACAACCCTGACGGGGGGCAGCGTGTCCAACAGGCGTGGCAGAGGTTCTCGACATCACCGTGGTGGGCCCGTTGCGAGGCGCGTCGGCGCGTCCGCTCCGGCGGCCCCGCGCGCCCGGCGGCATGCCGGTGATCGCGCCCATGCCCGCTGCGCGCCCGGCCCAGCTGCCCTCGCAGCGCGGGGGCGCTGACGAGGCGGTGGCAGCTGGAACCACGGTCGACCACCTCACCGAGACCTATCGCGCCCACTACCGCTCCCTACTGGGCCTCGCGGCCCTGCTGCTGGACGACACCGCGTCCTGCGAGGACGTGGTGCAGGAGGCGTTCATCCGCGTGCACTCCGCGCGCAACCGGGTCCGCGAGCCGGAGAAGACCCTCGCGTATCTCCGCCAGACCGTGGTCAACCTCTCGCGCTCCGCACTGCGCCGCCGCATCCTCGGACTGAAGCTGCTCTCCAAGCCGATGCCGGACATGGCGAGCGCGGAGGAGGGCGCCTACGACCAGCTGGAGCGGGACGCGCTGATCAAGGCGATGAAGGGCCTTCAGCGACGCCAGCGCGAGGTGCTGGTGCTGCGCTACTTCGCGGACATGACGGAGGCCCAGGTCGCCGAGACGCTGGGTGTCTCCCTGGGGTCGGTCAAGGCGTACGGTTCCCGGGGTATCGCGGCGCTGCGCGTCGTGATGGAGGCCCAGACGTGAGCGGGCCCGAGCAGCGCCCCGGACAGGGCCCCGAGCACAGGAACGAGAATGACCCGACGGGAAAAGGAATGGTGAACCACGGGCCGGAGGAGACTCCGCACACCGGTCCGGACCGCCCGTACGGCGGGAGCGCGGGGCCCGGACCGGGGGAGACCCCGGAACCCGCGCGGCCCGTGCTGGTGGAGTACGAGGCCGGCGAGGAACCCGACGAGCTGGACGAGGTGGCCCTGCGCAGCATGCTGCGGGGTGCGGTGTGCGAGCTCGCTCCCTCCGAGGGGACCCTCGAACATCTCCACCGCGCCGTCCCCGCCCGCCGGGCCAGGCGACGGCAGGCCGTCGTCGGGGCGGCCGCCGCGGCCCTGCTGATCGGCACCGCCGTCCCCGCCTTCGTCCATGTCGCGGCCTCGGACGGCCCGTCCACCGCCCGCCCCGCCATCGCCGGGCACGGCGAACAGGTCCAGGGCGGCAACGGGGACGACAGCGGCCCGGAGGAGCCCGGACCGCGGATCGTGGAGCCCACCGAGCGCGAGAGGGAGGGCGGCGTCGGCGAGGCCGCCCCGGACCCCAGCCCGACCGAAGGCGAGGGCGGTGACCCCGACGGCGCGGTGACGGGCGAGGAGACCGCCTCCCCCAGCCCGGGTTTCGCGGCCCTGCCGGTCTGCGACCCGAGCCAGCTCGGCGTCGCCTCCGCGGGCACCGACGCGCCGGGGACCGACGGCACGGTCTACGGCAGCTTCAAGATCGCCAACGTGTCCGGCAAGGTCTGCACGGTCAGCAGCAACGGCACGGTGGGCGTCACCGCCATCGGCGCGGCCGACCCGCTCAAGATCGGCGTCGTCCAGCACGCCGCGGGCGACGCGGCCCCCGGGCTGCCGGACCCCTCGCAGGAGCCGGGCACGGTGCTGCTGAAGCCGGCCATGGCGTACGAGGTGCGGTTCGCCTGGGTGCCGGCCGACAGTTGTCCGGCCGTGGGCCCGTCACCGAGCCCGACCCCGTCGGCGGACGGCGTCGGCGGATCGGTCGGCGAGGGCACCGATCAGTCCGGCGTCGAGGCGCAGTCGCTGCGCGAGGACGGGGGCAGGGCGGAGGGCAGCGTCGCGGTGACGCACACCCCGGAGGCGGGAGCGCCCACCGCGGAGACGAAGATCCCCAACGCCTGCTCGGGCACGGTCTACCGCACGGGCGTACTCGCCACGTCGTAGTCCGGCGAGGACGACCCGTCCTGCGGCGAGGACGGGTCCTGCTCGTCTTCCGGGACGAGGCCGAATGCGATGTCGCGCACGGCCTCGGCCTCGCGGCGCACCAGTCGGAACCACATGAAGAGCACGAAGCCGGCGAAGACGAACCACTCGCCCGTGTACCCGAGGTTCTGGAAGGCCTTCAGATCGAGGCCGCTGCCCTGCGGGGCCGCCGCGGGCACGGGCTTCATCGCCCCGCCCGTAGCGCCCGCCCCGGCCTCGGGAAGCGTCACCCAGGCGTCGTACACGTCGTACGGGACGAGGTTCACCAGGGTCGCGGCGCTGATCATGCCGACCTGGCCCCCGGGGAGTCCGCCCCGGGCGTCGACCCCGTCGCTGTGGGCGTTCTCGGAGGCCTGGAGGTCGCCGGTCACCGTGACCTCGCCCCCCGGCGCCGCGGGCACCCGGGCGTCGCTCGCGGAACCGGGCAGCCAGCCCCGTACCACCGGCAGGGCCTTGCCGCTGTCCATACGCAGCAGACTCAGGACGTAGAAGCCCTGCCGGTCGTCCAGTTCACGGCCGGGCACCAGGAACTGGTCGGCGTACGTGCCGGTGGCGACGGCCGGGCGGCCGGACGTCACCTTGTCGACGGGCAGCAGCTCGTCCAGGGGTTTCGCGGCCCGCGTGCTGGGATCGGGCTGCTTCTCCGCCTGTTCGTGCGACTGCACACGGTCCTCGAAGCGGCCGAGCTGCCAGGTGCCCATGAACACGCAGAACGGGATGGCCAGCACGACGAAGAGGTTGATCCCCCACCATCGCGGGGTCAGCAGGAACCGGTACACCCCTCAAAGGTACGGTTGCCCGCCCCGGGCTCCCGGAGCGGGGTCCGTGATTCATCCGGCCCTCACGCCCGCCCGCGGCCCGGGTTCACCCCGCCGAACCGGCCACCGCGCCTTCTCCCAGGTGCTTCAGGGCGAACTCCAACTCCAGCCGCACCTGCTTGATCCGCTCCTCCACCACGAGGGAGCCGTGCCCGGCGTCGTACCGGTACACCTCGTGGACCGCGCCGCGCGCCGCGAGCCGGTCCACGTAGTTCTCCACCTGACGGATGGGGCAGCGTGGATCGTTGACGCCCGCCGAGATGTAGAGGGGCGCGCGCACCGCGTCGACGTAACTCAGCGGGGACGAGGCCTCGAAGCGCTCGGGAACCTCCTCCGGCGTGCCGCCCAGCAGCGTGCGGTCCATCGCCTTCAGGGCCTCCATCTCGTCGTGGTACGCCGTGACGTAGTCCGCGACGGGCACGGCCGCCAGCCCCAGCGCCCAGGAGTCGGGCTGGGTGCCGAGGCCGAGCAGGGTCAGATAGCCACCCCACGAACCGCCGGCCAGGACCATGCGGGCCGGGTCCGCGAGCCCGGACGCCACCGACCAGTCCCGCACGGCCGCGATGTCCTCCAGCTCGATCAGACCGACCCGGTGCTTCAGCGCGTCCGTCCAGGCGCGGCCGTAGCCGGTCGAGCCCCGGTAGTTGACCCGGACGACCGCGAAGCCGTGGTCCACCCAGGCGGCGGGTCCGGAGGCGAACGCGTCACTGTCGTGCCAGGTCGGCCCGCCGTGGATCTCGAAGATCGTGGGGAAGGGCCCTTCGCCGGTGGCGGGCTTCTGCACGAGGGCGTGGATCCGGCCGCCCGGCCCCTCCACCCACGCGTCCTCGACGGGCACCGACGGCGGGGCCTTCGCCCCGGGCGGGTCCAGGACCACCGCGCCGCTCGTCGACCGCACCACGGGCGGCTGCGCGGCCGAGGACCACAGATACTCCACCGTGCCGTCCGGGCGGGCCGTGGCGCCCGACACCGTGCCGGCGGGGGTCTCCACGCGCACGGGCTCCGGGGCCCCCGGCTCGTACCGCCACAGTTCGCTGCGGGCCTCGAAGCCGTGCTCGATGAGCAGCGCGGAGCCGTCCGGATACCACTCGGCCCCCACATCGCCCGGCAGGTCGACCGGCAGCGCGGTCTCCGTGCCCGAGACCGGGTCCCAGATCATCGGCTCCCAGCGGCCCCGGCGCTGATGCCCGACGAGCAGCCGGGAGTCCCCGGCCACCGGCGCGAAGCCCAGCACGGCGAGCCCCAGCTCCTTCGTGCCGCCCTCGGTGTCGTCCAGCTCGGCCACCGTGGAGCCGTCCGGGCGCACCACGCGCAGCGCGGAGTGCATCGCGTCGCCGTGCTCGGTGTGCTCCAGCGCGATCAGGGTCCCGTCGTGGGAGAGGTCCCCGACCCCCGCGGACTCCCGGTGCCGGTAGATCTCCACGGGCTCGCCGCCCGGCTTCCGCACCAGGTGGACCGTCGTGCCGTCCTCGTCGGTCGAGCGGCCGATCACCGCCGAACCGTCCCGTCCGATGGCCAGGCCCGCCGGGTAGGAGGGCGCGAGGCCCGGGGCGGCCGGCTCGTCCTCCCCGCCGTCGAACGGCTGGCGCATCCACACCCCGAACTCGTCGCCGTCGGTGTCGCTGAACCACCAGATCGCTTCGCCGTCCGGTGTCAGCACCCCGTCCGTCGTGCCGTTCGGCCGGTCGGTGACCTGGCGCTGCCGCCCGCTCGCCCGGTCCCACGCGTACAGCTCGTAGGTCCCGGTGGCGTTCGAGACGAACAGCGCGCGGTCGGGGGCGTCCTCGGCCCAGTCGGGCAGCGAGACACGAGGCGCACGGAACCGCATCTCCCAGTCGGGCACAGCTGCTGCATCAGTCGTCATGCTCCTATCCAACCCGATCCCGCGGCCGGCCCGTGACGGGATTCGGAAACCCTTCCTTCTGGCGGTCCGCAATGCCGGTCCGAAACCGGTCCGCACTCCTGGTTCGAAAGCCCGGATCTAAAGCCCGGTTCGAAATCCCGGTTCGAATCGCTGTATTGAATCCCTGGTCCGAGAGAAACAAGGTAATTCCGCGCCCGTCGCCCCCACGGGGCCGGAGGGCGCCGAATAGCCACTCGTGACCCTCCCGAGCCTCGGGCGGCTTTCCGGCCACGTACTCCCCGACTCCGGACGGCTGCCGTGACGCCAACCGCGCGCGCTGGGGCGAGCGCGCGCCTTCGAACCGGCTGAGGTCGGCGACGTCACCGGGAGGACCCTGCTGCACCGCCAGTGCCATACCGGTGTGGACACCCTTTCCTGGGCGCGGCGCGGCGCCGCACAGGGTGGTGGGCCTCGACTTCCCCGAACCCGCCGTCGAGACCGCCCGGGGGCTGGCCGGAACGCTGGAGCTGGGCCCGGACCGGGCGTCGTTCGTCGCGGCCGCCTCGCACGGCTTCTCCGGCCGATTGTCAGTGCTGGGGGCCACACTCGTTTCCATGACCGACATGACAGGCGGAACGGCGGGCGGAGCCACGCCCGGGACGACTTCCAGCACCACGCCCGGGACGACGACGGCCGCGCTGCGCGGGGCGGTGGAGGCGTACTGGACGGCGGCCGAGGCGCGCGACTGGAGCGCGTTCGGGTCGACCCTCGCCGAGGGCGTGGTGTACGACCTGCCGCAGACGCGGGAGCGGATCCGCGGCAAGGAGCGGTATCTCCGGTTCAACCAGGAGTATCCGGGCGACTGGCACGTCCGGGTCGAGCGGATCGTCGCCGACGCGGAGGGCCGGCAGGCCGCGGCCCGGACCGGGTTCACCGTGACGGGGGAGCAGCCGGGGCAGCCGTCGCAGGAGTTGGACGCCATTCACTTCTTCACGTTCGACGAGCAGGGGCTGATCACCGGGGTGACGGACTTCTGGCCCGAGTCGTACGAGCCTCCGGCCGGCCGCGAGCACCTGGTCGAGCGCTACTGAGAGCGGCGGCCCACCGGTCGCCCGGTGAACCGCCGCTCCCGCATGCTTTCCTACGTGGCCTACGTGGCCTACGTGGCCTACGTGGCCTACGTGGCCTACGTGGCCTACGTGGCCTACGTGGCCTACGTGGCCTACGTGGCCTACGTGGCCTACGTGGCCTACGTGTTCTGCACCGCGGAGCGGAAGGCGGGCAGATAGCCGCCCGACTGCCCCGCTGCCTTGGGGTGGTACGAGTCGTGGATCGGGAACGTGACGCCGTGGAGCCAGGCGTCGCCCGAGCACAGCTCGTGTCCGGTGAATTCGTCCACCACGCCGGAGAAGGTGAATCCGGCGTCTGCGGACCGCTTGGCCAGGACGTCGTTCAGCACGTCCGCCGCGTTGTTGATCGCTGACCGTTCGGCCTCGGTGAGCCCGGCGACGCAGCTGCCGGACAGCTGGTAGAAGCGGGGGTAGCCGAGGACCACGACCTGGGCCTGCGGGGCGCGGGCCCGGATGGTGTCGTAGAGCGAATCCAGGCTTCCGGGAAGGGAGTTGTTCATCCGCGCGATGGCGTTGTTCACGCTGTTGATGCAGGTGGCCTCGCTCGACAGCACGCAGTCCTGCATGACGTCGGCGAACCCGACGTCATTGCCTCCGGCGGTGACGCTTACCAGTGAGGTGGACGAGCTGAGCACACCGAGCTGGCCGCTCGCCACGGACGAGGTGGTCGCCCCCGAGCAGGCGACGAAGTCGAACGAGGCGGGGGAGTTCGCGGCCTGCCACAGATGCGGGTAGGCGTTGGTGCTGCGCCGGCAGATGCCGCTGTCGGGAAGGTAGCTTCCGGCGCCGACGCCCGAGGAGTAGGAGTCGCCGAGCGCGACATAGCCGCCCGCGGCGGTGGAGTCGGCCGAGCCGGCCGCGGAAGCCGGTCCGGCGATGCCGAGTACGGCCACGGCGGCGAGCGCGAGAGCGGACACGGATGCCCGAATTCTTCGTACTGACATGGTTGCCGGTCCTTCGAGGCGTGGGGGGATGGGGGGAGGAGCGAAGCAGTTTCTAGCAGTTCGTGGCACCCGCCGGTAATGCCCGTACGGAAAGTCGTCTGGTATGACCGAATGCCCGTTCGGTGGGCCGTGCTCCGCGCGCAGGTAAACCCTCAACTCTGTGCTGTTTCCGCCGAGTCAGTGAGAATTCGGTGCGTCCAGGCGGGCTCGTTCGGGTGTGATTCGTGGTGCGGCAGGGCCCTGCCCGGCGCCCGGCGCGCCGGAAAGTTCATCCGGTCGGCTCAACTCCCGTAGTGCGCCGGGAGCGAGAGGAGTGCGCGGGGGGACGTCCCGTTCCCGGAGTGCCGTTGGGCGAGGAGATGACGCGGCTGTTGGAGCCGGAATCCCGGATCCGCATCGAAGGTGCGGCCGCCCTCGACGGGGCGACCGCACCCTTCGCTTCTCCGCGTCTCCGTGGATATCAGGTCGTGGCGTGCCAGTACACCGCCAGGCGTGCCTGGCCCACGGGCGAGATGCGCTTGTGCCACTTGGTCCACTTCGTGGAGTACTTGATCCTGCCGTTGTGATTTCCGGAGCTGGTGGTGATGAGTTCACCGTGGTTGATTCCGGCGTTGTACTGGACTTCGTGGTCCGCGGTGCCGGCGATGCCGGAAGTCTCGGTGACGGTTCCGTCGTCGTACGAGGAGACGGTGGTCCAGTCGGTGCTCATGTTGCCGTTCCTGGTGGTGCTCGGCATCTTGCTCGGGAGGCCCTTGAGGAAGCTGCTGCCCGGCTTCATGTCCTTGCACTGCCGGGCGTTTCCGCAGAGGGTCACCCTGCTCTTCGTGATCCCGGCGTGCGGGGTGCCGAGCGTCACGACGTCCTCGATGTAGAGCTTCGTCGGGAATCCCGGGGTGCGCTTATGGGTGTAGTGCAGAGCGGCACGGACGACGAGGCCTCCCATGGAGTGGGCTACGACGTCGACCTTCTTGTTCTTCTTCGTGTAGTGCTTGGAGACGTAGTTCGCGAATTTCTTGGCCACATCCTTGATGGACGTGTCACGGCTGCCGCCGGCGTTGTACGAGCAGTTCTTGTTCTTCGAGTAGTAGCCGAAGGTGAGCAGGTTTCCCTTCCACCCGTTGTTGGTGAAATGCTTGCGGGCGGTGCTGAAGACCTTGGCGCAGTCATGCTTGCCGAACGGGGAGTGCCCGTGAACGAAGATGACCCGGTTGCTCTTCCCGTTCGACCGGGCCGGCTTGCCCGCCGCGCTGGCCGGCGCGACGGTGAGCATGGTGAGGACAGTCGCCAGCGCTGCGGCGAGAAGCAGCGTGAGCCGTCTCTGAGTTTTCTGCATGAAATTTCCCGTTTCCCCGTCTTTGAGTGTGTTCTCGACGGGCACATTAGCCCGGCCCGGTCGCGGGGTGTGCCGGTTGTTCACCCCGCATTCGGTCACGCTCGTTCGCCCGTCAACTAATCTCGCCCCCATGCGGCTTGGGGGGAACGAGGGGAACAGCGAGCGACTGGTCGACCGCACCGTCGAGCGGTACGGGGTGTGGCTCCGGTCCACCGTGGTCTGTCTGTGCGGTGCGCTGGGCCTCGTCCAGGCGGATGCCGCGAAGGTGTCCTGGGCCCTGTCGCTGCTGGTGCCGGCCGTCCTCGCCTGCGGTGTGCGTCTCTGGTCGCTGCGCCGTCCGCTCCCGCTCGCCCTGCTCTGGACCTTGGACGCGGCAGTGGTGATGTTGATGGGGCTGTCTCAGCCGGTCCTCGGTGGTGAGGGCGCGAATGCGATGGTGGAGGTGGCCGTCGGCATCAGCGTCGTCGCTTTCCAGTTCGAGTGGGCGACGCGTCCGGTGGCCGGGGCTGCCCTGGCCGGGGCGGGAGCTGTCGCCTGCGTGCTGGGTGACCTCCTCTCCTCGCCTGCGCAGGACCCCGATGTGGTGTCCCTGTTGCGCATGGTGGTCCAGGTGGGCCTGTCGAGGGCGGCTTACCTCATCGTCCGGGCACGGGCCAGGGCGGCTGACCGGTCAGCCGCGGTGCGGGCGGCCCTGCGCCGGGAGGCCGATGTCGCCGCGGCGCGGCGGGCTACCGAGCGCGAGTACCTGGCGACCTTGCACGACACGGCGAGCGCGACACTGCTGATGGTCTCCCAGGGCGACAGCAGGGACTGGTCGTGGCTGCCTCCACGTGCCAGGCAGGATCTGGAAGCACTGTCCGCCATGCCCGGATTCGAGACAGGGAGCGTCGACCTCGCGGCGCTTCTCGGCTGTGTGCCCGAGGGCGAGGGAGAAGCCAGGGTGCGGCTCACGACGCACATCGAAGGCCCGCTCGCGATTCCTTCCGGCCCGGGGCTCGCGATATTCAGCGGCGTCCGGGAGGCCGTCACCAATGTGGCACGCCATGCCGGGGTGCGGGAAGCGGAACTGCGAGCGTGGAGAGAGGGGAACGTCGTCGTCGTCGAACTGTCGGACGCGGGAGAGGGCTTCGACCCGGAATCCGTTCCGGCACGGCGCCGGGGCATCTCCGGTTCCATCATCGGCAGGATGCGCGCGGCCGGAGGCACTGCTTCCATCACCTCGCGTCCGGGGGCCGGGGCCCGCGTGCGGTGGCGCTGGCACGACCGGGGCCGGGTGCCCCAGGCAGGGGACGGGGCGCAGGCCACGGGAGTACCGTGCCAGCCCCGCGCCCGAGCGCAGCACACGGCCGCGGTCCGCTTCATCCGCGGACAGCTCCTTTACGGTTCCCAGCTGGTCGTGCTGCTGATCAGCCTGGTGTGGCAGTTCACCATCTCGCTGCGCCGACTCGTGGCCCACCAGGACGTGTACCACCCCGCGTGGGCGCAGACGGCCGCCTTCGTCTGCCTCGTCGCCGTCGCGGTGATCGGGGGTGCCCATCTGCTGCGTGGTAGGCGGATCCCGCCGGGGGTGCGCGGGTGGAGCCTGGGTTCGGTGCTGGCCGTTTCGGCGGTGAGCGCGTACACGCTCCCGCCGGAGCAGTCGACGGGTGCGGCGGACTGGGCGTTCGGAGTGGTCGGCTGGCATGCGTTGTTCCTGCTGGCAGACCTGCGGGTCAGGGTGTACGCGGCTTTCCTCGGAGCGCACATAGGGATCAACGCGAGCGCTGTGGCCTGGTCCTGGGCGCCGACCGCGGCCGAGTCAGCCGTCCTGGGGATCGCCACGATAGGCAGCTGTGGACTCCAGCTCTCCGTCGGTGTCCTGATGACGCAGCTGTTCCACGGCACGGCCCCGGCAGCGGGGTCGGCGGCCGCGCGGGAGGAGGAACTGCGCACCCGGGAACGTATCCACGAGCATCTGCAGAGTGATCACAAGGAGCGCTACCGTGCGCTGACGGCAACGACAGTGCCCCTGCTGGTGGGCCTCGGCCACGGCGTACTGAGTCCGCACGACGAGGAGGTCAGGCTGCGGTGCGGCGTCGAGGGCGCCCGTATGCGCCGCCTGTTCGCCGAGGGCGATGCCGTCTCCGACCCGTTGCTGAACGAGTTGCGGGCATGCGTCGAGGTGGCCGAACACCAGGGAGTGTCGGTGAGCCTGGCCGTGCGCGGCCAGTCGGGGGAGGTGCCTGTGGAGGTACGCAGGGAGCTGATCGACCCGGTGGCGGTGACGCTGGGCCGTACCCGCTCGGCCGCGCGGGTGACGGTCGTGTGGACCCCCCGCGCCGTCCGGGTCAGCGTCGTGGGGGTGGACTGCGCCGACGACCGCCCCGTGGGAGCGGCTGCCCCGTCGCACGGCCGCGCCACTGACGCGAAGGTATCCGTGGTAAGAACTAGGCGCGGTGAAAGTACGTGGGCAGAAGCGAGTTGGAGCAGATCGGCGTCATCAGGAGTTGACCTGCCATGAGTAACGACACACCGGTCAGCGTGGTCGTCATCGACGATCATCCCGCCATCCTCACGGGCGTGGAGATGTGGTTCAGCGCGTCACCGCGGCGCATCACCGTGGTCGCGGCGGGGGCCACCGTACGGGAAGCCTGGAACGCTCCGGGCAATACGGCCGACGTGGTCGTCCTGGACCTTCAACTGGGCGAATCCGGCCCGGCCTTCAGCAGCCTCCGGGGACTTGTCGACGCCGGGCGGCAGGTGGTCGTCTACTCGATGCGGGACGACGAGAAGACCGCGCTCACCTGCCTCGACCTCGGAGCCGCGACCTTCCTGACCAAGAACGAGGGCCAGGAGCACCTGGTCGAGGCGACACTGGCAGCAGCCGATGAGCGGCCCTACATGCCGCCCGCGCTGGCCGGCGCGCTGGGCGCGAACGCCCGCGCCGACCGCCCGCAGCTCTCCACGCGCGAGGAGGACGTGCTCATCGAGTGGTTCCAGTCGGAGTCGAAGGAGTTGGTCGCGCAGCGTCTCGGCATCTCCGTACGGACGGTCAACTCGTATCTGGACCGGGTGCGGATCAAGTACGCGAACGTCGGCCGCCCCGCGCGGACCAAGGCGAGCCTGGTGGCCCGGGCTGTCCAGGACGGGCTCGTCGACGTGGACGATCTCTGAGCCCGGCGCTCACCGGAGTTCCGTACATGTGCCCGACGTCCTCAACCACCACGGTCGCGTCGCCGGGCCGACGCACGTACGTGCGGTGGAGGCCACGGCCTCGGGTTCGTACGAGGCGGCACGGTGGTGGAGCGCCCGGAGGCCGGACACGAAGTACGTCGGCGACAACGCCTGCCTGCCCGTCGACGGCGGGAGGTTCTGCTGTCCCGCGACCGTCATCGACCTCGCATCGCGCCGTCCGGCCGGCCGGGCGATCGCCGGTCACCTGCGCGCGGACCTCGTGACTTCCACCTGCACACCGACTACGCCGGCACCAGCCGCATGACCCGTGCCCAGGATTCGAGGTCAAGGCCCGCCGAGCGCGCGCATCGATTTCGGACAGGTTTCACGTGTGAGGACGCGCACAACTCTTCCTCCTCCGCCGGAGATCCTTCACGCGATGGGCACATCAGGTGCAAGATTTACGCGGACCGCCCCCCGCGGCCCGCCGCACCGCAAGATCAACTTTGTTCAACTCTCCACCAGGTAAGCCGACATGTCCGCATCGCGGCCAACCACTTTCTCCCGCCGCGTCCCTCCCTGTAGGCATGGCTGCAGCGGTCCGCCCGACCATCGGACCGCTCATCGACCACCGTCACACCTGGGGGAACACCCATGTCCAGAATCACCCGTCGGCACGCGCTGGGCGCCTCCGCCGGCGCCCTCGCCGGACTCGCCGTCGCCGGGGTGGCCAGCGCCGCCGGCCCTTCCGACACCTCCGCCACCTCCGCGCCTCGGGCAGCAGCCGCCGAACCCGCCGCCTTCGACGAGGTGCACCGGGGCCGCCGCATACAGGGAGCACCCTCCCACCACGGCGGACACCACGACCACGGCAGCGGCTACCAGGTGCACATCGACGGCGATGAGCTGCATGTGATGCGCAACGCGGACGGCACCTGGATCAGCGTCGTCAACCACTACGAGACCTTCGCCACCCCGCTCGCCGTGGCCCGCGCCGCCGTCGTGGAGCTTCAGGGCGCCACCCTCGTCCCTCTCGCCCTCGCCTGAATCCGGAGCGCCAGCCATGACCGTACGCAAGAACCAGGCGAACCTCACCGCCACCGAGAAGAAGCGTTTCGTCGACGCCCTGCTGGAGCTCAAGCGCAGCGGCCGCTACGACACGTTCGTCACCACGCACAACGCCTTCATCATGAGCGACACGGACAACGGTGAGCGGGTCGGCCACCGTTCGCCGTCGTTCCTGCCGTGGCACCGTAGATTCCTCATACAGTTCGAGCGGGCACTACAGTCCGTGGACGCGTCCGTGGCGCTGCCGTACTGGGACTGGGCCGCCGACCGCACCGTCGCGTCCTCGCTCTGGGCGGACGACTTCCTTGGCGGCACCGGGCGGAGCAGAGACGGCCAAGTGATGACCGGACCGTTCGCGTCGGCCGCGGGCAGCTGGCCCGTCACCGTACGTGTGGACGGCCGCGACTATCTCCGCCGCGACCTCGGAGCCAGTGGCCGGCAGCTGCCGACCCGGGCCGAGGTCGACTCCGTGCTCGCCATGAGCACGTACGACACCGCGCCGTGGAACAGCGCGTCGAACGGCTTCCGCAACCATGTCGAGGGCTGGCGCGGCGTCAATCTGCACAACCGGGTACATGTGTGGGTCGGCGGCCAGATGGCCACCGGAGTCTCACCCAACGACCCGGTGTTCTGGCTGCACCACGCGTACATCGACAAGCTGTGGGCCGACTGGCAGGCGCGCCACCCGAACTCGCCCTACCTCCCGGCCACGGGCACCACCGACGTGGTGGCTCTGCGCGACACCATGCGCCCGTGGAACGACGTGACGCCGGCCGACATGCTCGACCACACCCCGCACTACACCTACGACACGGCGGCCTGAGCGCGCAGGCCGCCGCGGAACCGCTTCCGCCCCTGGCAACCGGCGACAGCCAAGCTGCTCCCGCAGCGGGACCGGCGACGCCGGACCGCGGAGTCCGCGGTTGCCCGCGCCGGACGCCACGCCGGCCGGCCGGCGGGCGGCTGACGGACGTTCTCGCCAAGGATCGTTGGCGGCCCCCACCGGCCAGTCCCAGGGATTCTCGTTGCGCCGGCCGGCGCCCCGGGCGCCGGATTCCGCGGTCGGCTCCGAACGGCCCCAGGAATCGGCAGGGCGAGCGGGACCGGGCCGGGCCGGCCACTCCGGCTCCCCTACGGGGCGCCCGACAGATCGTCCACCAGCAGGTCAAACGTCGCCTCCTCATGGAGCGCCACCCCGAGTGCTGTCATGGCAGGGGCGAGCCCCGCGTCCCAGATGGCGCTGATGGGCTGCCCGGCCAGCGGCAGCTGGGGGATTCCCCCGGCCTGGTTGCGAGTGGCCAGGTGCTCGTAGTCGTCGGCGCCCATGCGCCAAGGCCGGGTTCCGTAACGGCGCACGATCCGGTTCGCCAGAGCGATGCCCGGCCAGTCGAAGTCGCCGTGGTAGGCGAAGTGGCAGTCCGCGGCTGCGAGAACGTCCAGAAGGGTGAGGACCACGGTCGCTGCGCTGCCGGAGGTACAGATCAGGGGGTGCGAACAGCCTGCCTCCGCTGCGGCCTCCACCACACGTGGATTCTCACAGATGTGGACGGTGGTTCCGGCGGGCAGGTGAAGCCGCGCGTCGAGCAGGTCCCGGGATGTCAGGTGGGTCTCCGCACGGTGATCGGCCCGCTCCCGCAGTGACCTCGCGCGCCAGTCCTCGCCGTGGGGCCGGAGGCCGTACGTCAGCACGGTGCTGGAGACCTCGTCCGGTGTGACCGAGACCAGCCGCCACAGTGCCCGCCGGCCGGCCGCGTCGCCGGGAAGGTCCGTGCCGTGGGCCAGGGCGATGCCGCGCTGGACGAGGCGGGCGAGCCAGGAACCGTCGTCCAGCCCGTGCGCCGAACCCGTCGCCGATGCGGCCAGCTCGCCGCGGCCCCGCGCGTCGGTACGTTCCGGGTCGAGCAGCTCGCCGAGTACCTGGACTGCCTGCTGAAGCGTCCGTACCGCTGCTTCGGGCGTCACGCCTTTCGGGACGCCGGTGCGGCGCAGCACATCCGACCACTGCCCCGTCCACTCCAGCCCGGCCAGTGGCGACGCGTCGAGGGATGAGGCGAGCGAGGCCCAGACACGCTGCCGCGCCGGGCGTAGGAGCTGTCGACCAGGAGCCGGTAGCCGAGCACTTGCTGGAACCGGCCGCGCAGCCAGTCGGCGTGCCTGCGGACCAGCGGAAAGAGGTCGGCGTGCGGGCCGTCCGATGTGACCAGCGGGTGGGCGAGCAACAGCCTCGCCGCGGTGCGGCGTTCGGTGGCCAGGGCCACGTCGTGGGCGGAGGGAAGCGTCATGACACGCTCACCTCCTCCGTACCGTCGGTGGGCGCACTGTGCGGCTGCGTGGGAAGCGCCTCGCTCCCGGTCGGCTCCGCTCCGTCCGCCGGGACGGCCGTCCTGTGGACCACCAGCTCCAGGTCGTCCAGCAGCAGATCCCCGTCGGCCGAGCGGAGAAGTGTGCGCTCCCGCCGTGCGGTGCACGGTGAGCCGGATGCCCAGATCGGCGTCCTCGCTCCACGCCGCGTCCAGCCCGAAGCCCCGTTCCTCCCGGCCGTCCGCCTCGGCGTGCCGCCTGAGCTGCGCGTTCCCGAGCGCCGTGGCCAGCAGTTCCAGGAGCAGGCCGAGCGCCGCCGAAGTGAGCCGTACGCCGTCGAAACGGGCGGACGCGCTGCACAGCTCGTCCGCCGCGGCGCTTCTGTCAGCGGCCCGCTGACGCGCCGCCTCCCGCAGCCGTTCCTTCTGCGCGGAATGGTCCTCCACCGATGCTGTCCGGCCCCGCTGGGCGCGGCTGCCCCTCTCGCGCAGTGCGACCGACACCTCGACCACCGGGCCGGTCCACCAGCTGGTGTAGGCGGGCACCACCTCGTCGGAGGCGGGCGGTACGCCCAGGTGGCGGGCGCCGTACAGCCCGAAGGCGGCGACGGCGATGTCGTGCGCGTCCTGCGGCGCGGCCTCGTCGAACCACCGGGCCAGCCGCAACAGGTCCCGGCGCCGCGACATCTCGCCGGTGGCCGAGCGCAGCATCCGCTTGGCGTTGGCCAGCAGCGACTGAAGGGCCCGCAGGGTGGCGTCGCGCAGCTGGTCGACCTGGCTGCCCTGCCCGTCGGTGTCCCTGAACCAGCCCCGCAGCCCCTCCCAGTCCGCGAGCTCGCGACCCCGGCTGCGCTGTACGCGGGTTTCCGTACGGCTCTCGCTCCGCACCGGCAGCCCGGCGAGCCCCTGCGCGTGGGCGTCCAGTTGCTCCAGCAGGCCCGGAAGGCGGGGCCAGAGCGCGTCCAGGACTGCCGAGATGCGGGGGGCGCGGAAGGACACGTCCTCCGTGATCGCCTCGACGTAGTCCAGGAGGAGTTCCTTGAAGCCCTGGTACTCGCCGCTGTCCAGGTCGTACCGGGAGAGCACCTGGCCGAGATAGGCGTAGAAGTCCCGGACGGAGTCCGCGAACCCGGTGAACTGCACGAACAGCGTGCTGATCCGCTCCAGCCCGTCCTGCGGAGCCATGCCGCCCGGCTCGGCGACCAGCTCGGCCAGCTCCCGCAGCCCCCGCTCGACCAGGGCCAGCAGTTCGTTGCTCACCTCGCGGGCGGCGTCGGCGTCGGCCAGCACCCCGTCGGCGTTCCGCTGGACGCGCTCGCCCAGCCGCGACAGCTGGTAGCGGGCCCGCGAACGCTGGTACTCCGTGATGCTGGATGCCGTGACGGTATGGCTGCCCCGCAGCAGGTTCCCCCACTTCACCAGCTGTTCCAGCCGCGCCGTGAGGGGGTCGGCGTCGAGTCCGGCGGCGGGCCCGCCGCCCTCAAGCAGCTTCGCCATCACGTCCGGGACGGCCAGATCGGCCAGGAGCGTGCCGCAGAAGACCCGCATGATCGCGAGGTACTCCAGCCGCTCCGGCGCGCTGAGGTACGCGTACGCGTCGAGGCGACGGCGCGTCTCGTCGGCGTCGGGTGCCGAGGGCGCGTCGCAGGGTTCCGGCGGTGTGCCGGATGCGGGTTCCTCCATGGCTGCGAGGTTACGTGGAGGGTCCGACAGGCGATGCTGAGTGGCCGGATCTGGCCTCCGGGCAACCGGCGCATCGGCTTCGGGCACGCTGGATCCGGGGCGTCCGGAGCGGGTCGGCTTCGCTGGGGCAGAAGTCACCCTCGCTGCTCGTCGGTGTCGTACAGCCGCCAGGCCGGCCAACGCGCCGCTTCGGCTTCACCGTCACCACCGCCCAGCAGCATCCGGCGGTGCAGCATGAGCCGGAGGTGGCGTGCCGCGTCGCCGTCCTCCTCCACTCCTCGATCGAGAAGCACGGCTTGGGGAGCCGCCCCGCCGGCGCCACGCACCACGGCGTCCGCGGCATGCCCGTGCACGGTCTCGCCCAGCGTGACCGTGGCGTCCGCCGCGCGGGAGAGGGTCTGGTACAGGCGCTTGAGCAGCACGTCCTCGTCTCCGCCACCCGGGGGTACGCCGTCCCGCTCCGCGGCCTCCAGCAGTGCGGCGCCCACGCCTCCCCGCTTTCGCCAGAGCTCCTTGTCCCCCCACCACGATGAGGTGACCGCGTGCCCGGGTGATGGCGACGTTCCACAGGTTCAGCTGTCCGCCGACCCACTCGACGGCGCCCGGATGCATGCCTTCGCCGGCGACGAGGGAGAACACCATGACGTCGCGTTCGCCGCCCTGGAAGGTGTGCACCGTACCGATGCGCAGACGCTCCTCGTCATACGGCCGCAGCCGCTTGCGCAGCGCTTCGGCCTGAGGCGCGAAGGGCGTGACGACGCCGACGGTGGCCTCGGGCGGCAGCTGGTCCAGCAGGTACGTGACGCTGGCGAGCACTTTGCGGATCTCGTCCTCGTTGACCCAGGAGCCACCGAACGGAGGGCGGGCGGCGCGCCCGGTCACATCCGTCCAGATGACGGCTGAGCGGTGCTCCAGAGCGGGTCGGCCACGGGTGTCGGTGAGAACGGTCAGCCCGCCGTCGTAGAAGAACTCGTTGGAGATCGCGGCGATGTGCGGATGACAGCGGAAGTGCTCGTCGAGGAGCAAGGTGCCGCCCGCGGACTGCTCGGCCGCGTGGAAGGCGGAGTGGCGCCGGTAGGCGAGGTGGTGCCTTTCCAGCCAGTCGGACCGCAACCCGTTCCCGCGCCGGATGAGAGCCTCGCGGTGCGGGCTGGTCTTCGTGATGTGCGTGAGCTGCATGGGGTCGCCGATGACCAGGGCGCGCCGCGCGCGGAACAGCAGCGGCAGGACCTGGGGGATGGCGCACTGGCTGGCCTCGTCGATGACGACGAGATCGAACAGGGCCGGGCCCAGCGGGAACCGCCGGGCGGAAAGACTGGTGACAGCCCATCCGGCCACCGCGGGCGCATCCGTGGAGCCGTCCGAGCGGCCCAGGACCCTCCGCATCTGCGGCCAGTCGCTGCGCTTGCCGTCCCGGGCCGCCAACAGGTCCAGGATGCGGCGGCGTCCGGACCAGGCCGCGGCTTGGACCTTGGTGGCGAGGAGCGTGCGTGAAGCGTCCCGCACGGCGCTCTCCGCTGCGCGCAGGGTGCGCGAGAGCTCCGTGTCGTCGACGGTGGCCGCGTGCTCGCGCCCGTCACGCCACTGCGCCTCGGCCGCGGCGAAGCCGGCGAGCGCGAGGCAGCCCGCGGCGGGGTCACCGGTGTACGCCTCCAGACCGGCCTTGCGCAGGAAACGGGATCGGCGCCACGATCCGAGGAAGCGTGCGCGGGAGAGCCGGCGCGCTGTGTCCGCCAGCTCGCTCGGCCGGGGTGGACCACCGAGCAGGTCCGGGAGTACGGCGGCGACGGTCCCCAGCTGTTCCGCGTGGTGGGCGCGGGCTTCGCCCGCCCGGCGAAGCCGCAGCTCGGCCTCCGCGACGTGGGCCAGCCCCTGCCGTACGTCCGCCAGACGTTCGGTGGCCAGCGTGGCGGCCATCGACGCCGTGGCCACGGTGGTGGACGGCTCCGGGCCGGTGCGCAGCGCGTGCAGCGCGGCGGCCTCGTGCTCCGCGTTGCTCTTGCCGGTGCCGTTCTTCCGCGCCGAACCGGTGCGTACGACGCTGCCGGGCACCAGCGCGTCGCAGCGGCGCCAGACCTCGTCCACGGCATCGTTGTTGGTGGACGCGACCAGTACGGTCTGGCCCGCCGCGATCGCCGTGGCCACGAGATCGGCGACCAACTGGCTCTTGCCGGTGCCGGGCGGCCCGGTGGCCACGGTCAGGCGGCGGGTCATGGCGGACCGGAGCACCGCGGTCTGCGCCTCGTTGGAGGGCAGCGGCGTCACGAGGCGCACCGGGCCGGGGTCCGTGTGGGCGAGGGCTCGGGCGCGCTGCGAGGCGTCGGGCGCGAGGGCGCCGAGGGCGTTCTTCCCGATCCGGTCCGTCTGTTCGACGATGCCGGCGAAGTCGTTGAGGAGACTCCTCGTGAAACCTGTCTGGGGGCGCGCCGCGAACAGGACCGCGGTGTTACGGGCCCCGTGGCCGGGCGTGCGGACGTCGATACGGTCGGCGAGCTGGTCCGGACGGAGCTCCTGCACGCAGGGCAGCTCGAACTCCTGTGTGAGGAGGTTCCGTACCTCCACCGCCATCCGGTCGTGCTGTCCTCGATGCCAGGACGGCTGAAACGTGTCGATGAGCTGGTTGGCCTCGTCCTCGCCCAGCCAGTCGTGCGCGAGCTGAGGATGCGGCTGGACCGGTCCGTACGGCTTCAGCCGCACCTCGCCCTCGTACCAGCAGGGGCGCGAACTTCGGCTGCTGCCAGGGGCGCCCGGTGCGAGGCCCGGTGAGGACCACGGCCGGGTAACCCGCCCAGAGTTCGGCGTCCTCCTCGGCCGCCGAGTCCACCAGCGGGGCCGCTTCCGCGGGGAGCGAGACGCAGCCGTCGTCGTCGACGTCTCCGGAGATGAACCTCTCCGCACCGTCCAGGCACACGTACGACGTGTCCTGGCGGTTCACGTCCATCAGCGGTGTCTCGGCGCCCTCGGCCAGGACGCACTCGCGGTAGTAGTCCAGGAGGTCGGTCCAGGTGGGCTGCGCGTGAGCGGATTTCGCGGCGCCTGGCGGTGTCGCTTCTCCGGCGGCGGCGGTCCGGGGTCGGGAACTCAGAGGATCGAGGACGGGGGCCAGGCCGAAGGGGCTGTCCGCGATGACGATGCGGTCGTCGACGCCGAGCGCGGACTGCACGGGCACCTGACGCCCGCCGTCCTGGGCACGCATACGCCGGTTGACGTGGTGGAACAGGTCGCTGACCGTTACCGCGCTGCCGCCGTCCTTGCTGACCTTCCCCGTGCGCAGCGCCTCGATGACCTCGCCGGTGAACGCCGACGGCTTCACGTCGTCGCCGCCGCCCGCGTCCGCGTACGAGTCCTCGCCGGCCCGCGAGGACGACAGGACGTACACGCCCCTGCTGGTCAGCGGGGGCCGCTCGCCGGACTTGGCCACGGAGCCGTCGTCCTGCCGGTCCGACGTACGCAGCCCCATGGCGAACCCGCCGCTGCGGCAGCAGTCGATCATCACGATCTTCTGCGGGGCGACGCACTCCTCCAGCGCGTCGTTGAGGAAACCGGCGCTGACACCGGTCGCGGCCACCCGGTCGGATGCGGTGTCCCGGGCGATGAAGTGGAACTCGCCGCCGTCACGTACGGTGCGCTCACCGTGCCCGGAGACGTACACGAGCGCGAGTTCGTCCTCGTCGCGCTCCTGGAGGAACTCTCCGATGGCCGCCCGCATGTCGTCCGCGGTGAGATCGGACTCCGTCTGTACGGAGACGAAGTTGCCGATGCCGCGGTGCTTCAGTACCTGGGCGAGTCCCCATACGTCCGCCCGTACGGAAGCGAGCGGCGAGAAGTGGCCGTCGTCGTAGTGTTCGTTGCCGATCAGGAGAGCCCGGCGCTTGTGGAGGCGGGTCACGCCGCGCCGTCATCCGATGCGGGACCGTCGTCGCCGACGACCCGGTCCTGGAACTCCCGGACCATGCGCTCCTGCGCCGCGTCCGGACGCCCCGTGATCTGGATGGAGTCGTCCCCGACGGTGACCACGACCTTGCGGTGCCGCTCCTTGGCGCACCACTCCTTGATCAGGGTGATCAGGACCTGGGACGCCGGGCGGGCGACGGCGGCGGTGGTGGCGGCGGTGGTAGCGGCCCAGAGAGCCACCTCACCGACGCCCGTACCCTTGCGGCCCGGTTCGGCCGGCCCGTCGGCGTCATGGAAGCCGACGACGAGACCGTCCGCCCTGTGCAGGGTGTCGTGGAGATCCCGGGTGAGGCGTTCCTGCCGGAGTGTGTCGCCGCCCGTGGCCACGGTGAGTGTCCACGGCGATCCCCCGTCGCGCATGTGCTGCTCCTTGCGTTCGCGTCCGTGCTCGCTCGGTCCGTCCGGCGACTTTGGCACGCGGGCCTCCGTGAGGGACAGCCGAGGCCGTACGGGAAGGGCGGCATCCGGCCACCTCCGAGCTTCGGCGGGGCGGTGCCCGGCGACCGGCCGACTGTGTTCCCCGGCCCGGTGTCCGGCGACCGGCCGGCTCTGGCCTCTGTTCCCCGGCCCGCGTGAGGGCGGGCGCGGCGTCAGCCGTGCGGCGCACGGGCCTGCCCCGGACCGTCACAGCAGATGGTCGGCCTTGCCCGCCTTGATGTCCTGGATGAGTGCGCTCAATGCCTCGCGGGTGTCCGTGAGGTAGGTGTCCTCCTGGCCCGCTACGGCTATGTAGGCGTTGCCTTCCGCGTCGGTGCCGATACGGAAGCAGTTGTTGCCCTCCCCGCAGAAGGGGGCTTCCCACTCGATGTCTGTCACGATCGGTCTCCTCACAGGTCCTTGATGATATTGCGGATGAGGTCTCGCGATGCCGTGACGGACAGGCTCATGCGGTCCATCCACTCCAAGTGAGCCCGATACTTCGACAGTTGCAGCTCGGCATGCATGAACGCGGGGCCGTGTGCCGTATCGAGTTGCACTGTGTCGAGCTGGGGTACCGGGCCCTTCGCGTACAGAGCGGCATGCCCTGCCCCAGGGAAGCTGCCGAGTTCGAACGGGATGACTCGCACCCGGACGTTGTCCCTCTCGCTCCACTCGATCAGAGCCTTCAGCTGCTCCCTGGTGGCGTCACGTCCTCCGAAGAGCATGCGCAGGGCGGCCTCGTGGATGTACCCCGTGTAGGCAGGCGGCTCCGCGCGTTCCAGCACGCGCTGCCGGTCCATGCGATGAGCCAGGCGCAGCTCGACTTCGGGGTGCGGGAGGGGCGGTAGCACGGCGGCGAAGATGCTGCGAGCGTAGTCCTCCGTCTGAAGCAGGCCAGGTACGTGGGCGGTTTGTGCCGTCTGGATGCTGCTGGCGTGCCACTCCAGCTCGACGATGTCGAGCAGCCCTGGCGAGACCCTGCCTCGATACTCGTACCACCACTGGGGTTTGGCCGGCTGGGCCATCTCTTCCAGAGCGATCAGGTACTGCTCGTCCCCGCAGGCACAGTGCGTCGCCAGCGTTCGCAGCCGGTCCGGACTGATCGTGCGGATACCTGACTCGATGTTGGAGATCTTGCCCCGGTCGATTCCGAGCAGGCCCGCAACGTACTCGGCGGTGAGCCCTGCCTCCGTGCGCAACTTCTTTACCTCTGCGCCCAGCCTGCGTTGACGCTGCGTGGGGGTGGTGCGTGGCGGCATCGATCGCCTCTCTCCTCGGGCCGTGGGCCAGTCTGCCGGGTGAGCCCCGCGCAATCCATTCGGGGTGAATCTCCGGGATGAGTGGTACATGAGCCACCTGGTGCCCTACCTTAAGTCACGCGACGCTCACGCAAGGCAACGAGAAGAGCATCGCGTGAGCCTGCCCGTGTCCTCCTGCCCTGGGAGGGGTGGGCTCGCGCCAGGGAGACAAGCCACTGCCACGCGCCGCGTCGCCGAACGATTCATGTGCCGTACGAGCCTCTCGACAAGTCACCCGCGTCGTGATCGATGCGGCCATGCTCCAACGTCCGCGCCGTCCAACGGAGTCGTCATGCCCGAAAGCGTGCCCATCGTGTCCGCCCCGGTGTCCGTCACCGCATCCGCCCACATGTCCGCCATCACGTCCGCCCCCGTCTCCGATCCGGTTCCCACCTCGGTGGCCGACGCCGATCCCGTGGTCCGCAGCGGCCGTGAACGGGCCGGAGGGGGGCCGCGATCCGGCTTCCCCGCCTACGTTCTCGGCTCGCCGTTCGCCCTTCGGGCCCCGGCGGGGGTGACGCAGTGCCCGCCACCCCCGCCGGACCTCGGAGAGCCGTCCGCCGCCCGCTTCGTCTACGGCCTGACACTCCCCTCGGCCACCGCGACCCCGCTGATCGCGCACGAGGCGGCGGACGCCGTACTCGACGTGCACGGAGTGGAGGACGAGCTGATCGAGCCGGCGCTCGAACTCGTCCACGAACTCGCCGTCCACGCCTGCCGCTTCACCGGGGCCGGAGAGATGGTTCATCTGGTGCTCCGTCGGGCCGACGGCGTACTTCAGGTGGTCGTGCATGACACGCATGCCCCGCACTTCGCGCCTCGTCTCGCCGGTCAGTGCGCCGAGCGGCGCAAGGTCTCCCTCGCGGTGGTACGCGAACTGTCCGAGAGGCACCAAGGGGAGTGGGGTTTCGCCGCCGCCCAGCCGCCCGCCGCCGGTGTGTGCACCTGGGCCACGCTCGTACGCGTCCCACCTGCCCCGCCCGCCACTCCCGTTCCTCCGGTGTTCGACGCTGCTTCCGGGGCGGCCCCCGGGCGAGCCGCCTGACGCCGCGTACTCCTTCTGCCGCCGCCCCCGACTTCGTAGCGCCCGGTTCCGCTTCCGGGCGGGTGCTGGTCGAGGGCGGTGGCCGAGAGGACCAGCCACTGTCCGTCGGCGCAGGCGGGCGGTAACCGGCCGTATCGCGGTACTGCATCGTGGTACGAGGGGAGGTGCTGGCGGGAGCGCGGCCGACGTCGTCGCCCCGGGGATCACGGACACATGAGCGAGCAACGAAGGGTTTGGACACCATGACAGAGAAAACCCCCCGCCCCTCGGGTGACGAGGCTGCCGACGCCCCCAAGGCGACCGCCGCGTCGGACGCTCCGGTCATCCTGAGCAACGAGCCCGGTTCGTTCGCCTGGGGTGTGCTGGCCAAGCGCCACCCCGCTCTCGTCCAGCAGGTGCGGGACGCGTTCCCGTACGGTCCACGGCAGCACGAGGCCCTCGACGCCCTGCTGGACGAGATCACCCGTGGCGTTGTCGAACCGCTTGCCCCCGGGGAACGCGATCACGGGCGCTGGGCGGCCTCGGGACAGGAGTACTTCGGCCGCTCCTGGTACGACGCTCCGTTCCTGTGGGCGGAGAGCTACTTCTACCGCCGACTCCTCGGTGCGGTCGGGTACTTCGGCACCGGCCCATGGCGGGGAGTCGATCCGTTCGCGCCGTTCAAGAAGGCCGAACTGGGAGGCGGCGCGGTGGAAGAGGAGCTGCGCGCCCTGGACGCGCTCGCGAACGTGCCGGCCGAGGAGCGGGCCACAGCCCTGCTGCACGCCTCGCTCTGGGGCAACCGCGCGGACCTCGGCTTCCGGGTCGCGGCGGGGGAGCCGGCGGCCGGAGCTACCGCAGATCCCGCGCTGGTCGCCGACGACAGCGTCCTGCTGTGGCGGCTTCTGCCCGTCGGGTCGGGCTCCACGGTCGCCGTCGTGGCGGACAACGCGGGCCGGGAGCTGATCCCCGACCTGATCCTCATCGACCACCTCCTGGAACAGCGGCGTGCCGACCGGGTCGTGCTTCACGTGAAGCCCTACCCCTACTACGTCTCCGACGCGATGACGGCTGACGTCGTCGACTGCCTCCGTCGCCTCGTCGAGGCGCCCGGAGAAGCCGGCAGGATCGGCGGCCGGCTGTGGAAGGCCATGGGGGCAGGAGACCTGGAGGTCCGCACCCACCCGTTCTTCTGCGCTCCGCAGCCGTACGGGGAGATGCCTGAGGACCTTCGCGGTGAGTTCGGGGGCGCCGCGCTCACCGTCCTGAAGGGCGACCTCAACTACCGTCGCCTGGTGGGCGACCAGTCGTGGGACGCGACGGCGTCCTTCGCCGATCTCACCAGGTACTTCCCGGGGGCCGTCGCGGCGCTCCGGACCCTGAAGTCCGATGTCGTCGTCGGCCTGGAGGAGGGAGCGGTGGACGCTCTGGAGCGGTCCGGGGGCGCCTGGCGTACCAGTGGCACGCACGCGCTGATTCAGGTGCGGCGGTAGGGCGGGGGCGAGCGGTACAACCGGTGGGCCTCTTCCCGGACATCACCAGCCCGGTGGGTGCCACCGCCCGGAACTGCTGAGCCGAGGGCTTGTGTGCGATGCCGGCCCGAGACCAGGGGTAGAGAGTGCGGAACGTGAGCTCTTGTCTGTTTCGTGGTTGAGGTCAGGGAAGGTGAACCCTGAACGCCTGAGCAGCGGCGATGACTCAATGTCACGTCACTGAGCGATGGCAAGCCGGATGGAAGGGCACGTACCGCCCGCTCGGAGCCAGGCGCACCCCGTATATGGCCCGGATGGTGGTATCAGGGAGGTACTGCGGCCTGCCCCCGGACGCCCCGAATCCCGGCGTGTCCGGAGGCGGGGACGAGCAGGGTCAGGTGTTCGCGCAGATCGCGCTGGCACTGCTGATGGCGGTCGAGCGGGAGGGCTCGCGGACGGACGTTGCCCAGCGATAGCCGTGGGCGGAGTCGATGAATTCGGGACGGCTGGCGCTGACGATGGCGGTGTTGTAGCCGCCGGGGCCTCCGCCGAGGATGGCCTTCCCTTGGGGGCAGGTCACGGTGAGCCGGGTGGGGTTGGGGGTTTCCGTCACGGGCGATTCGATGATCTCGTACCCGGCCAAGGGGTCCGCACAGATCGCGTCGACAGTGATGCCGACCGTGTCCTCGGAGAGCGACCGACCGCTCGCCGTCCATGAGTAGTACGGGACCTTCTTGGCGGGGATGGGGATGCTGAAGCGGAGTGTCGCGCTGGTTCCTCGGGCCTCCGCTCCGCCGCCCACCACTACCTTCCCCGACGGGCAGGAGACCTCGCGTGAGCTCCCGTTGGACATATTGGCGTTGGGCAGGTTGACGAGTTGGTAGCCGGGCAGGGCGGTGCTGTCGACGCAGATGATGTGCCCGGTCACGGTCACCTGGCTCTGGTCCTCCTGCCGTGCCACGATGTTCCACCGGTAGGTGCCGCCGACGTAGCTGGGGAAGCTGCCGACGAGTACACCGTCGGCACCCTGGGCCTCGCCACCGCCGCCCACGACGACCTTGCCCGACGGGCAGGCCATATACATCCGAGCGAAGTTGTCCACGGTGGCCGGCCCGCCGTGGATCACCTGATAGCCGGGAAGGGCCGCAGCCGTAGGGGCGGTCCCCTGCGCGGGTGTGGCGGGTTCCGCCTGCCCCGGCGTCGTGACGCCCGCCACGGTGGCGAGTGCGATTGCGGCCGTGGCGAACAATCGCCAAGGAGTTGTGATCTTCATGGTGAACCGTTCCTGGCATCGAAGGACAGAGCGCATGCCGCAGCCCCGTCCCAGGGAGCGGGTACGGGAGCGGCTCACGGAATCTGACGGTGAATGACAGCCCCGAGCCAGGGCCGCACAGGGGTTTGTAGTCCTCATGCCAGGGACAGCGGAACCGGAATCACTGCCCACTCACCCATGCGGCGGTAAGAAGTCACCCGCTGAAACGATCATCCAGCCCGGTACGAGTGTGACCGCTGTGATCACGGGTTCGATGAACTCCCGCTGCTCATCGGCGAGATCGCTTGGGTACGGCTTGCGCATGTCCATGCCGCAGCCCAAGCGAACCTCGAGTATCTGACCGGCAGCGATGCCCCGACATCACAGCATCGAGTGGCAGCGAACCGCACGGAAGGACCCACTCCGCACCATCAGTCCCCTTGAATTTCTTCCCTGGAGGCGACGTTCTGGTCGGTGAGGATGCGGAACTCGCGCTGGTTCTCGGTGAGGAACTTGAGGAAGCCGGGTTCCGCCTGCAGGACGTAACCGCGCAAGGGGGGTTCATCGTGCAGGTCGACGCGTTCCAGGGGGACCCAGGGGGTGTTGACGGTGGCCGCCGCGAGGAGCCATCCGGCCAGGATCAGCCTTCCGAGGTGGCGGCCTGTCCACTGAGCCAGTTGCCGCAGCCGGCTGCCGGCCTTCGACGCGCGGTCGAGCGCGAGGAGCAGCGCGCCGAGGGCGACCGTGGTCGCCAGGACCCACCAGGCGCGGAAGGACCAGACATACGCGGCGAGCGGCACCAGGGCGCCGAGCAGGAGAAGGAGCCCGCTTCCCAGCGAGGGGCGCGGGGGCTGCCGCGCTGCCTCCTCCTCGGTGCGTCGTCGGTGCCTTGGCGCGCTCAGCGGCAGCCAGAGGACAGCAAGCGGGGTGAGCAGGGCGAGATAGACGGCCGCGGCGATCGGGTCGGCCATCAGGGTGCCCATGACCACGGCGATGCTGTCGTCGACATCGACGGTGTGCAGCACGGCGAACGCGGTGTACCAGTCGTAGTCGGAGACGGCGAACAGCCGCAGTACAAGGAACAGGACCGCACCGATGGCCAGCGGAAGTCCTTTGCCGTGCCCGTCGCTCCCGGCTTCCTCATGCGCCATGCTCTCAAGATCGCACACGCCGTTCGCTCAACTGCCCAGCGAATCGCGGTCTGCGATGCAGAGTCGGCCCGGTGGGGGCCGCCTGTTGCTCCGCGATGCTCATGGGCCCTCAGGCCCCGACCCGAAGCGCCCGGCCAAGAACTCCTGAAACGCGACTTTCGCCCGCACCAGCGGCTTGCGGACCCGCTCCTCACGCACCTCGGCCTCGCAGCTTCCACGGCCCCTCGTCGTGACGAGCGCGGGCCCAGGGCGAACGGGGGCGGGCGAGACGGACCGCGCCGACGAGAGCCAGGCCGGGCAGGAACAGTCCGATGAGCCCACTCCATGTCTTGCCCTTGGCCAGCGCCAGCACCACCAGGGCGAGATTGACCAGAATGGTGGCGGTGACGATCCACGCGACCAGACCGGTACTGGCATCCCTGGGAGCGAGGGCACGGTCAAGGCCCAGTGGCTTGATACCGGTCAGAGCGAGACCGGTGAGCGCGACGGCGAGGAACACGGCATCCACAGACAGCCGCCCGCGTTCGGACCAGTAGACGTCCTTCAGATCGAGCAGCAGAGCGAAATCGTCCAGGACGAGGGCAGCACCGACTCCGAACACCACACCGAAGACAGCGTGATGGATGTGCGTCCCACCGCGCGTGACGTTGCCGGGCCACCAGGAAACCTCCGCCCGGATCATGCGCACGCTGAACCTGATGAACAGGAACGCCCCGATGAACGCCGTGAAGAAGCAGAACAGCCGCAACCGCCCGGTGTCGACCACGTGCTTGGCAAACCATGCCGTCATAGCGAGCTCCCAGAACCATGAGCGAGCACAGCAGGAACGCCGCGTGGCACCTATGCTGATATAAGCTGTATAGGCAATGAAAATAGATCATTCCCCGTCGTCTGGGGTTCGCTAGATGATGGATTCCAAGGGGTAGCTGCGCGGATGCAGGTTCCCGTTTCTGGTGGCGGAAGCCCCATTGGGGTGGCGGCGCGATGGCGGATACGCCACCGAAGCGGGATGCGAGGCGGTTGCCCTCAGCAGTGCAGCGTGAACGAGGCTTCCCCATGGGATCGGCCGTTGACCTGGAGCTGCACCAGATGGACACCCGGGTGGTAGCGCCGCGTGCTGATCGGCTTGAAGGAGTGTCTGCGTGTCGCGCGCCACGTCTGGCCGGGAGTCAGGGACCGTGTGGCGAGTTTGAAGACCTTGGGAGTGCGGGTCCCGTTGGCTTTCATATGGTGGACGACGTAGTCGATGACGAGGTGAGCGGTCTGATCGTGAGTGTTGGTCACCGAGTAGTCGAACAGCAGATAGTCGCCGACCTGGATCTCTGAGGCGTGGACGTGCGGGCCCTCGACAGCGACGGGACTGTCCGGGGAGTGGCCGAGCAGCGTAAGGGCCCCGGCGTGGCCGGACTTGATCAAGGTCCGCAGGCCGTGCCGTACCAACCGGGTTGTCGTCGGTGCCGGGTCGCTCAGCCAGCGCGCCGCGACACCGGCGGCGATGTCGGGGTGGTCACGGCTGATGTCGTTGAGGTGGTTGGCCACGGATCTGCGGACGTACTCGGAGTCATCCCGGTACAGCGCGTCGAGCAGGGGCAGTGCGGGTGTCGGATCCGCGATCAGATCCGGAAGCTGGGGCGCCCAGGGCAGTCTTGGCCGCGTGCCCTCACTGGCCAGTCGGCGGACATGGAGGTCGGGATGGGCGGTCCACGGCGTCATGACCCGCAGCGCGCGTTCCAGGTCGGCACGGAGGAACGGTCGGACGGCGATCTCCGCGGTCAGACGCGGGGTGAGTTCTGCAAGCAGGGCGAGCGCCGGCTCGAAGGCGTCCAGGCCCCGTACGGCGACGGCCTCGGTGACCGGGAAGATCATCCATCCGGTGAAATCGCTGTCCCGCAGTGCGGTGCGCAACACGTTCGCGAAGGCCGGGTAGTCGGCGGGAATATCAGCCAGGACGGCATCTCTGATCAGCGCGACACGCTCGGTGAAGCTCAGCCCGTCCAGGAGGGCGCCGCACCCCCGGGTCTCATGCGCCGTGATCCCGTCACCGGCTCGCGCAAGGCATCGGGCGAGGTCGGCGACGGTGTCCGCGCTGAGTAGTTCGTCTGCCGAGGGCACAGCGTCATTCTCCTTGATCTCGGGGGCTACGCGGTGTGCAGTACCTGAGCGTGCCGCATCTCATGCACCGTGCCGATCCGGCTGAAGAAGCCCTGTGCCCGGGGGCGGTCGGCATCTCCTTGGCCGCGCGCTCGGCGACGTCGGCGGACGACCAGATGATGAAGTCCAGGACGGTGCCGTCGTCGAACCGGGCGAGGTGGGCACCCTGGAAGCCGTCGCCGTAGTTCTCCCTGAGCAGGTCGACGAGCTGCTCCCGGTGGGCGGTGAGGGCGGCGGGGTCGTCGGTGTCGAACCTGACGTACTCGATGGTCGTACTCATGGCATCACCCTTCGTCGAAAACGTGACTCACGGATTTGGCAGATTAAATCCGTGATCTGAAGCTATCACGGGTTCGCCGACCTGAATCCAGTAGATTGGGAGGCATGACCATCCGGGACCTGCAGGAAATGCCGTGGATCGGCGAGGACCCGGTCCTCGACCTGGCCAACACCGTTGTCGTCGGCGCAGGCCTGGGGCGCGGCGACGTCGACTTCCTCGCCGATCGGGAACTCACCAGGCGGTGGCGCGCCTGCGCCGCCGACCGAGGATTGGCCGCCCTCCCCTTGGAGGAACTGGAGAAGCTGCGCGGGTTGGTCCGCGACGCGCTGGACGCGACAGCCGAACAGCGGCCGCTCACCGACAGCCTGCGGAGCCGCCTGAACGAACTCGCCTCGTCCGCCCCCGTCGTCTTCCGGATGACCAGCGACGGCCTGCTCGCACAGCAGGAACAGGGCGGCGGCGCCGACGCCGTCGTCGCCCGCGAGACGCTCGTCCTGGCCGCGGGTCCAGACCGTCAGCGGGTGCGGCGCTGCCACGCCCCCAGTTGCGGCATGTTCTTCCTGGCCAGGCGACGTGACCAGGCGTGGTGCTCCCTCGGCTGCGGCAACCGGGCGAGGTCCACCCGGCGCCAGCCGCGAGAAACGGGAACCCACAGCTATTGAGACAAGGGGACTGGGGCCGTCGATGAATTAGTACTCCAGCAGGAGTTTGCTGTCTGAACTGGTCTTTCGCCGGGTGGCGGGAGTGTAGCGGGCCTCCGGTCGTGCGGGGGCGGTCTCAGGGAGACCGTCCCTCGATCGTTCGACAACGCCGCTGGTAGTGACAGCGGCGGGCGACTGCTTGGCGTCGGCGGCGCCAGTTCGACCAGCTCAGCGCGTGGTGTCGTCCTCGGTGTCCGCTCAGGTGCGGGGGCTGGGCGCGACAAGCTGCCAGGAGTCGCCGTACCTCCGCCACTGTGAGCTCGATGGCCCAGGCTGTCCCACCTGTTTCGCCCCCTCTTCCCTGGGCCGGTGTGCCGTGGCGGCCAGGAAGGCATGCGCGAGCATGGCCAAAGTGATGTGCCGATACCAGCCCACGTAGCGGCGGACCTCGTACTGGTCCAGGCCGCACTCGTTCTTCGCGGCCTGGAAGCACTCCTCGATCGCCCAGCGTGCCCCCGCGCCCCGCACCAGCTCCTGGACGGTGACTTGAAGGGGCGTGTAGGCGAGGTAGTAGGCAATCTCGTCGGGCTTGCTGATGCTGCGCCGGGCCAGTGCCCACCGCATCCGATGAGGGGCCTCTCCCTGACAGTCGAACTCGGCGACGGCCGGCAGCCGCACCGCTGCCCAGTGGTAGACGCGTGGCCCTTTCGCGCCGTCGCCGCATGAGATCTTCTCCCACGCTTCGTCCGGGGCGTGCGCGAACAGACCCTCGATCCGTGAACAACCCACGGAGAATTGGGACTTGGGGACGGCCAGCACGTAGCCGACGCCCGACTGTTCCAGCAGCCGGCGGAATCGGCTGTCCTGACCGTAGGCGGAATCCGCGGTGACCCAGTCGATGGGCAGCGGTGAGGCGAGGGCCCGCAGCACCATGTGCCGGGCCAGTTCGCCCTTGGTGGCGAACTCCCGCTCGTCGGGGACCCTTGCGGTGCGGCAGCGTTCCCGGTCTCCGGTCCAGGACTTCGGGAGGTAGAGCTCGCGGTCGACCAGGGCCCTGCCCCGGACGGAGGCGTAGGCGGCGAAGACGCCGATCTGGCAGTTCTCGGTCCGGCCGGGGGCCCGTATTTCAATAACTGTCAGTCACGGGTTTCCGCGGGGGTTGTTCGGGCGTGTAGCTGTTCCAATGTGCGGGCGGGCGATCCGGGTATCGGCGTGACGAGGATCCGGTGCATGTCCAGGAGCCGTTTCGCGTCCTGGTACTGGATGGACAGGTTGGTGCGGTTGACGCCCAGTAGTTGCGCCAGGAACGTCATGGTCACCGCTCTGCGGCGGCGCAGGATGGCTGCCAGGAGGCGGTGGGTGTGGTCCACGCTGCTGGTCTGTGGGTGGCGGTAGCTGCGCGGGCGGTGGAAGCGTCGCTGGAATGCTGCCTCGGCCAAGGCGTCCCAGAAAGGCTCCGAGACCGCCACCAGATGCTCGAAGGCGGTTCGTGACATGCCGGTCAGGGCCGGGTCGGTGAGCATCGCGGTCAGGGCCGGGTCGGTCCGGTGTGTCGTTGCCGGCGCGTCTGGCGCTCGCGGTGGAACGGGAGACAGCGTGTAGTTCCAGTCACCGTGGAAGGCGTTGGGTGTGATCGGAAGGGCGTGGAACTCGGCGGGTGTGACGCTGATGCCGAGGTCGTAGCTGCCTGTGTCCAGTTCGGCCCCGATGGTCAGGCCGGTCCTGGTGGTTGTGGCGGCGATGGTCTCGAGGACGACTTGGTAGCTGGTCAGGGGCCGCCCCCGCCAGTTCGCGGTGATGTGACAGAACATCCGGTGTTCTATCTTGTTCCACTTCGAAGTCCCCGGCGGTAGGTGACAGACCGTGATCTCCAGGCCGCTCTCTCGTGCGAAGGTGGCAAGGTTGCTCTTCCAGGTCCAGCGGCGGGGGTCGTTGGAGCCGCCGGAGTCGGCGGTGATCAGGAGCCGGGTGGCATTCGGGTGGTCCGCCCGTCCGCGGTGCTGCCACCAGCGTCGGATGGACTCCACCGCGAACTGGGCGGTGTCGTGGTCGGTGCCGACGTTGACCCATCCGCTGTTGTTGGCAATGTCGTAGATCCCGTAGGGGATCGCCATGGGCTGCT
>NZ_NEUE01000251.1 GCF_002910905.1 Streptomyces sp. SM11 | reverse complement strand
AGCCTTGATCCACCGAAGTGGTTTGAGTGTGATCTTCTGATCGGTTTCTGGGCCGGTTCGGGTCGGTGGCTGGGTATGGGCAGGTTGTATCCGCTGGTTTGCCCAGCTTTTCCACGGTGTGGTTCCGGTCGGGCCCTTGCGGGCGGGTGGACGGGGGCTGTTCGTGTCAGCCGGGTGGCCCGTGGGCGGTGTCGAGCAGGTGTGTCCAGGCGTGCTGCCAGGGCCAGTTGCGTGGCAGGTGCAGGGTGATGCGCCGTGCTGAGCGGGCGATCCGGGCCGGAACGTGGACGAGGTGGGTGCGGATCGTGGTGGTGGTGGCCCTGGCGTGGAACGTGGAGGCCAGCGCGCCGGCGGCCCGCAGCAGGTTGTAGGTCATCGCCCACAGCGTGAGCCAGGCGGCGTTGGCGTTGAAGTTTCCGGACGGAAGGTGGGCCAGAGCCCCGGCTTTGCTGTCGGCGATGACCTGCTCGATGACGGCGTGGTGACGGTGTTCCTGCTCGGCCTGGAGCGTCGGGGCGGGCTGGTCGGTGAAGAACGGGTGGTAGCGCCAGACGGGAAACAACTCGCCCTGTTCGCCCACAACGGCGGGTTTGGCCAGGTCACGGACCCGGCGCACGATCAGCCGGGCGGTGACCCGTTCGCTCTTCTTGCGGCCGGTGAACGCGGTGTAGGCGGGTATCTCGGCGACTTCGGCGTTGGAGATGAGTTCGCCGGTCTCCGGGTCGGGCACCGCGGTGGGGTAGGTGATCTGCTGCCATGCCCCGTCGGGAATGCCCAGGACGGCCCGTTTGATGGAGGGGTTCATCCCGCAGGTGATCGAAAAGCGGGCTCCGGCCCGGCGGCAGGCGGCGATCACCCCGCCGTTGTAGAACTGCGAGTCCGCTCGCAGGATCCGGGTGCCGGTGCAGCCCGCCTCGGCGGCGGTGGCGAGTGCCTCGCTGACGAATTTCGGGGCTCCACGGGAATCGGCTGCCTTGCCGCGGCGCATCCGTACTGCGGCGATCACCGGGCGCGACTGTGGGGTGCAGATCGTGGCGAGCAGGGGGTGCATGGTGCGGATGCCCTTGAACCGGCCGTACTCGGCGCCCTGCTTGGCCCGGCCGTAGACCCGTTTGTGGGTGGAGTCGACGTCGATGAACGCCGTCGTGCCGGAGCCGGGCAGCAGGGGGGTGTGGGCGGCCAGACCGGCGAGGAACCTGCGGTGGACGGCGTGGAGTTGGAGTGCGTGGCCGTGGGTGAACGCGCGGAGGAACGTGCCCAGCGTGGACGGCGCGCGGATCCCCCGGAACAGGGCCGGCATCGCACCGTGCCGCAGCACGTGGAGGTCGTCGATACTGTCCGCCCCCGCCGCCATGCCGGCCACGATGCTGCTGACCTTGGCACCCGCCGCGGCCCCCGCGCCGTTCGCTGTCCCGGTCAGCCTCACCTTCTGGGCCACCAGACGCGAAAGACCACACCGCTCGGCCAGCCGCATCACCGGAACCAGCCCGGCCAGCGCGACCAGATTCGGATCATCGAACGCAGCGGAGACCGCCGCCGGCGTATGGGAAACTTGCATCTCGGAAGTGCCTTGCCGATCGTGCGTGCTGGAAGCCTGAAGAACTCCCATCATCACAGGTCACAAGGCACTTCCTCGTTTCCGGAAGAGTCATCCACAGACATCACGTCGGTGGATCAAGGCTAAGGGCCTTGCGTTCGGCAGGGCCCCGGCGTCCCGCTCACCCGGTCCGGGCGTGGTTTGTGGGCCGGGCCCCCGATCGATGATGATGATCGCCAACGCCGCCCGGGTTTGCGGGTCCACCCGAACAGCGCACAAACGGGCGGTGAACTCGGCCTTCCGTTCATCCGATAGCCTCAGCCGACACGCCGCCGGCCCGCCTCGTGGCAGTGCCGCCGTGTGTCGTCCTCGTCAGTGCCAAGGAGTGGGTTCGTCTGTCGACCGCCATCCTCACCGGTACGCCGGTACCCGGGTCGTCGCTCGCGGACGATCTGCGGTCCCTGGGCTTCGACGTGCAGACCGCCGTCGACGCCGGTGACGCCGCAGCCCTCCTCGCCGCCGTCCCGGCAGGCCGCCGGGTCGCCCTGGTCGACCCGCGTTTCGTGGGCCACGTCCACGCGCTGCGGCTCGGACTGACCGACCCGCGCTTCCCCGCCGCCACCGTCCCCGGCGCGCTCACCGCCCAGGCCGAGGCGCGCGGCGCCCTGCTGCGCGCGCTGCACCGCACCACCGCTGCGGTCAGCGCGGGCGCCCCGGTCGTCGAGCCGGAGGCGGACCCCGCGCCCGAGGACCGGACGGTCCCCGGCCGTATCGCCGTCGCGCTGGAGGCCGAGGGCACCGCCGTACAGCGCCCCGCCCTCGGCTCGCTCGTCGCGGCCGTCCCCACGGACGCGGAGCAGCAGGCCACCGCCGAGGCGGGCCTCGCCGCGGTCGACGACGAGGCGGTACGGCTGCGCAGCGCGGTGAAGGCCCACGACGGCTTCTTCACCACGTACTGCATCAGCCCCTACTCCCGCTACATCGCCCGCTGGTGCGCCCGCCGCAACCTCACCCCGAACCAGGTCACCACCGCCTCGCTGATCACGGCGCTCATCGCGGCGGGCAGCGCGGCCACCGGAACCCGGGGCGGATACGTTGCCGCCGGGATCCTGCTCCTGGTCTCCTTCGTCCTGGACTGCACCGACGGGCAGCTGGCCCGCTACTCGCTGCGGTACTCCACGATGGGCGCCTGGCTGGACGCCACCTTCGACCGGGCCAAGGAGTACGCGTACTACGCCGGTCTCGCTATCGGCGCGGTGCGCGGTGGTGACAGTGATGATGTATGGGCCCTCGCGCTCGGTGCGATGGTCCTCCAGGCCTGCCGCCATGTCGTGGACTTCTCGTTCAACGAGGCCAACCACGACGCGGTCGCCAACACCAGCCCCACCGCCGCCCTCTCCGACAAGCTCGACAGCGTCGGCTGGACGGTCTGGGTGCGCCGGATGATCGTGCTGCCGATCGGTGAACGCTGGGCCATGATCGCGGTGCTCACCGCGCTCACCACCCCGCGCATCGTCTTCTACGCCCTGCTCGTCGGCTGCTCCCTGGCCGCCTGCTACACCACGGCGGGCCGCCTGCTGCGCTCGCTGACCCGTAGGGCCGGCCGCACCGACCGCGCGGCACAGGCCCTGGCGGACCTCGCCGACTCCGGTCCCCTCGCCCGGGCCGTCGCGGCGATCACGCCCGGATTCCGCGGCGCGTTCACGGCCCCGGCCGTCGCCCTGCTCGGGACGCTGGTCATGGTCGGCGCCGCGCTGTTCCTCCCGTACGGCAGTTGGCTCACCGTCGCCGCCGCCGGGGTGCACGTCCTGCTCTCCGGCCTCGCCGTCGCCCGCCCGCTGAAGGGCGCGCTCGACTGGCTGGTGCCGCCGTTCTTCCGGGCGGCGGAGTACGTCACGATCCTCGTGCTGGCGGCACGCAGCGACGTCCCGCACGCCGTTCCGGCGGCCTTCGGGCTCGTCTCGGCCGTCGCCTACCATCACTACGACACGGTGTACCGCATCCGCGGCGGCACCGGCGCGCCGCCCCTGTGGCTGGTGCGGACGATCGGTGGGCACGAGGGCCGTACCGCGCTGGTGGCCGTCCTCGCCGCCGTACTCACCCACACCTCAGGTTTCACCACGGCCCTGACCGCGCTCGCGGTCGCCGTGGCTCTGGTGGTGCTCGTGGAGTCCATCCGCTTCTGGGTGTCCTCCTCGGCCCCCGCCGTACACGACGAAGGAGAACTCGCATGATCGGCCTCGTACTGGCAGCCGGTGCAGGACGACGTCTGCGCCCCTACACGGACACGCTGCCCAAGGCGCTCGTCCCTGTCGACGGCGACAAGACGGTCCTCGACCTCACGCTCGCCAACTTCGCCGAGGTCGGACTCACCGAGGTCGCGATCGTCGTCGGCTACCGCAAGGAGGCCGTCTACGCCCGCAAGGCCGAGCTGGAGGCGACCTACGGCGTCACCCTCACGCTCATCGACAACGACAAGGCCGAGGAGTGGAACAACGCCTACTCCCTGTGGTGCGCCCGTGACGTCATCAAGCGCGGCGTGATCCTCGCCAACGGCGACACCGTGCACCCGGTCTCCGTCGAGAGGACCCTCCTGGACGCCCGGGGCAAGGACCAGAAGATCATCCTCGCCCTGGACACCGAGAAGGTCCTCGCCGACGAGGAGATGAAGGTCATCGCGGAGGAGGGCAAGGGCGTCCAGCGCATCACGAAGCTGATGGACCCGGCCACCGCGACCGGCGAGTACATCGGCGTCACCCTCATCGAGGCCGAGGCCGCCGAGGAGCTGGCGGACGCGCTGAGGACCACCTTCGAGCGCGACCCCGACCTCTACTACGAGGACGGCTATCAGGAGCTCGTGGGCCGCGGCTTCACCGTCGACGTGGCCCCCATCGGCACCGTGACCTGGGTCGAGATCGACAACCACGACGACCTCAAGAAGGGCCGTGAGATCGCGTGCCAGTACTGACCCGGCTCATTCCGTCCCCGGTCGTCGTCGACATCCGGCGCGGCGCCATGGACGATCTGGCGGGTCTCCTGGCCGATCAGCGGATCTCCTCCTCGGGCAAGCTCGCCATCGCGATCAGCGACGGTTCCGGGCGCGCCCTGCGGGAGAGGCTCGCCCCGGTCCTGCTGGGTGCCGACTGGTATCCGGTCGCCGACGGCACGATCGACTCCGCGGTGAAGCTCGCCGACGGTATCAAGGGCAACCGGTACGACGCCGTCGTCGGCCTCGGCGGCGGCAAGATCATCGACGTGGCGAAGTACGCCGCGGCGCGGGTCGGACTGCCCATGGTCGCCGTCGCGACGAACCTCTCGCACGACGGCCTGTGCTCGCCGGTCGCCACACTGGACAACGACAACGGGCGCGGCTCCTACGGGGTGCCCACCCCGATCGCCGTCGTCATCGACCTCGATGTGATCCGTGAGGCGCCCGCCCGTTACGTCCGTTCCGGCATCGGCGACGCGATCTCGAACATCTCCTGCGTCGCCGACTGGGAGCTGGCCCACGAGGTCAACGGCGAGGAGATCGACGGACTCGCGGCCGCGATGGCCCGCCAGGCGGGCGAGGCCGTGCTGCGCCACCCCGGCGGGGTCGGCGACGACGCCTTCCTGAAGGTGCTGGCCGAGGGGCTCGTACTCACCGGCATCTCGATGTCGGTCGCGGGCGACTCGCGCCCGGCCTCCGGCGCCTGCCACGAGATCAACCACGCCTTCGACCTGCTGTTCCCCCAGCGCGCGGCCAGCCACGGCGAGCAGGTCGGCCTCGGCGCCTGCTTCGCCATGCATCTGCGCGGTGCCCGCCAGGAGTCCCTCCTGATGGCATCGATACTGCGCCGCCACGGTCTGCCGGTCCTGCCGGAGGAGATCGGTTTCAGCGTCGACGAGTTCGTGAAGGCCGTCGACTACGCGCCGCAGACGCGTCCGGGACGCTTCACGGTCCTGGAGCACCTCAACCTGTCCACCGACCAGATCAGGGACGCGTACGCCGACTATGCGACGACCATCAGTAGCTGAACTCCGTCCGGTCGTTCACCCCCCGGGCGTGAAGGACCGGCGAAGCGGCGAGCACTGGGCCGGGCGCATGTACATGCGTGAGGTCTCGCTGCGTGTGGACCGCTACCTGGTCAACACCCGGGTCACGCCGAACCAGGTGACGTACGTGATGACGCTGGCCGGCGCCCTGGCCGCCCCGGCGCTGCTGGTGCCGGGTGTGTGGGGCGCCGTGCTCGGCGTGGCGATGGTCCAGCTCTACCTGCTGTTCGACTGCGTGGACGGCGAGCTGGCCCGCTGGAAGAAGCAGTACTCGCTCAGCGGGGTCTACCTGGACCGGGTCGCCGCCTACCTGTGCGACGCGGCGGTGCTCGTCGGCCTCGGCCTGCGCGCCGCCGACATCTGGGGCGAGGGCCGGATCGACTGGCTCTGGGCCTTCCTCGGAACCCTCGCCGCACTCGGCGCGATCCTCATCAAGGCCGAGACGGACCTGGTGGGCGTGGCCCGCCACCAGGGCGGGATGCCACCGGTGAAGGAGGCGGCGTCCGAGCCGCGTTCCTCCGGCATGGCGCTGGCCCGCCGGGCGGCCGGGGCGCTGAAGTTCCACCGGTTGATCCTCGGCATCGAGGCCTCGCTGGTGATCCTCCTGGTGGCCGTGATCGACGCGATCGGCGGCGACCTCTTCTACACCCGCCTGACCGTCGCGGTGATGGCCGGCATCGCGCTGCTGCAGACCCTGCTGCATCTGGTGTCCGTCCTGGCGTCCAGCAGGCTGAAGTGACCTCTCCCATGAAACTGGGCGCGGTGATCATCACGATGGGCAACCGCCCGGACGAGCTCCGCGCCCTCCTCGATTCGGTCACCGCCCAGCACGGTGACCGGATCGAGGTCGTGGTGGTCGGCAACGGAGCCCCGGTCCCCGAGGTGCTGGCCGGGGTGCGCACGGTGGAACTGCCCGAGAACCTGGGCATCCCCGGCGGCCGCAATGTCGGCATCGAGGCGTTCGGCCCCTGCGGGGCCGACGTGGACGCGCTGCTCTTCCTGGACGACGACGGGCTGCTCCCGAACCGGGACACCGCCGAGCTGTGCCGGCAGGCGTTCGCGGCGGACCCGGAGCTCGGGATCGTCACCTTCCGGATCGCCGACCCGGACACCGGCGCCACCCAGCGGCGGCACGTGCCCCGGCTGCGGGCCGGCGACCCGATGCGCTCCTCGCGCGTGACGACGTTCCTGGGCGGCGCCAACGCCGTACGCACCCGGGTGATCGCCGAGGTCGGCCCGCTGCCGGAGGACTTCTTCTACGCCCACGAGGAGACGGACCTGGCCTGGCGGGCACTGGACGCGGGCTGGATGATCGACTACCGCGCGGACCTGGTGCTGAACCACCCCACCACCGCCCCGTCCCGGCACGCGGTCTATCACCGCATGGTCGCCCGTAACCGGGTCTGGCTCGCCCGCCGGAACCTGCCCGCCCCGCTGGTTCCCCTCTATCCGGGGGTCTGGCTGCTGCTGACCCTGTTCAGGCGTCCCTCCCTGCCTGCGCTGAAGGCGTGGTTCGGCGGATTCCGGGAAGGCTGGTCGACCCCCTGCGGGCCGCGACGCCCGATCAAGTGGCGTACGGTGTGGCGGCTGACGAGGCTGGGCCGACCTCCGGTCATCTGAGAGGCTTTCCTCTGAGAGCATGAGGCGTATTTTCTTTCCGGGACCTGTCCGCCTGAGCCGCGCCCGCGACTGGCTGCGCGTGAAGACGAGAGTTTCAACTTGTGAGTGACACGACCCACGACGGTGGGGTAGCCCTCGGGACCCCGCCGTCCGCCGACGAGGGCCTCGGCGCGGCCCAGCTGGCCGCCAAGTACGGCCTGACCGTGAGCGGGGCCCGGCCGGGGCTGTTCGAGTACATGCGACAGCTCTGGGGCCGACGCCACTTCATCCTGGCCTTCTCCCGGGCGAAACTGACCGCGCAGTACAGCCAGGCCAAACTGGGCCAGCTGTGGCAAGTGGTCACGCCTTTGCTGAACGCCTGTGTCTATTACCTGATCTTCGGGCTGATCCTGGGGACCAGGGAGGGGATTCCCCACGACGTCTTCGTGCCGTTCCTGGTCACCGGCGTCTTCGTCTTCACCTTCACGCAGAGCTCCGTGATGGCGGGCGTCAAGTCGATCTCCGGAAACCTCGGACTGGTCCGGGCCCTCCACTTCCCCCGGGCCTCGCTGCCCATCTCGTTCTCGCTCCAGCAGCTCCAGCAGCTGCTGTTCTCGATGATCGTGCTGGTCGCGGTCGCCGTCATCTTCGGCAGCTACCCCTCGCTGTCGTGGCTCCTGGTGATTCCCGCCTTGATTCTCCAGTTCTTCTTCAACACGGGCCTGGCCCTCGTCATGGCGCGACTCGGCTCCAAGACCCCCGACCTCGCGCAGCTGATGCCGTTCGTCATGCGGACCTGGTTGTACGCCTCGGGCGTCATGTTCTCCATCCCGGTGATGCTCAAGGACAAACCGGCCTGGATCGCGGACGTGCTGCAGTACAACCCAGCGGCGATCTACATGGACCTGGTCCGCTTCGCGATGATCGACGGGTACGGCACCGAGAACCTCCCGGACCATGTCTGGGCCGCGGGCCTGGGCTGGGCCGTGCTGCTGGGCGTCGTGGGATTCGTGTACTTCTGGAAGGCAGAGGAACGGTACGGCCGTGGCTGAGGACAACGCACAGGGGCGCATCCCCACGGTGATCGCCGACGACGTGCACATCGTGTACCGGGTCAACGGCACGGGCGGCGGCCGGGGCAGTGCCACCGCCGCGCTGAGCCGCATGATGCGGCGGGGCAAGGGCGAGCCGCGCGGCGTCCGGAAGGTGCACGCGGTGCGCGGTGTCTCCTTCACCGCCTACCGCGGCGAGGCCATCGGCCTCATCGGCACCAACGGCTCCGGCAAGTCGACGCTGCTGCGGGCCGTCGCCGGCCTGCTGCCGACCGAATCCGGTCAGGTGTACACGGACGGTCAGCCTTCGCTGCTCGGTGTGAACGCCGCGCTGATGAGCGATCTGACCGGTGAGCGGAACGTCGTGCTCGGCGGTCTGGCGATGGGCATGAGCCAGGAGGAGATCCGCGAGCGCTACCAGGAGATCGTGGAATTCTCCGGGATCAACGAGAAGGGCGACTTCATCACCCTGCCGATGCGGACGTACTCCTCCGGCATGGCGGCGCGGCTGCGCTTCTCGATCGCCGCCGCCAAGAACCACGACGTCCTCATGATCGACGAGGCGCTGGCCACCGGTGACCGCAAGTTCCGGGTCCGCTCCGAGGAGCGGATCCGTGAGCTGCGCAAGGAGGCGGGCACCGTCTTCCTGGTCAGCCACAACAACAAGTCGATCAGGGACACCTGCGACCGCGCGCTCTGGCTGGAGAAGGGTGAGCTCCTGATGGACGGCCCCACCGAGGAAGTCCTCAAGGCGTACGAGCGCGAAACGGGCAAGTAGTCCGGAGCTCTCTCCGTGGCCCCCGCCGGACCGTTCCGGCGGGGGCCACGCGGTGCCCGGTGCCGGGGCAGGCCCTGCATAGTAGGGCCCGGGGGCGATCTCCTCCCGGCGGATGACGTCAATTCCGCCGTGCGCGGGGAAGGTTGATGGGAACGGCCGGGAAGCGGCGGTGGGCGCTCCACCCCGCCGATCCCCTGTGAGCTGTACAACGTAAGCTGTAGCGGTGCTGATTCATGGCAAGTAGGGCGATACGCCCTGGCATCGCCCGCTCTGCCGCAAAGCACTCGGAAGATTGAGCGGCGTGTCCGAAAAGGGTTGTTTTGGGTCAGCAGTGTAGAACGGGAGATGTGACGGCAATGACGGAAGATCTCCAGCTCCGACGTGGTTTCGCCGTCCCCGCGCCGGGTGGTCGGCAGTGACTTCGACCCCCGAGGCGCACATCGGTGACGCCACTCTCGGCAAGGCCGCGGACGAGAACTTCCCCGTGGCGCCCTTCTTCCTGCCCCGCGCCTGGCGCGACGACCTGATGGCGGTCTACGGCTTCGCCCGGCTCGTCGACGACATCGGCGACGGCGACCTCGCCCCCGGCGGCGCCGACGCCCGCCACCTCGGCCTGGAGCCGGAGCAGAGCGACGACCGCCTCACCATGCTCGACGCCTTCGAGACCGACCTCCACCGGGTCTTCGCCACCACGGGCGAGGAGCCGCGCCACCCGCTGCTGCGCAACCTGCGCCCCACCGTGCGGCGCCGCGCGCTCACCCCCGCACCCTTCCTCGGCCTGATCGAGGCCAACCGTCAGGACCAGAAGATCCGCCGCTACGGCACCTACGCCGAGCTTGCCGCCTACTGCGAGCTCTCGGCGAATCCGGTCGGCCGCCTGGTCCTCGCCCTCACCGGCACCGCGAGCCCGGAGCGAATCCGCCGCTCCGACGCGGTCTGCACCGCGCTCCAGATCGTCGAGCATCTGCAGGACGTGGCCGAGGACCTGGAACGCGACCGGATCTATCTGCCCGCCGAGGACATGGAACGCTTCCGGGTCACCGAATCCGACCTGGCCGCGCCCTCCGCCGGAGCCTCCGTGCGCGCCCTGATCGCGTACGAGGCCCAGCGTGCGAGCGAGCTGCTGAAAGAAGGCCCTCCTCTGGTGGGCAGCGTCAACGGCAGGCTCAAGCTGCTTCTCGCCGGATTCGTCGGGGGCGGGCGCAGCGCGCTCACGGCGATCTCGGCCGCCGGGTTCGACGTACTGCCCGGACCGCCCAAGCCCACCAAGCCCAGCCTGCTGCGCGAAGTGGGAATCGTCTTGCGAAGAGCGCGTGGAGAGAGGTGAGCCGGACCGTGGAGGGACAGACGACGTACATGTCGCCGCCGGTGCAGGCCGCATACAGTTACTGCGAGGCCGTCACCGGACAGCAGGCCCGTAACTTCGCCTACGGCATCAGACTGCTGCCGTACGAGAAGCGGCAGGCCATGTCGGCGCTGTACGCCTTCTCCCGTCGTGTCGACGACATCGGCGACGGGGAGCTGGACCCGGCGGTCAAGCGGACCCGGCTGGAGAGCACCCGTGAACTGCTGGAGCGGATCCGCAAGGACGCGGTCGACGAGGACGACACCGACCCGGTGGCCGTCGCGCTCGCCGACGCCGCCCGCCGCTTCCCGCTCCCGCTCGGCGGGCTCGACGAGCTGATCGACGGCGTCCTGATGGACGTCCGGGGCGCGACCTACGAAACCTGGGACGACCTCACGTCCTACTGCCGGTGCGTCGCCGGATCCATCGGACGCCTCAGCCTCGGCGTCTTCGGCACCGCGCCGGGCGCCCGCGGGGCCGAGCGCGCCGCGGAGTACGCCGACACCCTCGGCCTCGCCCTCCAGCTCACCAACATCCTGCGCGACGTCCGCGAGGACGCCGGCAACGGGCGCACCTACCTGCCCGCCGACGACCTGGCCAAATTCGGCTGCTCGGCCGGGTTCCACCGGACCGCCCCGCCCCCCGGCTCCGACTTCGCGGGCCTCATCCACTTCGAGGTCCGCCGCGCCCGCGCCCTGTTCGCCGAGGGCTACCGGCTGTTGCCGATGCTCGACCGCCGCAGCGGCGCCTGCGTCGCGGCGATGGCCGGGATCTACCGCCGCCTCCTCGACCGGATCGAGCGCGACCCCGAGGCCGTGCTGCGCGGACGGGTCTCGCTGCCCGGCCACGAGAAGGCCTACGTCGCGGTGCGCGGCCTGTCCGGACTGGACGCCCGCCACATCTCGCGGCTCACCGCCAGGGGGCGAGCCTGATGCGTCTCGGCAGCTTCGGTTCCTGGGCAACCCTCCAGTGGCCCGACGCGTCACCGACTGCGACGTTCTCCAGGGTGAGGACCCGGCAGACGGCACCGACCCGGCGAGAGGGGCCCGCATGAACGACGAGAGCCCGCGCCCCGTCGCCGTCGTCGTCGGCGGTGGCCTCGCCGGTGTCACGGCCGCGCTCCGCCTCGCCGACGCCGGACTCGACGTGACCCTCCTGGAAGGGCGCCCCCGCCTCGGGGGCCTCGCCTTCTCCTTCCAGCGGGGCGACCTCACCGTCGACAACGGTCAGCACGTCTACCTGCGCTGCTGCACCGGCTACCGCTGGTTCCTCGACCGGATCGACGCCGCTCGCCTGGCCCCGCTCCAGGACCGCCTGGACGTGCCCGTGCTGGACGTCGGCCGGGCCGCGGGACCGCGCCTGGGACGGCTGCGCCGCACCGGCCTGCCCGTACCGCTGCACCTCGCCGGCGGACTCGCCGCCTATCCCCATCTCTCGCTCGCCGAGAAGGCGGGCGTGGGCCGCGCCGCCCTCGCGCTCGGCCGCCTGGATCCCGCCGATCCCGAGCTCGACCGCATCGACTTCGCCACCTGGCTGCGGCGGCACGGCCAGTCGGAGCGCACCATCGAGGCCCTCTGGGACCTCGTCGGCGTCGCCACACTGAACGCCACCGCCCCGAACGCCTCCATGGCGCTCGCGGCGAAGGTCTTCAAGACCGGCCTGCTCTCCGAGCCCGGCGCCGCCGACATCGGCTGGGCCACCGTGCCGCTCGGCGAACTGCACGACACCCTCGCCCGCAAGGCCCTGGACACCGCGGGCGTCCGCACCGAACTGCGCGCCAAGGCCGGCTCCCTCACCCGCACCGACGACGGCCGCTGGAACGTCGAGACGGCGGGGGAGCGGATCACCGCCGACACCGTCGTGCTGGCCGTGCCGCAGACCGAGACCCACGACCTGCTGCCCGCGGGCGCGCTGGACGAGCCGGACCTGCTGCTCGACATCGCGTCCGCGCCCATCCTGAACGTGCACGTCGTCTACGACCGCAAGGTGCTGCGCAGGCCGTTCTTCGCCGCCATCGGCTCCCCGGTCCAGTGGGTCTTCGACCGCACCCACTCCTCGGGCCTCACCGGCCCCGGGCAGTACCTGGCCGTCTCGCAGTCGGCCGCCCAGGACGAGATCGACCTCCCCGTCGCCGAACTGCGGGCGCGCTACCTGCCCGAGCTGGAACGGCTGCTTCCCGCCGCACGCGGCGCGGGCATCCGCGACTTCTTCGTCACCCGGGAACGCACCGCCACCTTCGCGCCCGCCCCGGGTGTCGGGCGGCTGCGCCCCGGCCCCCGCACCCGGCTGCCCGGCCTCCAGCTGGCGGGGGCCTGGACCGACACCGGCTGGCCCGCGACGATGGAGGGCGCCGTGCGCAGCGGCGCCGGCGCCGCCGACGCGGTGCTCCACGACCTCGGCCGTCCCCCAGGACATCCGCTTCAGGAGGCGGCATGAGCAGTACCACCGGAACAAGAGGAGAGTCTGTGACCCCGGCGAATCCGGCTTTCGACACCGTGGCGGACACCGCGGACGTCACCGCGCTTCTGGAGCGCGGACGAGCCCTGTCAGCGCCGGTCCTGCGGGCTGCCGTGGGCCGGCTCGCGCCGCCCATGGACACCGTCGCCGCCTACCACTTCGGCTGGATCGACGCCGAGGGGAGGCCCTCGGACGGCGACGGCGGCAAGGCCGTGCGCCCCGCGCTCGCCCTGCTGTCCGCCGAGGCCGCGGGCGCCCCCGCCGAGGCCGGCATCCCCGGCGCGGTGGCCGTCGAACTCGTGCACAACTTCTCGCTGCTGCACGACGATCTGATGGACGGCGACGAACAGCGCCGCCACCGCGACACCGTCTGGAAGGTGCACGGCCCCGCCCAGGCGATCCTGGTCGGCGACGCGCTCTTCGCGCTCGCCTACGACCTGCTGCTGGAGCTCGGCACGGTCGAGGCGGGCCGCGCGGCCCGTCGGCTGACCACCGCCACCCGCAAGCTCATCGACGGGCAGGCCCAGGACATCTCCTACGAGCACCGCGAGCGGGTCACCGTCGAGGAGTGCCTGGAGATGGAGGGCAACAAGACCGGTGCCCTGCTGGCCTGCGCCGTCTCCATCGGTGCGGTGCTCGGCGGCGCCGACGACCGCACCGCCGACACCCTGGAGGCGTACGGCTACCACCTCGGCCTCGCCTTCCAGGCCGTCGACGACCTCCTCGGCATCTGGGGCGACCCGGAGGCGACCGGCAAGCAGACCTGGAGCGACCTGCGCCAGCGCAAGAAGTCCCTGCCCGTCGTGGCAGCGCTCGCCGCGGGTGGCGAGGCGTCCGAGCGGCTGGGCGAACTGCTCGCCGCCGATGCCAAGAGCAACGACTTCGACAGCTTCTCCGAAGAGGAGTTCGCCGTCCGCGCGGCACTCATCGAGGAGGCGGGTGGCCGCGAGTGGACCGCCCAGGAAGCCCGTCGTCAGCACGCGATCGCCATCGAGGCGCTGCACGCCGTCGACATGCCCCACCGGGTGAGGGAGCAGCTCACCGAGCTCGCCGACTTCGTGGTGGTACGAAAGAGATGATCACTCTTCGCATATGACTCGCAGTCGCCGGCCGGCGCCCCTCACCGGGCGCCGGCCGACGGAGACCCCAGCACAGCAGAGAACCGACTGCACGAAGGGGAAGCTCATGACAGCGACGACCGACGGATCGACCGGGTCCGCGAACCTCTCCGGGGCTCCGGCCGACGATCCGACCGACACGACAACCGCCGCGGACGACGTGACCGTCGCCGCGCGACGGGCCGCGGAACGCTCGGTGGAGCACCTCCTCGGCAGACAGGACGAGCAGGGCTGGTGGAAGGGCGACCTCGCCACCAACGTCACGATGGACGCCGAGGACCTGCTCCTGCGTCAGTTCCTCGGCATCCGGGACCACGGGACCACCCGCGCGGCCGCCCTCTTCATCCGCGGCGAACAGCTCGGCGACGGAACCTGGAACACCTTCTACGGCGGACCGGGCGACCTCTCCGCCACCATCGAGGCGTACGTCGCCCTGCGACTGGCAGGGGACCACCCCGACGAACCGCACATGGCACGCGCCTCCGGCTGGATCAGGGAGCGGGGCGGCATCGCGGCCGCCCGCGTCTTCACCCGTATCTGGCTGGCTCTGTTCGGCTGGTGGAAATGGGACGACCTCCCCGAACTGCCGCCCGAGCTGATGTTCTTCCCCAAGTGGGTCCCGCTCAACATCTACGACTTCGGCTGCTGGGCCCGGCAGACCATCGTGCCGCTCACCGTCGTCTCCGCGAAACGCCCGGTGCGCCCGGCGCCCTTCGCCCTGGACGAGCTGCACACCGACCCGGACCGGCCCAACCCGGCCAGGAAGCTAGCCCCGCCCGCCAGTTGGGACGGACTCTTCCAGCGCCTCGACAAAGGGCTGCACCTCTACCACAAGGTCGCCCCGCGCCCGCTGCGCCGCATCGCGATGAACCTGGCCGCCCGGTGGATCATCGAGCGCCAGGAGAACGACGGCTGCTGGGGCGGGATCCAGCCACCCGCCGTCTACTCCATCATCGCCCTGCACCTGCTCGGCTACGACCTCGACCACCCGGTGATGAAGGCCGGCCTGGCCTCGCTCGACCGGTTCGCCGTCCGGCGCGAGGACGGCGCCCGCATGGTCGAGGCCTGTCAGTCGCCCGTCTGGGACACCTGCCTGGCCACGATCGCCCTGGCCGACGCGGGACTCCGGCCCGACCACCCCGCCCTGGTGAAGGCCGCCGACTGGATGCTGGCCGAGGAGATCACCAGACCCGGTGACTGGGCGGTGCGAAAACCCGAACTGGCCCCCGGAGGCTGGGCGTTCGAGTTCCACAACGACAACTACCCGGATGTCGACGACACCGCCGAGGTCGTCCTGGCGCTGCGCCGGGTGCGCCACCCCGACCCCGCCCGCATGCAGGCGGCCATCGAACGCGGGGTCCGCTGGAACCTCGGGATGCAGTCCCGCAACGGGGCCTGGGGCGCGTTCGACGCCGACAACACCAGTCCCTTCCCCAACCGCCTGCCCTTCTGCGACTTCGGCGAGGTCATCGACCCCCCGTCCGCCGACGTCACCGGCCATGTCGTGGAGATGCTCGCCGTCGAGGGCCTCGCGAACCACCCCCGTACCCGCGAGGGCATCGAGTGGCTGCTCGCCGAACAGGAGGCGTGCGGCGCCTGGTTCGGCCGCTGGGGCGTCAACTACGTCTACGGCACCGGGTCCGTGGTGCCCGCCCTGATCGTCGCCGGACTGCCCGCCGGACACCCCGCGATCCGGCGGGCCGTCGGATGGCTGGAATCCGTCCAGAACGACGACGGCGGCTGGGGCGAGGACCTGCGCTCCTACCAGGAGGAGAAGTGGATCGGGCACGGTGAGTCCACGGCCTCCCAGACCGCCTGGGCGCTGCTCGCCCTCCTCGCCGCGGGCCGCCGCGACACCCGCTCGGTCGCCCGCGGCGTCACCTGGCTGACCGAGGCGCAGCAGGCCGACGGCTCCTGGGACGAGCCGTATTTCACCGGCACCGGCTTCCCCTGGGACTTCTCGATCAACTACCACCTCTACCGCCAGGTCTTCCCCCTCACCGCACTCGGGCGTTACGTGTACGGCGACCCGTTCGCCGACCGCGCGGACGCCGCCGAGGGGGCCTGATGGGCGATCCACGAGGGCCCGGGAGCCCCGTGCCGCCGCTGCTGGTCGCCTGCGCCCTCGGCATCGAGCAGGTGGCCCTGCGCAGCGGCAGGGGCGCCCCCGGCCCCGTCCGGGTGCTGCGCACCGGGATGGGCCCTCGGGCGGCGGAGGCGGCGGTGGCGCGCCTCCTGGGCCCCGGCGGCGTCCCCGACGCCGCCGTGATCGCCTCCGGCTTCTGCGCCGGCCTCGCCCCGGGGATGCACCCCGGGGACCTGGTCGTCGCCGAGGAGACCCGGGACGCGGACGGCGCCACCCCCTGTACGGGCACCGGCGTCTTGGTCGCCGCGCTCGCCAGGGCCGTTCCCGGCCGTACCGTCCACACCGGGCCGCTGACCGGCTCCGACCACGTCGTACGGGGCTCCGAGCGGGCCGCGCTGCGGGCGGGCGGGGCCATCGCGGTGGACATGGAGTCCGCCGCGACACTGCGTACCGCCCTGTGTCACGGACCGCGCCCGGTTGCGGCCGTCCGGGTGGTCGTGGACGCTCCGGAGCATGAGCTCGTCCGCATCGGCACGGTCCGCGGTGGAGTATCGGCCTTCCGCGTTCTTCGTGCCGTCCTTCCGGCTTTCTACGAATGGCACCGATCCTCAACGCTCCCCAGGAGGTGAGCCAGATGGCCATGCCGCTCCGTCAGTCCATCAAGGTTGCGACGTATCTCTTCGAACAGAAGCTCCGCAAGCGTGAGAAGTTCCCGCTGATCGTCGAGCTGGAGCCCTTGTTCGCCTGCAATCTCGCGTGTGAGGGCTGCGGGAAGATCCAGCACCCGGCCGGAGTCCTGAAGCAGCGCATGCCGGTCGCCCAGGCGGTCGGTGCGGTGCTCGAATCCGGTGCCCCCATGGTGTCCATCGCCGGTGGCGAACCGTTGATGCACCCGCAGATCGACGAGATCGTGCGCCAGCTCGTCGCGAAGAAGAAATACGTCTTCCTCTGCACCAACGCGATGCTGATGCGGAAGAAGCTCGACAAGTTCACCCCGTCCCCGTACTTCGCCTTCGCCGTGCACATCGACGGACTGCGCGAGCGGCACGACGAGTCGGTCGCCAAGGAAGGCGTCTTCGACGAGGCCGTCGCCGCGATGAAGGAGGCCAAGCGGCGCGGCTTCCGTGTCACCACCAACTCCACCTTCTTCAACACCGACACCCCGCAGACCATCATCGAGGTCCTCAACTACCTCAACGACGACCTGCACGTCGACGAGATGATGATCTCGCCCGCCTACGCCTACGAGAAGGCGCCCGACCAAGAGCACTTCCTGGGCGTCGAGCAGACCCGCGAGCTGTTCAAGAAGGCCTTCGCAGGCGGCAACCGGCGCCGCTGGCGGCTCAACCACTCGCCGCTCTTCCTGGACTTCCTGGAGGGCAAGGCGGACTTCCCGTGCACCGCGTGGGCGATCCCGAACTACTCGCTCTTCGGCTGGCAGCGCCCCTGCTACCTGATGAGCGACGGCTACGTACCGACGTACCGTCAGCTCATCGAGGAGACCGACTGGGACAAGTACGGCCGCGGCAAGGACCCGCGCTGTGCCAACTGCATGGCGCACTGCGGCTACGAGCCCACGGCCGTACTCGCCACCATGGGGTCCCTGAAGGAATCCCTGCGCGCGGCACGGGAGACCATCAGCGGCAACCGGTGAGGCGGTGACCGACGAGGCACGGCCGGCCGCCACGGGTCTCCCGCGGCGGCCGGCCGCACGGCGCAGCACACCCGAAGGAGAAGAGCGGGCGATGACGGACGGCGGATCCAAGGGCTTCGACCTGGCGCGGCTCCTCGCCGAGCGCGGAGCCGAACGGTACGAGCTGCATGCGCGCCACCTCAACCACCAGCTGCCGCGCATGCTGCACACCATCGGTTTCGACAAGGTCTACGAGCGGGCCGAGGGCGCGTATTTCTGGGACGCGGAGGGCAACGACTACCTCGACATGCTCGCCGGGTTCGGCGTCATGGGTCTCGGCCGCCACCATCCCGTCGTCCGCCGGGCGCTGCACGACGTCCTGGACGCCCAGCTCGCCGACCTCACCCGCTTCGACTGCCAGCCGCTGCCCGGACTGCTCGCCGAGAAGCTGCTGACCCACAGCCCGCACCTGGACCGCGTCTTCTTCGGGAACAGCGGCACCGAAGCGGTCGAGACGGCGCTGAAATTCGCCCGCTACGCCACCGGGAAGCCCCGGATCCTCTACTGCGACCACGCCTTCCACGGGCTCACCACGGGATCCTTGTCGGTCAACGGGGAGAGCGGCTTCCGCGACGGTTTCGCCCCGCTGCTGCCCGACACGGCCATCCCGCTCGGCGACTTGGACGCGCTGCTCCGCGAGCTGAAGCGGGGCGATGTCGCGGCCCTGGTCGTCGAGCCCATCCAGGGCAAGGGCGTGCACGCCGCGGCGCCCGGCTATCTGCGCCAGGCGCAGGAGCTGCTGCATCGGCACAAGGCGCTCCTGATCGCCGACGAGGTGCAGACCGGCCTCGGCCGGACGGGAGACTTCTACGCCTACCAGCACGAGGAGGGGGTGGAGCCCGATCTGGTGTGCGTGGCCAAGGCGCTCTCCGGCGGTTACGTGCCCGTCGGTGCGACTCTCGGCAAGGACTGGATCTTCCGCAAGGTCTACTCCTCGATGGACCGGGTCCTCGTCCACTCCGCGAGCTTCGGTTCCAACGCCCAGGCGATGGCGGCCGGTCTCGCCGTCCTGGCGGTGATGGAGGACGAGGAGACCGTCGCGAACGCCCGGCGCACCGGTGGCCTGCTGCGCGAGCGGCTGGCGGCCCTGGTGGACCGCTACGAGCTGCTGCACGAGGTCCGGGGGCGCGGGCTGATGATCGGCATCGAGTTCGGCCGGCCGTCGTCGCTGAAGCTCCGCAGCCGCTGGACCATGCTCCAGGCGGCCCGCAAGGGGCTCTTCGCCCAGATGGTCGTGGTGCCGCTGCTCCAGAAGCACCGGATCCTCACCCAGGTCTCCGGCGACCACCTGGAAGTGATCAAGCTGATTCCGCCGCTGGTCATCGGGGACGCGGAGGTGGACCGCTTCGTGGCGGCGTTCACGTCCGTCATGGATGACGCGCACAGCGGTGGCGGACTGATGTGGGACTTCGGCCGGACGCTGGTCAAGCAGGCCGTGGCCAACCGCTGACCGGCCCGGGCTCTGCCCGCTTTTGCCTCTGAGGCACGTTATTTGCCCCGTTGGAAAGATCCTGGCCCAATGGAGGCATGAACCCTCCGGACGAAGGGGCGCCGGACGAGCTCCCCGGCGTCGCACCCCGACTGCGTGACCTGCGACGGGGCCGTGGCCTCACCCTGGAGGCCGCCGCCCGGCGGGCCGGGCTCTCCCCGGCCCATCTCTCCCGGCTGGAGACCGGCCGCAGGCAGCCTTCGCTGCCGATGCTGCTGGGACTGGCCCGTATCTACGGTACGACGGTCTCCGAGCTCCTCGGCGAGCAGCCCCCCGAACGGGACGCGATCGTCCGCGGCGGCGGCTTCGAGGGAGCGGAGGCGGACGGCTGGATGTACCGGCAGGCCGGCGGGTCCGGCCGCGCGATGCAGGCGCTGCGGGTGCGCGTTCCGTACGGGGCCCAGGGCGACCTGGTCCGGGTCCACCCCGGCGAGGAGTGGCTGTACGTCGTGGAGGGGCGGCTGCGGGTAGGGCTGGGCGACACCCTCCACGACCTCGGACCCGGCGACAGCGCCCACTTCGACTCGCTCACCCCGCACCGGATCGCGGCCGTCGACCGCGGCGGCGCGGAGCTGCTCTTCGTCCACACCCTGCTGCAGAGCCCCGCCGCCGAGCTCTGCCTCGGCAACGCCCTCCACGCGCGCTGACCGGCCGTTCCCGGCCGGCGGCATCCTTCGCTCCACCGGCCGCGAGGCCGACAGAGAGGACCGTCATGTCCGATTCCGAACACTACGACCCGCTGGGCCCCGGACGTCGTGAGAACGAGGATCCGCAGGAGAAGCGGATGCCGCGCGGCGTGGTGATCCGTCTCTTCGCCTACCTGGTGGCGGGGCACATCATCGCGGGCTTCCTCTATCTGCTCTTCGTGGTGGCCGGGAGCAAATGAGGCCTTCCTGCGGGCGGGGTGCCGTCGGCCGGGTCAGCCCTGGTCGAGCAGGCGCTCGCGCAGCCGCTCCCGGGTCCCGGGGGAGACCTTCAGCCCCTCGGTCAGGTAGCGGTCGGTCGTTCCCCAGCTCTCCTCGATGGCCGTGAACGCCGCCGCGAGGTAGGCGGACTGTGCCCCGAAGAGCGGGTTCAGTAGCTCCATCACCTCGGGAGACATGCCGGACTCGGACATATCGGTGCGCTTCACCTTGTACCGGCGGTGGCGGTCGTTGGACTTGAGGTAGTCCTCCTCGATCGCCTCCGGCTCGACGTCGACCGCCAGCAGGGCGATCGCGATCGAGAGACCGGCCCGGTCCTTGCCCGCGGCGCAGTGCATCAGCGCCGGGACGCTGTCCTCGGCCAGGGAGTGCAGCACCCGGCTGTGCTCGGAGGTGCGGTCCACGATCGTCGAGCGGTACATCCGGAGCATGCGCTCGGTGCCCTTGCCGCCCGCGAGGATGGAGCGCAGCTGTTCGATGTTCCCGTCGCGCACCATGCGCCAGAACTCCGCGCCGTCGGCCGGGTCCGAGAGCGGAATGTTGATGTTACGGACACCGGTCAGCTCGATGTCGTGCCCGTCGAGCCGGTGGTCGGCGGAATTGCGGAAGTCGAAGATCGTGTGCAGCCCGAGCCCGCCGAGGAGGGCCGCGTCCTCGGCGGTGGCGTGCGCCAGGTGGCCGCTGCGGTAGAGCCGGCCGAAGGCGGTGCGCCGCCCGTCCGTGGTGGGGAGCCCGCCCACGTCGCGGAAGTTGCGGACTCCGGTCAGCGCGGTCTCTGTCGGCGGGACCTGCGGCACCTGTTGCGTCACGGTGACTCCTGGGATCTCTGGCGTCGGCGCGGCTCGCCGGCGAGGGCGCTCCCGTGACGATACGACATCGATTCGACAGAAAATCATCACGGTCGCGCGCCCGGAGCCGGGTGCCGCGGAGTCCGGGCTGACCCGGTGTCAGCTGCGTTGCCCGCGGTGTGTCCGTATTGATGTGTTTTGCAGAACATGCCCCGCTAATGGGGGAGATGGGATTCCGGAGGTGAGCGGGATCATATCCGTGACGGACCGTGGTGAGCGCGCCCCGGGGTATTCCCGTTGCCCGTACGGAAATGCAAGATCCGTCATCCACGGAGTGTGACGGGAAATCCGGAGCGCTATCGAATCGATGATTCCGGTACGCAACCGATGGCTTGTACCGCTCGTCCTGACTCGTTTACGGTCGCCGCAATCCGGACGGACCGCCTAATCCTGCCGCCGCCCGGAATTCGCACCCACCCACTCACGCGTGGCAGGAGCGGGGGAACCAGGTAAGCCGCCGGTCCGGAGCGATCCGGACCGGCTCGGGGTGAAGTCGCCGCAAGGCGACCGGGCATCTCCAGCCCGAACCCGACAGCTCACCTCGCAGGCGCCGGAGAGGAATTTCCCCATGCCCGCAAAGGGTAAGCACCGTCGTCCGAAGTCCGGCCCGATCTCCCGCGGCGTCCTCGCCGCAGGGACCGGCGGCGCCGCACTCGCCCTCCCGCTCATCGGCGCCACCGTCGCGAACGCGGCGGACCAGGCCGCTCCGGCCGCGAAGCCCGCCGCCGCCTCGGTCGCCGCCGCGCACACCGCCCCGTCGGCAGCCCCCGCCGCGTCGAAGGCCGCCCCGAAGACGTACTCCGTCGTCTCCGGCGACTACCTGTCGAAGATCGCGGCCGAGCACCAGCTCAAGGGCGGGTGGGAGAAGCTGTACCAGGACAACCGCTCCACCGTCGGCGAGAACCCCAGCCTGATCCACCCGGGCATGAAGCTGACCCTCGGCGCCAAGGGCTCCGCCCCGGCCGAGAAGTCCGCGGCGCCCAAGGCCGCCCCGAAGAAGGCCGAACCGGCCCCGAAGGCCGCACCGAAGGAGGCCCCGAAGGCGGACACCGTCTCCGCCGACGACTCCGAGGGAACCGGCGGCTCCGCGCGGACCGGCTCCTCCGAGGCCACCGGCTCCGGCTGGTCGGCCCCGCTGGCCAGCGCCAACGTCACCACCCAGTACCGCGCTTCCGGTGCCAGCTGGTCCAGCGGCTACCACACCGGCTCGGACTTCCGGGCCGCATCCGGTACCCCCGTCCTCGCCATCGGGCCGGGCACCGTGGTCTCGGCCGGCAACAGCGGCTCGTACGGCAACGAGGTCGTCATCCAGCACGAGGACGGCATGTACTCCCAGTACGCCCACCAGTCCTCGCTGAACGTCTCCGTCGGCCAGACCGTCACCGGCGGCCAGCAGATCGGCCTCTCCGGCTCCACCGGCAACTCCACCGGCCCGCACCTGCACTTCGAGGTCCGCACCGGCCCGGGCTACGGCTCGGACGTCGACCCGATCGCGTACCTGCGTCAGCACGGCGTCACCGTCTGACCGAGCGCGGCGAGAAGTGTCCGAGGGGCGGTGCGCGGCGGTGCACCGCCCCTCTCTTTATTCCGGCTTTACCAAAAGCTGACCGGGTGGTCTATCTCACCACCCGTCAACCCCGTATTACGGTCGCGTAGGTCACATCGAACGATGCAGGATAAGTGCTTGTGGCAGACGATTCGAGAAACAACCAGCAGCACATCATCGGGTCGTACGCGGCGATTGGCGACAGTTTCACCGAGGGTGTCGGCGACCCCGGCCCCGACGGCACCTTCGTCGGCTGGGCGGACCGTTTCGCGGTCCTCCTCGCCGACCGGCTCCCGGCCCCCGACACGGCGGCCGGTCCCGAGGACTCCCCGCACGGGGACTTCCGCTACGCCAATCTCGCCGTACGAGGACGTCTCCTCGACCAGATCGTCGAGGAGCAGATCCCGCGCGCCAAGGAACTGGCCCCCGACCTGGTCAGTTTCTGCGCGGGCGGCAACGACATCATCCGGCCCGGCACCGACCCCGACGACCTCGCCGAGCGCTTCGAGCGGGCGGTCGCCGACCTGAGCAACGCCGTTGGCACGGTCATGGTCACCACCGGCTTCGACACCCGGGGCGTTCCGGTGCTGCGCCACATGCGCGGCAAGATCGCCACGTACAACGTGCATCTCCGGGCCATCGCCGACCGCTACCACTGCCCCGTGCTGGACCTGTGGTCGCTCCGCTCCGTACAGGACCGGCGCGCGTGGGACAACGACCGGCTGCATCTCTCGCCCGAGGGCCACACCCGCGTCGCACTGCGCGCGGCCCAGGTCCTCGGCCACGATGTGCCCGCCGACCCCGACCAGCCCTGGCCGCCGCAGGCCCAGCGCAGCCCCTTCGACGAACGGCGCGACAACATCCAGTGGGCCCGCGAATACCTCGTGCCCTGGATCGGCCGGCGGTTGCGCGGAGAGTCCTCCGGCGACCACGTCGAGGCGAAGCGCCCCGACCTGATGCCGCTGTAGCGGTCGCAGCGGTCAGGGCTCCAACAGGGGAAGCGCACGCCGGGACGGGTTCGGTACCACGAGCCCGTCCGATGGCGCACGCCCGGGTCCGGCCGGTATCCGCTCCAGGACACCGCCCGCGAACACGTCGTACAGCGGCAGCGACTCCAGATGCACATAGCCGATGTGGCAGTCGCACACGGCGAGCGGACAGGCCCGCGGGCCGAGCGCCCGGCGGTAGCCGCCGTCGTAGAGGTTGCCCAGCTCGGCCTTGACGAAGTGACAGCGCCGCACCGTGCCGTCGCCGTCCACGGAGATCACCGACTCGCCCGTACGGCAGGGCAGCCCGGCCGAGCGGTGTGGATCACGGCTGTAGGGGAACAGCGGATCCAGCTCCGTCCACCGCGCCGCCTCCTCGTCGGTGTACGTGTGCCCCTCGGCGGCGTTGATCCACAGATAGACCTCCTCCGGCAGCGCCGCCCGCAGCCGACGCGCCTCCCCCAGATGGTCCTCGAACCCCACCACTCCCACGCTGTAGCGGATCCCGAGCCCGGACAGTTCCCGGCACCGGCCGAGGAACCGCTCGTACGAGGTCTGCCCCGGGTGGTACGTGCACCAGAGCGCGATCCGCTCCGGATCGGCGTCCGCCAGCCAGCCGGTGCGGCAGCTCAGGTTCGTCTGGACCGCCACTCGGCCGATGTGCGGCAGATGCGACAACTCGGTCAGCGCCCGCCGGTACCAGGAGCGCACCAGCCCTTCGCCCCACGGGGTGAACAGCACGGACAGCCGGTCGCCGGTCTGCGCCGCCGCCCAGCCGGTGAACCGCTCCAGCGCCTCCCGGTCCGCCGTGAGCTGCGCGCGGCTGTCGCGTCGCTTCGCGAAGGGGCAGTACGGACAGTCGTAGTCGCAGGAGGCGAGCGGGCCCCGGTAGAGAATCGTCAGGTCCACGGCCCGGTCACTTCCGTTCGTAGGCGGCCATGGCGGCCCGCACCCCGGGGGAGAACAGCGCCGGACCCAGCGCGTCGGAGTGGGCGAGACCCGACGGGGACAGCCGCAGCAGCCCCTGAGGCGCCGATGGGTCCAGCCAGCCCCGGGCCGCGAACCCCGCCAGCTCGGCCGGGAAGTCCGCGCCCGGATCCGTCCCGAACCGTGCCCGGTAGTCCGCCACCGACAACCCCGCCGCCTGGAGCAGCGACTGCATCAGATGCCGCCGGCGCGCCTCGCCGGCGTCGACATACCGGCCGACCTCGGCCCGGGAGAAGTCCTCGGTGGCGGTGAAGCGGTCGATGATCGACCGGATCTCCCGCATGTCCACCGCGTAGTCGAAGGAGTAGTGCAGGGCCGCCGTGTACGAACGGGCCCCGCAGCCCAGGCCGATCATGCCGTCGGTCTGGCAGGCGTAGTCCTCGGGACTCTCCTGTTCCCGCGGGGCATCGCTCCGCCGGAACATCCGCATCGACACCTGCTCGTAGCCGTGCGCCAGCAGATGGTCCCGCCCCACCGCGTACAACCGCAGTCGCTGCTCGTCCCAGGAAACCTGCTCCAGGGCCTCCGCCTCGGCACCGGCCACCGCGCCCAGGCGGTGCAGACCGGTGAGCGGTCGCACGTACAGCGGATACAGGTACAGCTCCTCCGGCCGCCAGACCAGCGCCGCGTCCAGCGAGGCGAGCCAGCTGCGCTCGGTCTGCCCGTCGATGCCGTAGATCAGGTCGATGTTCAGCACCGGGATCGCAGCCTCGCGGATCCGGCCGAGCGCCGCCTCCACATCGGCCCGGCGCTGCGGCCGGACGGCCGCCCGCGCCTCCTCGTCCACGAAGCTCTGCACACCGATGCTGATCCTGGTGGTTCCCCGGTCGGCCAGCACCGCCAGCCGGTCCGCCGTCGCCGTGGCCGGGGAGGTCTCCACCGAGAGCGGCACGGCGCGCAGTTCGGCGCCCATCCGCTGCTCCGCTATGTCGCAGAGCCGCTCCAGCTCACCGGCGGTCAGGAAGGTCGGCGTACCGCCGCCGAACGCCGCCGCCGCGAACCGCACCGGCCCCACGTCACCCAGGGCATCCCGGGCGGCCACGGCCTGCCTCTCCAACGCGTCCAGATAGCGCGTCGTCAGTTCCTCGGGCGCGCCGATCCGGGCGAAGAGATTGCAGAAGCCGCAGCGGACTTCGCAGAACGGTATGTGGAGATAGAGGGAGAGCGCGTCCTTCGGCTCCGCCGCCCACAGCGCGCGCAACGACGGGCGCTCCTCCAGCGGGCGGTAGGCCGTCTTGTGCGGATATGCGTAGACGTAGCTCTCGTACGGCCGGACGGGAGGGAGTGGGGCGGTGGCGGTGGTGGTCATCGGGCGGCCCCAGGTTCGAGCGGTTCGAGCGGTGCGGGTGGTTCGAGGAAGAATTGGGCGTACGGGACAGTCCAGACGGCCGGGTGGCCGAGCCGGTGACCGATGTAGCCGTCGTCGCCGTAGGCGGTGCCGTGGTCGGAACAGACGATGGCGAAGCACCGGCGGCGGCTGCTCGCCGCGGCGAAGAGCCGGCCGACGTGCCGGTCCACGTACTCCAGGGCGGCCGCGTGGGTGGCGCGGGAGTCACCCGCCTCGCGGGTCGCTCCGGGCAGATGGAACCAGTTCGGCTGATGCAGGGCGGACACGTTGACGAAGAGGAACAGCCGCTGCTCCCGGGGGAGCGCCGCGACGACCTCCTCCGCCCTGGCCACCTGCTCCTCGAACGAGGTGGGCGAGGCGACACCGAAGCCGGGCTCCCAGTGGCTCTGCTGGAACATCCCGGGCAGCACCGAACCGAGCGGCCCCTGCCGGTTGAAGAAGCCGACCCCGCCGACGCACACCGTGCGGTAGCCCTCGGCGGCCAGCCCCGACACCAGATCGGGCGTGTCGAACACGAACGTGCCGTCCGCCGTCGTCTCACTGCCCGCGAACCGCGCCGCGAACAGTCGCGGATGCGGTCCCGGAGAGGCGGGCGTCGGCAGGAACCCGGCGAACATCGCCTGGTGCGAGGCGTAGGTGAAGCTGCCCGGAGCATGCCGCTCCTCCCAGCCGCCCCCGGGCAGGTGCCGGGCCAGATTCGGGATGCGTCCGGCGGCCGCCAGCTCGACGGCGACGTCGTGGCGCAGGGTGTCCAGGGTGACCAGCAACAGATCGTGGCTGCCCACGACCTCGCCCATGTCGGGCCGGTCGGATTCAGGGGTCCCGGCGGGGTCAGGAAGCGGTGACGGCACGGTGGTTCCTTGCTCGGTCCAGTACGGCGGCGACCTGCGCCGCATAGGTGTCCAGGCCCTCGGCGCCGCTGCCCGGCAGACCGGTCAGTCCGGGCAGCAGATCGCCGAAGGCGTTGACCTCGCCGACGGCGAAGCGCCGCCAGCCGGCCGTGGGCAGCAGATCGACGCCCACACTGGGCGTCCGGGGGAAGCAGGCCGCGGCCCGTTCGCACATCGCCAGCGCCTCGCGCCAGCAGCCGCCCGCCGCAGCCACGGCGGCCCGGACCTCGTCGAGGTCACCGCGCGTACCGCCGAGATGCAGATTGGTCATGGGGCTCGTGCTCGTCCGCACCACGGCATGGGTCGCCCGGCCGCCGACCACCACGATCCGCAGATCCGCGGCCCGCCCCCGCTGGGACGACTTCGGCAGCCAGCGCTCGATGTGCAGCCCGTCCGGGGCCAGCGCGTCCACGACCGCGCCGACCTCCCGCTCCGAGGTGTACCGGCGGACCCGCAGCGAGTTGTACAGCCGCCCGTGGGCGTCCCGTTCCACCGAGGTGCTCGCCCGGATCCGCCCCGGACCCGCCGTCTCCACCGCCAGCACCCCGGAGGCGGAGGAGCCGTGCGCGAGCTTCACGAACGCCCGGGGCATCCGCCACTCGCGCAGCAACTCCCGTACGTCGGACCAGCCGCGCACCGGCGTCGCCCCCGGGCCGGATGTCGGCGAGGCGGGCACGGAGACTCCCGCGCGGTCGAGCCGCCCGTGGCACAGCCGCTTGTCGAAGAGCACGGAGGTGTCACCGGGGGAGCCCAGCACCTCGGCGCCCGCCGCCGAGGCCACGCCCGCCACCGCGGCCACCGCTGCCGTGAACCGCGCGTACCACCGGGCCGAGCCCTCCACCCGGGTCGGGTCGTCGACCCCGCGGAGCAGCCGCTCCACCTCGGCGTCCTCACCGGGTGAATCGATCCGCACGCACTCGTCCGGCCCGAACGCCGCCTCACCGCGCAGTACCTGGAGCCAGGACACGACCCGGGCCGGCGGCAGGCCGGCGGACCGCACGGCCGCCTCGAAGAACGCGACCCGGCGGTTGTCCGGATTACCGACGACCACGAAGCGGGGGACCTGCCCGTCCCCCGCGCTACTCGCTGACAGCGACATAGCGCTCCGGTTCGTCGTCCGGGTCCCCGTAGTCCTCCTCGGCCTCGCCGCCCTCGACCACAGCCGGAGCGGACGCGCTCCTGATGCGGTCCAGCACCGGGTCGGTGAGGTAGTGGTGGCGCAGGTCGAGCGTGGACAGGTGGTTCAGGGGCTGCCCGGTGAGCAGGGCCTCGCCCCCCTCGTCGCTCAGCGTGCCCATGGACAGCGCGAGGGTCTCCAGCTGGGCGACGACGGGAGCGGAGGCCACGGCGGTGGCGATCTCGTCCTGGATCTCGCTGTTCTGCAGACCCAGGTGGCGCAGCCGGGGGAACACGCCGCCCGACAGGACCGGCCGGATGTCATCGACAGTGGCATCGCCGCCGTACCACGAACTGCCGAACCACAGGTCCAGCCGTTCCAGCGCGGGCAGTTCGCTCGCGGCGACCGCCCGCACCACCTGGCCGGACAGGCCACCGGACTCGAAGCGCAGCGACTTCAGCGCCGTATGGCGCAGCGGGCGCAGCCCCAGTCCTTCCTGGCCGCAGCCACGCACGGTGAACTCCTCCAGCAGCGGCAGTGCTTCGAGCACCGGAGTGATGTCGCACATCCGCAGCCAGGACACCTCGCACTCCTCGCCCTCCACATCGGCGAGGAACAGTGCGCGCAGCGCCGGGAAGCGGTCCGCGTGGGCGACGATCAGCTCCATCACCGGGGCGAACGGTGTGTAGTCGTCATGCCACCAGGGTCCTATGACGAGCGCCCGGACCCGCGCCGTGTCCACCGTGTCCAGGAATTGCTCCCACAGGGTGGCGAAGTCCGTCTCCTCGTCGTAGTCGCACTCCAGCCGCCAGGCCACGGTGTCGGCGGCGGGCAGGGTCCCGGACGAGGGCGTCGGAGTGTGGACCGGCAGCCCGTGGAAGTGGCTGAAGTGCTGGATGCCGATGTAGTTCATGAAGCCCTACTCCGAGACGGCGGTGTAGCGGCCCTCGACGCCGCGGCCGCCCCACGGCTCGTTCCGCTCGGACAGGTCCACCCGCACCCCGTGCGGCTCCAGGACCGAGCGGACCCGCTGCTCCATCGCCTCGGTGAGGAAGTGGTGGTGGAGATCGAGGGCGTCGAGATGGGTGAGCGGCTGTCCTTCGAGGAGCGCGGCAGCGCCTTCGTCCCCCAGCGTCCCGTTCGACAGATCGAGCACCCGCAGCTGGGCGACGACCGGAGCCGCGGCCAACGCCGCCGCGATCTCGTTCTGCACCTCGCTGTTGCGCAGGCCCAGGTGGCTCAGACGGGGGAAACGGGTGCCCGAGAGCAGCGGGGACAGGTCGGCGACATCAGTGTTTCCTTCGTAGGCGGACACACCGAGCCAGAGATCCAGCCGCTCCAGCGCGGGCAGTTCGCTGTCCAGCACACCGCGCACCACCTCGACGGGCAGCCCGCCCGCCTGCACGGTCAGCGACCGCAGCCGCTCGTGCTTCGTCGGCGGGAACAGCAGGCCGGTGCCGCCGCGCACCCCGAACTCCGTCAGCGCGGGGAAGGCGGCCAGCAGCGCCGTCACGTCCGACTGCTCGATCCAGGTGATCTCGGCCTGCTCCGCCTCCAGATCCCCGACGAACACCGCCTCCAGCGAGGTCAGCCGGTCGGCGGCGGCGATCACCAGGCTGATCGGCACGGAGGAGTTCTCCTCGTAGGCCTCGCCCCACTGACCGATGATCAGGGCCCGGACGCCGGCCGGGTCGACCGCGCTCAGGAAATCGGCGAACTCGTCCTCCCAGGGCCGGTCCCGCTCCTCGTCGCAGCCGTACGGATCGACGAAGACACGCCAGGCCACGGCATCGGCGGCGGGCTGGGAGCCCGCTTCGGTCGTGTGGTGGAAGTCGACGGCCGGAAGGCCGCCGAACTCGTGCAGATGCTGCGCACCGTACATGGCCCTGAGCTCCTGATCCTGGGGACGGCTGATCTCCGCAAGGTCTATCAAGCCGAACTGACAACGCCGCGACCGGGACCCGTTCACAACCGCGGCGACGGTGCGTTGTCAGTCCCTGCCCGTAGCGTTTTTCCATGGTCGGCACAGCGGGTGCCGCGACCGAGGGGAGACGTCCGTGTACCGACAGGGCGATGTACTGATCATGGAGCTGGAGGAGTCGGCGGTGCCCGCCCCCTTCCTGGAGGCGCCGGGTGAACTGCGCGACGGGCGGGGACGGCTGGTGCTCGCACTGGGGGAGGTCACCGGACACGCGCACGCCGTTCAGGGCCCCGGCCGGCTGATCCGGGAGGCGGGTCGGTTCGGCCCGATGCTGCTCCATCTCCCCGAGGGCGGGCGGGTGGTGCACGAGGAGCACGCGGTGATCCCGCTCCCGAAGGGCTGGTTCCGCGTCGTGCGCCAGCGGGAGTACGCCCCCGGCGCGATCCGCGTCGTGGCGGACTGACAGCTCCGGCCTGCCGGAGCAAGCACAACCAGCCAGAACGAGCACCGTGATCGAGCACGGCGAACAAGCACTGCACATGAGCGGAACAGGGGACGGGGACAACCGATGCAGAACGTGAATTCCTGGCGGAGCGTGGCGGCGGCGACCGGCCGGGCGGACCGGGCGGCGGCCGAGGCCGGTGTGCGGCGCGCCTACCGCACCGCCGGCCTGGCCGAGCCGGACCGGATCATCTGGGCCGCATCGCCCCGGGCCGCCGTCGGGACGGTGGAGAAGCTGGCCGACGCCGGACGCTCGGTGCGCGAGGAGGTCCGCACCCGCCCGTGGGCCGAGGAACGCCGCCGGATGTACGACGAGCTGGGCCCGGCGGGCTGGTCGGCGCTCTGGTCCGCCACCGGTGCCCAGCTGTGGGAGACGACGGCCGCGCTCGCCGACCGGATACGGACCGGTGTCGTCGCCGACCTGGCGCCCCGGCCCGAGGAAGAGGGGGCCGTGCGGCTGGTGCTCCTGGAGGCCGTGCTCGGCCAGCACGACGCCGCCTGGCTCGCCGCCTTCGACGGGCAGGGCGACCGGCTGACGGGCCTCGCGGAGGTGGCCCGCAGCGCCGGCTGGTGGTGGCCCTACGAGAACGCCGTGGTCATCAGTGAGCGGCCCGACGTCCTCCACCGAGACGAGGCGGGCCGGCTCGACCACGGCGAGGGGCCGGCCCTGGCCTACGGGGACGGGTTCGCCCTGCACGCCTGGCGTGGCATGCCGGTCCCCGCCGCGTTCCTGGCCGAGCTGTTCTCCCTCACGCCCGAGCGGATCCGCTCCGAGGAGAACGCGGAACTGCGCCGCGTGATGCTGGAGTACTACGGCTACGACCGCTATCTCGCCGAGTCGGGGGCCGAGCCCGTCCACCGCGACGAGGCGGGCGTCCTCTGGCGCATCGCACTCGACGGCGACGAGGACGTCGTGATGGTCGAGGTGGTCAACTCCACCCCCGAGCCGGACGGCACACGCCGCACCTACTGGCTGCGTGTGCCGCCCGCCACCCGGACCGCGAAGGACGGGGTCGCCTGGACGTTCGGGCTGGAGGGAGCGGCCTACGCACCGGTGCGCCAGACCTGACCGGAAGGGCGCCGGGCGGGAGGGTAAGCGCCCCGACGACCCGGCGCGGCCGTTGAGCGGGGAGCGCCCCGGGGGCGGCCGTCAGCCGGCCGTGGAAGGGTCCGTCTCCTGAAGGCCGACGCCCGGCGAACCGGTCAGCTCAGCGAGGTCGATGCCCAGCTCGCGGGCGAGGGCCTCGTCGGTCCACCGCAGCATCGTGGTCCGGGCGAGCGGACCCGAGTACGAGGTCATCTGCACCGCCATCCCGTCCAGCAGGGCGGTCAGCCGCCAGGCCACCGCCCGGGGATCCTCGCACCGGAACTCTCCGGCGGCGGCGCCCTCCTCGATGACCTGCGCCAGTTCCGCCTTCCACTGCTGGTCGAGGTCGCCCGCGACCTCACGGAGGGCGGGGTCGCGCAGGGAGGCCGCCCAGCCCTCGATCCACAGTCGCCAGCCCTTGGCCTGCCCCGTCGGCGCGTACCACCGCACGGCCGCCCGCAGTCGTCGTACGGCGGTGGTACGTCGGGCCAGCAGCTTGCGGAGGTGGGCGAGGTCGGCCTCGGCCGCGTACGTGAACGCCGCCGCCACCAGCTTCTCCTTGGTCGAGAAGTGGTAGAGGACGAGGGCGTTGCTCACGCCCAGCACCGAGGACACATCGGCGATCCGCACGGACGAGACGCCACGGACCTCGATCTGCCCGACCGCAGCACGAAGCAGCTCCTCACGCCGCTCCGCCACGTTCAACCGGACTCTTGCCACCGGGCCACCCTAACCAATACGCCAGGTCAGCGACGGTGGGTCGGAGGCCGGCGAATGTGCGGGGCGGGCGCGCCGCACCGGAATCCTTCGGCCAGCCCATACGTTGCATCCTGCATGACGCGAATCGAACCGGCACAGGAAGCGCTGCTCCGCCTCATCGGTGAGCACGAGGGCGGTGTTCTGGTCACTCTCAAGCAGGACGGACGCCCTCAGCTGTCCAACGTCAATCACGCCTTCTGTCCCGAGGACCGGGAGATCCGAGTCTCGATCACCGAGGGCCGGGCCAAGACCCGTAACCTGCGGCGCGACCCCCGGGCGAGCTACCACGTCACCAGTGACGACCGCTGGGCCTGGACCGTGGCAGACGGAACCGCCGAGCTGACCCCACCCGCCGCGGCACCGGACGACGCCACGGTGGAGGCTCTCATCGCCCTGTACCGGGACGTCAAGGGCGAGCACCCCGACTGGGACGACTACCGGCGGGCCATGGTCCAGGACCGCAGGGTGCTGCTCACCCTCCACATCGACCACGTCTACGGTCAACAGCGTGGCTGACACCGCCACCGGCCGAATCGCCTGCCCCGTTCAGCATCTTCTGGTCGCCCTGTCGTACTGGCCGACCATAATGAGACGACACCGACTCCCTCAGGAGATGTTGTGACCGGCGCTGACTACTTGCTTCCGCTCCGCACGAGACTGCGCTCGATGCGCACCGAGTCCTTTGGGGCCGATCCGGCCGGAGCGCGGATGGAGCGCATCCGCCGCTCGCCCCATTTCGTCGACGGGGTGTTCCAGAACCCGGTGGGGGCCCGGACCAGGCCCTCAGGGTCCACCGTCGAGTTCGCCAAGATCTACTTCCATAAGGAGCAGCGGGCCCGCAGGATGCCGACGGGCACCGTCCCCGTCCACGCCACGACCCTCGTCGACCTGGCCGCACCGCCCGCCACCGGGCTCCGGCTGACCTGGATGGGCCATTCCAGCGTGCTGGCGGAGATCGACGGCCGGCGGATCCTGTTCGATCCGGTCTGGGGCGAACGCTGTTCCCCGTTCCCGTTCGCCGGACCCAAGCGCCTGCACCCCACTCCGCTGTCGCTGGCCGCGCTCGGACCCGTCGACGTGGTCGTGATCTCCCACGACCACTACGACCACCTCGACCTGCCGACGATCCGCGCCCTGGCTGGCACCGACACGGTCTTCGCCGTGCCGCTCGGCGTAGGGGCCCATCTGGAACGCTGGGGCGTCCCCGTCGACCGGATGCACGAGCTCGACTGGAACGAGACCGTGACCGTCGCCGGAATCCGTCTCACCGCCACCCCCGCACGCCACTTCTGTGGTCGCGGGCTGCGTAACCAGCAGCACACCCTCTGGGCGTCGTGGGCGGTCGTGGGCCCGGAGCACCGGATCTACCACAGCGGGGACACCGGCTATTTCCCCGGATTCCGGGACATCGGGGCCGGATACGGGCCCTTCGACGCCACCATGATCCAGATCGGTGCGTACTCGGATTACTGGCCGGACATCCATATGACACCCGCCGAAGGCATGCGTGCGCACCTGGACCTTCAGGGCGGCCGTCCGCACGGTGTGCTGCTGCCGATCCACTGGGGGACCTTCAACCTGGCCCCGCATGCCTGGGCGGAGCCGGGGGAGTGGACGAGGTACGAGGCCGGGGAGGCCGGCCAGGCGGTGGCGTTCCCTCGTCCCGGCGAGCCGTTCGAGCCGGCGGGGAAGCTGCCGGCCGAGCCATGGTGGCGTGCGGTGTCCCAGCCGATCGAGAACCCGTGGCGGCGTCCGGAGGGTGCTGAGAGCGTGGCCGACACGAGCAGGGGTGATATGGACCTCGCGGGTGAGCGGTGATGTCGGTCGGGGCCGAGCTCGGAGAGACGGTCCGGACGCTGGGGCGCCTCCCGACCGAGGAGCTGGATCGTGATCTGGGAATGTCGGCGTAGCGCCGCAGGTGGCCCCGTCGAAGCTGGCGGGAAGTCCACCTCCGGTCAGGTCCCAGGCTCAGACCGGCGAAGGCCTCGGTGAAACCGAGGTCGATGATCTGGCAGTTCTCGATGCCTCGGACCGACGGCGGACGAGACCGTCCGTCGTGGGGACCACTGCGACGGCGGAACTCGCTCAGGTGTACTGGTTGAGGAAGTCCGCGAGCTCGCCTTCGTACCGGGCGGGGTGGGCGTTCCAGGAGCCGGTGTGGCCGGCGCCGGGAACGGTGAGGAGCTTTACCTTGTCCGGCCAGTCGCGGGCGAACCGGGCGCTGCCGGCGTACGGAACGATGGTGTCGCCGGTGCCGTGGAAGACCAGCACGGGCTGCTGGGGGCCACCGTTGCGCCTGTTCGCGGCCAGGGCGTCGACCTGGCCCGCGGGGAGGGTCACCGATGCGGGTCCCACGGCGACGATGTGGGTGTTCATCGGGGTGTCGTCGGTGGGGCGCAGAGTTTTCCGGTCAGCAGCCACAGTGCCCCGGCTGCCGTGACGAGCGTGAGGACGAACAGGCCGGTGACGGCGATGACGACGCGTCGGCGCAGGCGGCTTCGGCGACTGGACGGGGACGTCGTGGGGCGGGTCATTTCTGGGTTCGGCTCCTGATCCGTGGGTGCTCAGCGCGGCGGTAGCGCCGAAAGCCGGGTGAGTGCCGTGTCGTCGATGGTCAGGACGAGGCCGTGCCGGCCGGTGTGGCTCGTGCGGGCCTCGGTGTGCTGGTTGACGGCCTCCCGGAGTTGGGCCGGAAGGTCTCCCGGAAAGTCGTGCGGAGGACGGTCGCCGACTCGCCCCGACCGCCGTTGGGAGGTACTCGAAGTCGTACCCGGCGCAGAGGTCCGCCATCGGTGCGGTGAGGTTGTCGATGGTGAAGGTGGCGTCGAATCCTGATGCGACGACCGGATGCGTGACGGTCGGAGGGCGCTCGTCATTGGGCAGCGTTGTGTGAGACGACGCGTCCCGTCATCCAGCGGAGCTTCGGGCCCGGGCGGAGGTCCCGTGGATGCCGATGTGTCGGGGCAGCCGCTACTGGTTCGGGTCAGCTCCGCAGAGCGGCGCAGATGGTGGCGCGTGCCGTTCTGCCTTCGGGGATCGGCAGGAGGGGGTAGACGTGCACCATCTCCGGCGCCTCGTGGAACTCCAGCTCGACGCCCGCGGCCGCGGCGCGGGCGGCCAGTTGACGGGCGTCGGCGTTGACGATGTCACGGGTTCCGCTGAACAGCGTGATCGGGTTCAACCCGGTGAGGTCGGCGAGCAGCGGGCTGACGTGGGGGTGGTCGGCGGATAGATCGCCGCGATAGAGGTCCCCGGCGCAGCGTGCGCCGGCGACGGCGAGCCAGGGGTCGCGGTCTTCGAGCAGGGCGACGCGCGGGTCGGTCAGGGTGATGTCCAGCCACGGAGAGATGAGGAGGGTGCGGGCGGGCGCGGGCAGCCCTCGGTCCCGCAGATGGACGGCGACGGCGAGGGCCATACCGCCGCCGGCGGAGTCCCCGATGAGACTGGGGGGTGTGCCGCCCCCGCCGTCGAGGAGCTCGACGGCCAGGTCGGTGACGGCCGGCACCACTTCGGCCGCGGTCGCCAGCGGGGCGAGAGGATAGATCGGCACAGTGATCCGGGTGGCGGTTTCGGCGGCCACGTGTGCGATGAGTTGCCAGTGCTGGGGTGCTATCTCGTTGATGTACGCGCCGCCGTGCAGGTAGATCGCACGCCGTCGGGCGTCGCAGCCGCGCGGGGTGACCTCGTAGACGGGCCATCCGGCCACCCGGCGTACGGCGAGGTCGACCGTGCGCTCAAGGCCGGCCGGTGGCGTGTACCGTCGGCCGCAGTGAACGGGCGCGGACCTGTTCCCGGACGGCCTCCGGCGAGCTGAACAGCTTCTTGGACCCACGAAGCCTCAGCACGGTCGGTATCGCTCTGCTGGTCAGGCTCGGCACGGTACGGCTCCGTTCCCGCGGTTCTTGTCCGGTGTCACGTCAGGTCGGTGTTCTTCGTCTCGGGCATGCCGACCCAGTCGATCTGGGTGCCGAGGTAGGCGATGATCGCGAAGGTGAACTGGGCGGTCTGGAGGATGGCCACGGGTCCGTTGCGTCGGTTGCGGCGGACGGTCCAGTCGGTGAGGAAGCCGCCGAGCACGGTGCCGGTGAAGAAGCCGATGCCCATGGGGAAGAGGACGACGGAGGCGACCTGGGTGCTGAACCAGTAGACGTCCACCAGGAAGATCACCCCGAACGCCGCGGCGAGAAGATGGCCGGACGGGAGTCGGGAGACGAGCAGGATCACTAGGCTCGGGATCCGGAAGAGTTCGGACACCTGCTTCATGGTGACCTTGGCGTGGGCCTCGCGTGCCTGTCGGTCGAGACCGGCGAGCTGCTGCTCGGACGCTCCTCTGCCCGGGTCGCGCAGCCGGAATCGAGGCCGCGCTCGCTGCCTACGCCGAGGCCGGCAGTCGCAAGGTCTCGGTCCGTGACATCGCCCAGCGGGTGACCAACTCGCCCGCCACATCTCCGGCTTCGAGGCGCAGGCCGTCCCCGAGCCCGTGGCCACGGTCGACCCGGAACGGGCCGCGCGGATCCTGCTCGCAGCGACGGACGCCCTGCAGCTGCAGTGGCTCCTGGAACCCGACATCGACATGGCCGCGGACCTCACGGCCCTGTACGGCGTCCTGATGGCCGCCCTGCGAGACCACACCTGACAAAACCCTGCGGTCTCACGAACGGAAGGCGTCGCGGGCGCCGCTCGACGACAGGCCGACGTCCTCAACGATGTGATCCGAGACGAGGTCGCCCAGCGCGGCGACTTCGTCTGCCCTCCCGCGAGTACCCGGACCAGACCGTCGGCGACTTCGGCCCCGGCCGCGGTGCTGCCTTCCGTGGCTTGCATCGGAGCCTTCCGCCCGACACCGGTCGCGCGAGAGCTGGACTCGGTGTTCGCGGCATCTGTCCTTGCCTCCGCGACTGATCCCGCCTGCAACCGCGGGGCCTGCGGACCCACACGACCCGATCGTCACACGCGCCCACCCGGACCTCCGGAGCGGCCGCCCGCACGGTGTGCCGCTGCCGATCCACTGGACGAGAGCGGGGACCGGAGAGTGCCGGGGCGGCCGGTGCGGGCGAAGGCCGTCCAAGCGGCGCGCACCGTCCGCCCCATCTCCTCCACCTGCTCCCACGGGGTGTCGCCGAGCATCGGGGACGCTCGCCAGGCGGCCCGGTTCCCCAGGAGCAGCGGCAGCTCCAGGCAGTGGGTGGCGCCGTAGTCCGATCCCGCCGGGCGCCAGTCGAGCCGGTACGCGTGGACCCGGGCCCCGGCCCGTACGAGTTCCGCCCCGAGGGCGTTCAGCGGCTCGGCGTACATGCTGCGGGTCGGTCCGGCCGGGGCGCCGTCGTGGCAGGACCCGCTGCCGTGTTCGCCGTCGCGTTCGTCGGCGAAGGCGGTCATGTCGTCCGCGTTCCAGCCGTACATGAGGTCCATGCCGCGCACATACGGTGCGGAGGAGGCGCCGGTCGGCGGGACCGGGCCGAACGGGGGTTCCAGAGGGGATCCGTAGTGTGCGCGATGAGTGAGGGCGGTGTCGCGCTGGGCGGCGAGCAGGGCGGTGGGGGACACGGTACGCGGGTCGGCGCCGGGGGCGTGGACGGCCAGCCGTTCGAGGAAGGTCCGGCCCATTGAGGCCGCCTCGGTCCGTGAGCGGCTGGTGATCGCCAGCGGTGCGCTCTGCAGGATGGCCCGGCGGAACAGCCCCCGGGCCTCGGGAAGGTGGAGCAGGAGCCGGATGGAGAGGGCCCCGGCGGACTGTCCGAAGACGGTCACGTTCTCCGGGTCGCCGCCGTACCCGGCGATGTGCGTGCGTACCCAGCGAACCGCTTCGAGCTGGTCGTACAGTCCGAGGTTGCCCTCGCTGAGTCCGTCGAGGCAGAGGTAGCCGAGGGCGCCGAGGCGGTAGTTGACGGCCACCACGACGACGTCGCCCTCGGTGGCGAGCGCGCCGCCGTCGTACCAGTCCATGAGGCCGGCTCCGCTGCTGAACCCGCCCCCGTGGAGCCATACCATCACCGGGCGCGCTCCCCGGTCGCGGGCGGGCGTGGTGACGGTGAGGTGGAGGCAGTCCTCGCCCTGCGGGCGCCGGTCGGGCGGTGGACCCATGACGGCGTCGAGTCGGGACGGTGGTTGGGGGCAGATCTCTCCGCTCGACGGGCGGTCGTCCTGGTCCGGCACCGGCCGGGGCCGGGCGAACCGCTCGGACACCGCGTAGCGGATCGGGCCGGACCGGTACGGCTCCCGGCTGCTCACGCGCCGCCCCCGGGGAGTGAGCTCGCCGGGGCCCGCACCGGTTCGGGAGCGCCCTCGGGCACCAGCCGGAACAGGGCGACCGCGCCGGCCAGGCTCACGGCGCAGATCGCGACGAGGTACCACGTCACCCCGGTCGACGAGCCCCCGGAGTTGAGCAGCGCCGTGGAGATCATGGGGGCGAGGCCGCCGCCGAGGATCGCGCCGGTCTGCAGGATGAGCGAGGAGCCCGAGTAACGGACGTTGACGGGGAAGGTGTCCACGATGATGCTGCCCTGCACACAGTGCGTCACCGGGATGACGAGGCCCATGCCGAGGAAGGCCACCACGGCGAGCACCGGGCTGCCGGTGTCGAGCAGGGGGAAGAAGGCGACGCACCAGAGGAGGATCGCGGCGGAGCCGGCGATGAACATGGTGCGTCGGCCGTGCCGGTCGGCGACCTTCGTCCACAGCGGGATGGTCGCGAACCAGAGGACCGCCGACACGGTGACGCAGACGATGAGGAACTGCTTGTCGTAGTCGAGATGCTGGGAGCCGTAGGACAGGGTGAAGACCATGAACACGTAGGCCACGGCGGAGTTCGCCACGACGGCGAGCAGGGTCAGCGACAGCCGGGGGAAGCCGACCTTCAGGGACTCGGCCAGCGGGAAGCGGACCACTTCGTTCTGGGCGCGTGCGCGGTCGAAGGACGGTGACTCGGTCACTCTCAGCCGGATCAGCAGCCCCACCGCGACGAGGACGAAGCTGAGCAGGAAGGGTATGCGCCAGCCCCAGGAGGTGAAGGTGTGGTCGCCGAGGACCGCGTGCGTGGTGAGGAAGATGACGTTGGCCAGGACCAGGCCGCCGGGCGTGCCCATCTGCGGGAAGCCGGCGTACAGGTTCTTCTTGCCCGGCGGTGCGTGCTCCATCGACATCAGTGTGGCGCCGGCACCCTCGCCGCCGAGTCCGATGCCCTGGACGATGCGCAGCGCGACCAGGAGGACGGGGGCCCAGAAACCGATGCTGTCGTAGCTGGGAATGGCCCCGATCAGGGTCGATCCGACGCCCATGTGAGCTGAAGTGTTCACGGGTGACCAATCACTTGGATGACGGCTGGGGAGGTTCGCTCCGGACAGCCGCGAAAACGGCTGAAATTCACCTGCCGATAACCGTGCATCCTGATGCCCTGAGACATGACGCACAAATAACGAATCAGATACTCGGCATACCTGTCTCGGTATAGCGGAAGCCGTGAGTCCCGGCGTTGTCGCCCCGCTGTGACGGTGCTCCGATATACCCGTCTGCCTATGTCTCGTCGCAGGATTCGCATTTGTCCGGCATGGCGTGGCAGCTCAGAGTGGGACGCATGACGGCAGGAACAGGGCGGTGGATCCGCAACTTCGTGGACGGGCGGTACGTGGAGCCCGACGAGAACCGCAGCTTCGAGAACATCGACCCGGCCACCGGGCGAGTCTTCGCCCGGGTGCACGAGGCGGACCGGGAGCTGGTGGACCGCGCCGTGACCGCGGCGCGGCGGGCCCTGCGCGACGGGTGGGCGACCACCCCGGTGCGCGAACGGGCGGCGCTGCTGCGGCGCGCCGCGGACCGGATCGAGGAGCGTTTCGAGGAGTTCGTCGCCGCGGAGGTCGCCGACACCGGAAAGCCCGTCACCCAGGCCAGGCAGCTCGACGTCGCGCGAGCGCCGGCCAACTTCCGCACCTTCGCCGACGTGGCCGCCGCCGGGCAGGAGTCCTTCCTCACCGATCTCGCGGGGGGCCGGCAGGCGCTGAACTACGCGGTCCGCAAGCCGCTCGGCGTGGTCGCGGTCGTCGTCCCTTGGAACCTGCCCCTCCTTCTCCTGACCTGGAAGGTCGCCCCGGCTCTGGCCTGCGGCAACGCCGTGGTCGTCAAGCCCAGCGAGGAGACGCCGGCCACCGCCTCGCTGCTGGCCGAAATCCTCACGGAGGTCGGGCTTCCCGCCGGGGTGTACAACGTGGTCCACGGTTTCGGCGGTGGCTCCGCCGGTGAGTTCCTGACCTCGCACCCGGACATCGACGGCGTGACGTTCACCGGTTCGTCCGCGACCGGGACGCAGGTCATGCGGACCGTCGCGCCCCGCGCCCGTCCGGTCTCCCTCGAACTCGGCGGGAAGAACGCCGCAGTCGTCTTCGACGACGTGGACGTGGACGAGGCGCTGACCGGACTGACCAAGTCCGTCTTCACCAACACCGGCCAGGTATGCCTGTGCACCGAGCGGGTCTACGTCCAGCGCGCGATCTTCGACGACATCGCCCAGGGGCTCGCCGAGCGGGCCCGGGGTCTGCGGCTGGGCGACCCCCTGGACGCGGCGACGACCACCGGACCGCTGATCTCGAAGGCCCACCGCGACAAGGTGGCGGGCTACTTCGAACTGGCCGAACAGGCCGGTGCCCAGGTCCTCACCGGCGGGGGCGTGCCCCAACTCGGGCCGGACCTGGCGGGCGGCTCCTGGATCGAGCCGACGCTGTGGACGGGTCTGGCCAACACGCACCCGGCAGTGCGCGAGGAGATCTTCGGGCCAGTGGCCGCGCTGATCCCCTTCGACACCGAGGAGGAGGCGATCGGCCTGGCCAATGACACCGAGTACGGCCTCGCGGCCTCCGTGTGGACCGACGACCTGCGTCGCGGTCACCGGGTCGCGCAGGCGATGAATGTGGGGACGGCCTGGGTCAACACCTGGTTCCTACGCGATCTGCGCTCCCCGTTCGGCGGGGTGGGGCTCTCGGGCCTCGGCCGCGAGGGCGGCGAGTCCTCCCTTCACTTCTACACCGAGCCGACGAATGTGTGCGTACAGCTGTGACCGAGACGACCGGTGCGACCGAGTACGAACCCGACCCGTCCGCACGGATCGACGCGGCCGTGGCGCGTCTGACGGCCGCCGCCTTGAGCGGCGCCCCCTGCGCTCCGGTCCGGGAGTTCCTGGGCCACGACGACATCGACGCCGCCTATGAGACGCAGAACCGTCTCACCGCCGCCCGGAGCGCGGCCGGCGCCCGGCCGGTGGGCGCCAAGATCGGCCTCACCGCCCCGGCCGTACAGCAGCAGTTCGGCGTGTTCCGGCCGGACTTCGGGGTGATCTTCGACGACATGACGTACGCGCACGCCGAACCGGTGCCGCTGGAGCGGCTCCTCCAGCCGCGCGTGGAGGGCGAGATCGCCTTCGTGCTCGGCCGGGACCTCGACCGGCCGGGCGCGGGCGTCGCCGACGTGCTGCGGGCCACCGAGTTCGTGCTGCCGGCCATCGAGATCGTCGACTCCCGGATCGCAGGCTGGGACCTCGCCATCACGGACACCGTCGCTGACAACGCCTCCAGCGGCGCGATCGTGCTCGGCACCACTCCCTGCCCGCTCGCCGGGGTCGACCTGTCCCGGGTCGGCATGGTCCTGGAACGGGACGGTGAACCGGTCTCGTTCGGCGCGGGCCAGGCCTGTCTCGGTTCGCCGGTCGTCGCGGTCGCCTGGCTGGCCCGCGAACTCGCCGCGCGAGGGCGGCCGCTGCGGGCCGGCGACGTGGTCATGTCCGGGGCGCTCGGCCCGATGGTGCCGGTCGGCGGCCCCGGCCGCTACCGACTGGCGCTGGACGGGCTCGGAGAGGTCGAGGCAGTCATCGAGAAGGAGACCCCATGAGTTCCCCGACGGACGGTGCGGCGAGCGGCGCCGCGCCCTCCCCCCTCCCCACCGGCACGGCGGCCGCCCGGCCGCCCCGTGCCGCGCCGGACGCGACGTCCGGCACCGTCCCGGTCGCCGTCATCGGCTCCGGCAACATCGGCACCGACCTCATGATCAAGGTGCTGCGGCTGTCCAGAACGCTGCGGATGGGCGCGATGGCGGGCATCGATCCGGACTCCGACGGGCTGGCCCGCGCCGCCCGGCTCGGGATCGCCACCACGCACAGCGGCATCGAGGGGCTCGCCGGAATGCCGGAGTTCGAGGACATCCGCGTCATCTTCGACGCGACCTCCGCCAAGGCACATGTGCGCAACGCGCGACTGGCTGCCGAACACGGCAAGCTGATGATCGACCTGACCCCGGCGGCCCTGGGCCCGTTCGTGGTTCCCTCGGTCAACCTGGACGAGCACCTGGACGCCCCCGACGTCAACATGGTGACCTGCGGCGGCCAGGCGACCATTCCGGTGGTGGCCGCGGTCTCCCGGATCGCCCCGGTCGCGTACGCCGAGATCGTCGCCTCCATCGCGTCGAGATCGGCCGGTCCCGGGACCCGCGCCAACATCGACGAGTTCACCGGGACCACCGGTGAGGCGATCCGGCGGGTCGGGGGCGCCGAGGTCGGCAAGGCCATCATCGTGCTCAACCCCGCCGAGCCCCCGCTCGCCATGCGCGACACGGTCTTCTGCCTCGTCGAGGGTGCTCTGTCCGACGCCGGCCGGGACCTGATCACGAACTCCGTGGAGCGGATGGCGCGCGACGTACGTGAGTACGTTCCCGGCTACCGCCTCAAGCAGCGGGTGCAGTTCGACCCGGTGGAGGACACCCTCGTGCCCGCTCTCGGCCGACGCGTCACCGGTGTCAAGGTCTCGGTGTTCCTGGAGGTGCTCGGCGCTGGCCACTACCTGCCCGAATACGCGGGCAATCTCGACATCATGACCTCCGCCGCGGTCCGCACCGCGGAGAAGGTCGCCGCACTCCGGGGATGGCTGACCACGTGAAACTGTACCTCCGGGATGTGACGCTCCGTGATGGCATGCACGCCATGGGGCACCTGTACACCGTCGATCAGGTTCGCCGGATCGTGTCGGCGCTCGACCGGTCCGGGGTGGCGGCCATCGAGGTCGCGCACGGGGACGGGCTCGGCGGTTCCAGCGCCAACTACGGCTTCGGCGCGCACAGCGACGAGGAATGGATCGAGGCCGCCGCCGACGTTTTCGAGAACGCCAGGCTGACGACGTTGCTGTTGCCCGGCATCGGCACCATCGACCATCTCCGCCGCGCCCACGCGCTCGGGGTGCGCAGTGTGCGCGTCGCCACGCACTGCACCGAGGCCGACGTGAGCGCACAGCGCATCTCCTGGGCCCGGGAGAACGGCATGGACGTCTCGGGCTTCCTGATGATGAGCCACCTCAACACCCCCGAGGGCCTCGCCCGGCAGGCCCGGCTGATGGAGTCCTACGGGGCGCACTGCGTCTACGTCACCGACTCCGGGGGTCGTCTGACGATGCGGGATGTCGCGGCCCGGGTCGACGCGTACCGCGAGGTGCTGGACGAGGGCACCGAGATCGGCATCCACGCACACGAGAACCTGTCGCTGTCGGTCGCCAACAGTGTGACCGCGGTCGAGCACGGAGCGTACCGCGTCGATGTGGCGCTGGCGGGCCAGGGCGCCGGGGCCGGGAACTGCCCGGCCGAGCCGTTCGTCGCCGTCGCCGACCTGCTGGGCTGGGAGCACGGCTGCGACCTGTTCGCGCTCCAGGACGCGGCCGACGACATCGTCCGCCCGCTGCGCACCCGTCCGGTCCAGGTGGACCGGGAGACCCTGACCCTCGGTTACGCCGGCGTCTACTCCAGCTTCCTGCGGCACGCCGAGCGCGCGGCGAAGCGGTACGGGGTCGACGCCCGGCAGATCCTGCTGGAGGTCGGGCGACGGCAGATGGTGGGTGGTCAGGAGGACCTGATCGTGGACATCGCACTGGACCTCGCCGCGGGACACGGGGCCACGACGGAAGGAAGCAGCACATGATCACGGCGGAGCTGACCGGCATCCTGGCCCAGCGGCTGGACACGGCGCAGACGTCCCGCGAGGACACGCAGAGCCTCGCCGACGACCACGAGCTGGACATCGACGACGCCTACGCGGTGCAGGCCGCGCTGCTGGCGCTGCGGCTGGCCCGCGGCGAGCGGATCACGGGCGTCAAGCTGGGCTTCACCAGCAAGGCCAAGATGGCGCAGATGGGCGTCAGCGACGTGATCGTGGGCCGGCTCACCGACGCGATGCGGATCGCGGACGGGGGCGAGGTCGATCTGTCGCGCTTCATCCATCCGAAGGTCGAGCCGGAGGTGGCGTACCGGATCTGCCGGGACGTGGACCCGGCAGATCCGGCCACGGACATCGAGGCGTGTGTGGACGCGATGGCGCCGGCCGTCGAGATCATCGACTCGCGGTACCGGGACTTCCGGTTCACCTACACCGACGTCGTGGCGGACAACACCTCGGCGGCCGGGTACGCGATCGGCCCGTGGCGGCCGGTGGAGAGTGCGCCGAACCGCGCGGTACGGCTGCGTACCGGGGCGGGGGAGGCGGTCGGTTCCACGGCGGCGATCCTCGGCGATCCGGTGCGCGCGCTGCACGCCCTGCTGGACATGTGCCGTCGCCGCGGGATCGCCCTGGTGGCGGGCCAGGTGGTGCTGGCGGGGGCGGCCACGGCGGCGCTGCCGCTGGTGGCCGGCGCAACCGAGTGCGAGGTGGCGGGGCTGGGATCCGTCACGGTGAAGGGGTGCCGATGAACGGCTCACGCGTCATCGAGGGCAAGGCGGCGCCGCGCGGGCGGTTCCCGCACGTGAAGGTCGTCGGGGACCTCGTGTTCGTCTCCGGCACCAGTTCGCGCCGGCCCGACAACACGTTCGTGCGGGTGGAGGCGGACGAGTTCGGCACCACGAGCCTGGACATCCGGGCGCAGACCCGAGCGGTGATCGAGAACATCCGCGACATCCTCGCCGAGGTCGGCGCCGAACTCCACGACGTCGCGCAGATCACCACCTACCTGGTGTCCATGAACGACTTCGGCGGATACAACGAGGTCTACGGCGAGTTCTTCGACGAGCGGGGGCCGACCCGTACGACCGTCGCGGTGCACCAGCTGCCGCATCCCCATCTGCTGATCGAGATCCAGGCCGTCGCCCACCTGCCTCGACCCCGTACATCCGATCACACGCACAGCACGGAGCTGTCCTCATGACCGTCATTCCCCCGGTCATCGATTTCCAGGGCTGGATCGCCGAGCACGAGCACCTGCTCAAGCCGCCGGTGAACAACCGCACCATGTCCCTGGGGCAGGACTTCATCGTCCAGGTCGTCGGCGGCCCCAACCAGCGCACGGACTTCCACGTCGATCCGTACGAGGAGTGGTTCTACCAGGTCAAGGGCGACATGCACATCAACCTGATGACCGAGGAGGGTCCGCGGACCGTGCACATCCGGCAGGGTGAGGTGTGGCTGCTGCCGGGCGATGTGCCGCACTCCCCGCAGCGGCCCGACGCGGGTTCCATCGGGCTGGTCATCGAGCGGGTACGGGAGGAGGGCACGCTGGAGAGATTCCAGTGGTACTGCCCCGGCTGCACGGCGAAGATCCAGGAGGTCGAACTCCAGGTGCGGGACATCGTGGCGGACCTGCCGCCCGTCTTCGCCGAGTTCTCCCCGGAAAGGGCTGAGCATGGACCGCACGATCGACATCCACACGCATTACGTTCCGCTCGGATGGCCGGATCTGACGGCCGAGGCAGGCCCGGACGCTCCCTGGCTACGGATCGAATCCGAGTCCGACGCCGTGATCATGATGGGTTCGAAGGAGTTCCGCCGGATCGGCTCCGACGCCTGGGACGCGGAGAGACGACTGCGGGACATGGACGCGGACGGCATCCACCGTCAGGTGGTCTCCCCCACGCCGGCGTTCTTCACCTACGGGCGGGACGGCGCCGACGCGGCCAGGATAGCCCGGGTCTTCAACGACCTCGCGCTGGAGATCGTCGCACCGGCCCCGGACCGGCTGATCCCCTTCTGCCAGGTGCCGTTGCAGGACCCCGACGCGGCCTGCCGCGAACTGGAACGGTCCGTCGCCAACGGCCACCGGGGGGTGGAGATCGGCAACCACGTCGGTGACCAGGATCTGGACAGCGAAGGCGTGGTGACGTTCCTCCAGCACTGCGCCTCGCTCGATGTGCCGGTTTTCGTGCACCCGTGGGACATGGCGAGTTCGCCGCGGTTGGACCGGTGGATGGCGCAGTGGCTGACGGCCATGCCGGCCGAGACACATCTGTCGATCCTGGCGCTGATCCTGGGTGGCGTCTTCGACCGGATCGACGAGCGGCTGAAGATCTGCTTCGCACACGGCGGCGGGTCTTTCGCCTTCTGGCTCGGCCGTATGGAAAACGCCTGGCACGGCCGGAACGATGTCATCGGCACCTCGGAGTATCCCCCTTCCCACTACCTGGGCCGGTTCTCCGTCGACTCGGTGGTCTTCGACGAGCGGGCGCTGCGGCTCCTGGTCGAGACGATCGGCGCGGACCGGGTGATGGTGGGGAGCGACTACCCCTACCCGCTGGGGGAACGGCCGGTCGGTGAGGTGGTCCGCCGCAGTACGTTCCTGAGTGAACAGGACCGCGACCTGATCACGCACGGCAACGCGGAGCGGTTCCTGGGACTCGCCACCTCCTGAATACCGAGCGCGCACCCGGACGCACGGTCCTCAGCGCGAGCAGACACACCCCGTGCACCCCGGACACCGCGGGGTGCACGGGGTACACGCGTCGTACGAACCTGCTCCGGCCCGCGCAGTGGCGGTCTTCACCCCCGCCCGCGGCGGAACGGCGGGCACGGGGCACGCGTTCCTGGGCCGTGCGTCCGGCAGAGACGCTCGACCGCCGTTCAGCCCGACCGGGCCCCACGGCCCGGGGCGCCGGGATCTTCGGCGCGCGGGGCGGACGTCGCGGTGTCCGGGGCCATGTGGCCGGCGATCTTCTCCAGGCTCCGGATCAGCGCCTGCGCCGAGGGGCCGAGTGCGCGGGCGGCCGACAGGGTGAGTCCGACGCTGTGGCTGATCGGGTCCAGCGGCACCGCCAGCCGGACGAGCCGGACGTCGTCCTGGACGATCAGGCTGGAAAGCGCCGCCACGACATCGGTCTCCAGCAGGAGTTGGCGAACGGTCAGGAACGAAGTGGTCTCGACCCGGTTCAGCGGCAGCGGCATCGCCCGTCGGGCGAAGAACTCCTCGATCTCCCGCCGCAGCGCGGTCTCGGCGCCCGGCAGGATCCACGGGTAGTCCGCCAGGTCCGCCAGGTCCACCGCGGCCCGCCCCGCCAGCGGGTGCCCCGACCTGACGACGAGCTCGACGGACTCGTCGTAGAGCTTGCGGCGCACGATCCGTTCGTCGGAGGGGACGGTGAGCCTGCCGACGACGAAGTCGATGCGGCCTGCCTCCAGATCCAGCAACAGCGCTTCCGGGGACGCCTCCCGCACGACCACGGTCAGGTAGGGGCGTTCCTTCTTGATCTCGGCGATGGCACGCGGGAGGAGCACGTTCGACCCGGCCAGGTGGGTGCCGACGATCACGGTGCCCCGGTCGGCGTCGGCGAGCTCCACCACATGGCGGCCCGCCTGTGCCAACTGGGCCAGCACGGCCCGCGCATGCTCGGTGAACGCCTCGCCGAAGACGGTGGGCGTGACGCCCCGTGGGCCCCGCTCGTACAGCGGGACGCCGAGGATGTCCTCCAGCTCGTGCAGGCTGCGGGTGGCGGACGGCTGGGTGACGTGCAGTTCCGCGGCGGCGCTGACGACGCTTCCCTGCCGGGACAGCGCGTCGACGAGAAGCAGATGGCGGAACTTCAGCCGCCCGTCGAGCAGACGCGGGATCTTCACCCTCCGACTCTATCCGGGACGGGTGCGGCCGCCTCGGACGGGCCGCCGCCTCGGACAGCGGGCGCGGAATCGCCACCCGGATGAGAAGACCGACACTGCCTGCCCGTCCGGAGTCCATGTCACGGCCGCCGTCCTGATCAGCGAGGTGAATTCGAGCGAAAGAGCTCAGCGGATGGTGATGCGGAATGTGCTGAGTACGGCCTTGTGGTCGGTCGGCCAGGTCCAGGTGGGCGTCCAGAACTCGTCTCTGCCCTTCTCCTCCACCCGCTTGTTGCGCACGATGGTGCTGGAGGGGCCGACGATCACGCTTTCGAGCAGCTTGACGCGCCGGTCGGGGTGGTAGAAGACGAAGTCGATCCGGTCCCGCTCGTCGGCCTTGGGCGCCCAGGTGATCTCTCCGGGGTCGGCCCCCAGGTTGTCGCTCGGCCAGGTGAAGCCGGGGAAGCGGACGGGGTCCGGGTGGATCGCCCGATAGCTGTCGCGGAAGCCCGCGTCCTCGATCGCTCTGGTCGTCGACCATTCGACGACGGTACCGTGGTGGTCGTACAGGTTCCGGGTCCGACGGTCCCAGTCCCGGTGCGAGGGCTCGTTGAAGTCACCGGCGATCATCGTGAGCCGGCCCTTGGCACGCTCCTCCGCGGCGTCCGCGAGGACCGTCTTCGTCCGCTCCGTACGTCCGGAAGCCGTGTTGATGCGCTCGATCAGTTCGACATCGGTGATCGGGCCGGTCGGGATCTCGTTCCAGCCGTACTCGGAGGTCTCCAGGGGCGACGGCGTACCGCCGCCGTATCCGCGCGGCAGGTAGGTGACGTAGTAGCGGTACTCCAAGTGACCTGAATAGGCGGTGACTTCGGTGCCGTCGACCGAGACGACCGCCTTCGACCAGGACGGGAAGGAGGCGAACTCGATGATCGGGTAGCGCGATATCACCGCCGAGTCGGCCGGGTGCTTGTTGTCGAAGTAGGTCAGTCCGCGCGCGGCGAGGTCGGACAGCAGGTTGACCACCCGTTCGGGGCTCGACTCGCTGAGCATCACCACGTCCGGCTCGACCGCGGCGAGGGTGTCGGCGATGCCCGCCCGCCCGCCGGGCACCCGGCTGCCACCGAGCCAGATGTTGAACTGCAGCACCTTGAGCGTGCGGTGCTTCGGATGTGACGAACTGCCGTGGTGCCCGTCCTTCCCGGGCTTGGGCCTGGCCTCTGCCGTTCCCGCTCCCAGGACTCCTGCTCCGACGCTCGCGCCGACCATTCCGAACAACTCACGACGCTTGACCATTCATGACCTCCTGTAGGCACCCTGAGCCCGTGGTTCAGGTGCGGCTCGACCCAGCATGCGGGCCACTGGTGTACGAATCGACAACTCGGGCATAACCTCGAATGCCGAGTGAATCACCGTGCTCGCGCCGCGCAGGGCAGGAGCTCCGGCGTCCGGCAGTGCGGCTTGCCGGAAGGCGGCCGCCATGCCGGTCGCGGCACAAGTGCCATCTCCGGCAAGGGGCTCACCGCACCGGTGACCATGCACCTGGTGGTCGAGGACAGCCTGATCGTTCGCATGCACCTGTACGAGGGCACGTGGACCGTCGCCGAGGTGTCCAAGGCCCCTGAGCGGAGGCTTGGGTTCCCACGGTCCGTACTATCTCTTCTGGACTGTTCCAGCTCGGCGATCGTGCCGGAGACGGTCGCGGCCAGGGCGTCGAGCCGGTCCCGCTCGGCGAGCAGCCGCAGATGGTGTCCGTGCGGGGCATCCACCGTGTCGACCTGGTCGGCGAGGTCCCTGCCGATCTCCGGCAGTGCGACGACCAGAGCCCGCAGTACGAGGAACTTCTGCGGCAGCGGAAGCCGGTGCTCCTCGTAGTAGCGGGGGCCGTTGGAGCCGATCCGGGCCGGCGGCAGCAGGCCGATCTCGTCGTCGTGCCGCAGGGGCCGGGCGGTCACCCCCGACATCCGGGCGACCTCCGCGATCGGTCGGTCCATCGTCACTCCCTCACGAGCGTCTGGCCGGGCCGGTTCTTCCGGCCCTGGTCATGACGGTAGAAGCTGCCGCAGCGGCAACTTCAAGCCCGGATCCGCACCGGCCGGGCTCAGCACGGGCCCTCCTCGACGGTGATGGAGAGGCTGACCGTGACGTTCGCCGGCGCCGACTCGGGCTCCGGCGGCGACACGCTCAGGCAGAACGTGGCGTCGACGTCCTTCGCCGTGACCTCGAACAGGTCGACGGACGGGTCCGCGTCCTCGTCGTAGGGATCGTTCGCGCCTTCGACGTACACGACGCCGCCGGTCGAGGGGCCTTCGCCGCTCTCGTCCAGTGCGTCGCGGATTAGACTCTCGTAACCGCCGGTCCAGGAGTTGATGGTGTGCCGCTCCGACTCCAGGTCCCGGACGGCCGCGTGCACGGCGTCGCGCAACTCGCCCTCGCTCCACGAAGAACTCGCGAAGAGGTGGTACATGCCCCCGGCGGCGAACAGCAGGGACCCGATGATCAGTCCCATGCCGATCGGATTGTTCGGGTTGTAGACATAGCGACTTGTGCCCCAGTTCGAGCGGACGAATATCGGCTCGTCATGATCCTTGCTCATGCCCCGGGAGCCTAGTTCGTGCCCCCGACACCGTCCGCGACGCGACGATGGGCACCCGGCGTGCGTCTCATCGGGCGTGATGGATCTTCCTGAGTCCTCGGAACCCGCCGGCCCCCATGTCGAGGATGCCAGTGTGCGTCCCGGCCCGCTGTGGCGCCATGCGTTGTGGGCGGCGGGCGTCACCGCCGCAGGAGTGGCGCTGGGATGGGCGGGCGCCCTGTTCCGCATCGGCCCCGAGGAGTACGGCATGCCGCCCGCCGCTCCGGGAGCGCTCTGGCCCTATCTGACCGCCTGGACCGTGATCGGCCTGGTGCTGGCCGCCCTCCTGCGGTCCGTGGCGGCCAGGGTTCCGGTCTACTACCCGGAGAAGGCCGCCATCGGTCTCGTCCTGATCGGTACGCGCCTCTCCCTCGGCTGGCGTCCGGAGCCCCTGGAAGTCGGGGGCCTGGCCGCGGCCGCGCTGCTCCTGGTGGCCGTCTGGTGCGTAGTCGCGCTGCGCGGGGCGGCCGTCGTACGACGGTCCGAGGGCGCTCCCGACGTCGCCTAGGTGTATTGCCCCAGGAGGTTGTGGACGGGAGCGACCGCCTACGACACGCCGCCCGCTCCGGTGCCGGTGACGGGAGACGTGCCCGGCGCGCAGGGCACACTGGGCAGCCCCGAATCCCCGTACGAAGGAGCGTGCAGTGGCCCTCACCCGCGAAGAGCGCGAACAGTTCCTCGCCGAACCTCATGTCGCCGCACTGTCCGTCGCGTCGCGGGACAGGACAGGGCCCCGCTCAGCGTGCCCAGCTGGTACCAGTACGCACCGGGCGGCGATGTGCGCATCCTCACCGGACGCACCTCACGCAAGGCCGAACTGATCGCCGCCGCAGGCCGGTTCACCCTGTTGGTCGACCGGCTGGAGCCGACCATCCGGTACGTCTCCGTCGAGGGGCCCGTCGTCGACACCCGCCCCGGCACGCGTGCGGACCTGGAGGAGGTGTCGGCGCGCTATCTCCCGGCCGAGAAGGTCGCCGGTTACGTGGACCTCGCCTGGGAGAACCACGGCGAGCAGGTCGTGATCACCCTGCGCCCCCAGCGCTGGGTCAGCTCGGACCTCGGCCTGGTCTGAACTCAACGCCGAGCGTGCGTACAGCATGTGGCGGGCCTGCCGCCAGTCCGGGCTCGCCAACCTGCTGTCCACGAACGAGCCGGCCCGGCTGACCGGGCTGGACGCCGACGTCGTGTGACGCGTAACGGAGCAATCGAAAACAAGTCGTGGGGCCCAGGGGGGTGTTGATAGGAAGGGGCGATGAACACCGATGCGCTGGATCCCCTGGACCGCCTGATCGCCGAGCGCGCCTGCGAGCGGCTGGTCGTCGAGTTCGTCCGCACCCTCGATCTGGGTGAACCCGGCGACGTGGCCGAGCTGTTCACCCCTGACGGGGTCTGGCAGTGGGCCGAGGGGGACCGGAGGATCGAGGGCCGGGACGCCCTGCGCGCCTACTTCGGGGCCCGTCCCGCCGACCGGCTCTCACGCCGCCTGTGCACCAACATCCTGGTGACCCTGACATCCGCCTCGACGGCGTCCGCGAGCACGTACTTCACGACCTACCGCGTGGACGGTCACGCCGGCGGCATGCTGCCACCGCGCCTTCCCGTGCAGGTCGGGCACTACGAGGACACGTTTCGGCAGGTCGACGGGGGCTGGCTCCTCGCCGAGCGGTCCACGTTCCTCGGAGGCCCGACCGAACGGCTGGGTACGGCCGTCCCGCGCTGAGGTGCCCTCCCGCCCGCCCGCGACCGCGAGGCGAATCGTTCGCCCGGTGCCCGGCAGGAGAACCTGCCGGGCACCGGGCGACGGACGAACGTGGCGCCGGGTTCAGACCGCCGGGGCCGGGAAGGTCGGGTACTCCACCCCGGAGACGTGCTGGACGACCCGGATGACCTGGCACGAGTAGCCGAACTCGTTGTCGTACCAGAGGTAGAGGATCGCGTTGTCGCCGTCGACCTTGGTGGCGCCCGCGTCGACGATCGAGGCGTGGCGCGAACCGATGAAGTCGCTGGAGACCGCGTCAGGCGCGCTGATGAAGTCGATCTGCCGCTTGAGCGGCGAGGCCAGCGACACGTTGCGGAGGTAGTCGAGGATCTCTTCACGGGTGGTCTCGCGCTCCAGCCGCAGGCTGAGGATCGCGATCGAGACGTCCGGCACCGGGACGCGGATCGAGCTGCCGGTGATCGGCGCGTCGAGGTCGGGCAGTGCCTTGGCGACGGCCGAGGCCGCACCGGTCTCGGTGATGACCATGTTGAGCGCCGCCGAACGGCCACGACGGTCCGAACCGTGGTAATTGTCCAGCAGATTCTGGTCGTTGGTGTACGAGTGGACCGTCTCCACGTGCCCGCGCAGAACGCCGTACTCGTCCGCCATCGCCTTCAGCGGCGGCACGATCGCGTTGGTCGTGCAGGACGCGCAGGACAGGATGCGCTCGTCCGGCTTGACCGTGTCGTGGTTGACGCCGTGCACGATGTTCGGGACGTCGCCCTTGCCCGGCGCGGTGAGCACGACCTTGGCGATGCCCGCCCGGAGGTGCTTCGAGAGCCCCTCGCGGTCACGCCACCGGCCGGTGTTGTCGATCAGGATGGCGTCCTTGATGCCGTACGCCGTGTAGTCGACGGTCGTCGGATCGTCGGAGTAGATCACCTTGATCTCGTTGCCGTTGGCGATGATCTTGCTGTTCGCCTCGTCGACGGTGATCGTGCCCTGGAACTGGCCGTGGATCGAGTCGCGGCGCAGCAGCGAGGCGCGCTTGACGATGTCCTGGCCGGAGCCCTTGCGGACGACGATGGCCCGCAGTCGCAGACCGTTGCCCGAGCCGGCCTTCTCGATGAGCAGGCGGGCCAGGAGCCGGCCGATGCGGCCGAAGCCGTAGAGCACCACGTCACGCGATGCGCGGCGCTCGATCTTGTTGTCGCCCGTCGCCCCGGCGACGGCCTCCGCGGTGAACTCCTCGACCGAGAGTCCGCGACCGTCGGCCCGGTAGGTCGCGGCCAGCATGCCTATGTCGATCTGGGAGGGGCCGAGGTCGAGCGTTGTCAGAGCCCGCAGGAACGGCATCGTCTCGGTGACCGAGAGTTCCTCGCCGGCGATCTGCCGGGCGAAGCGGTGGGTCTTCAGGATGCTGACCACCGACTTGTTCACCAGGGAGCGGCTGTGCAGCAGGACATTGACGTCCTGCTCGCGGTGCAGCTTCCCGATGATCGGGATCATCGACTCCGCGATCTCCTCGCGGTGCATCCAGTTGGTGAACGAGTCGTCATTGACAGTCACAAGTTTATCTTTCGAGCTAGGCGGCGCTCATATGGTAACCGTCCGCGTCTCCGTCCCTTGAAGCGGTGCCCTACCTGCGGGTAGACCCGCGATCGGCACCCCTCGCGCGGCCTCGGCGTGCTCGAAGTGTCCAGCATGTGGGCGGCCGTCGGGGGCGTGGCGCGATTCGGGGTCAAGGCGGCGTAATCGGGCGCGCGTGCGAGGGGTCATACCAGAGTGGGACGGATGGCGGGCAAGTTCGACAACTGCCCGCCGCGCATACGTCATTGACGACTACCGTGTGTGCCCGGTGATCAACGGTGGGCTCATAACGTTCGGGCCTGTCCGACCGATGACCCGAGCCTGACCGACCACCGTAGGGGCCACCACATGGACGCCGGCACGACCGTCGATCCCCGGTGCCCCCTGTACCGAGGACGCTGATGTCTCAACTTCGCGCACCCGACGCGCGACCGGACCGCCGTGAGGGCGGGCGGCACGGCCGCCCCGGCACGCGCGCCCACTCGGCCACGAGCAGGCCGCGCACCGCAGGGCCTTCCCCCGACGCCCGCATACGCCCCCAGCTGGTGCGTACCGCGCTGCTCCCGGCCATCGCCGCGGTGCTCAGCGGCGCCGCCGCCGTCATCTTCACCGTCCGCGCCGGAGCCGTCGGCTCATCGCCCAGCCTCTGGGCGGCGCTCGGCGGCTCGGCCGCCCTGGCCGTCGCCGCCGTCGCCGCCGCCTATCTCGGCGCCAACCGGGTGGCGGGCCAGGTGCTCGACCGGGCCCTCGCGCTCCGCCGCGTCAGCGCCCAGGGCCAGGCCGAGCTGCAAGGTGTGGTGGAACAGCTCCGCAACGGGGAAACCGTCGCCGCGCGGCGACCGGCGCAACCCCCCGCGCCCGGGGCCGACGCCTTCGACCTGCTCGGGCAGGAGATGGTACGGGCCCAGGAGGCCGCCGTCGCCGCCGTCGTCCAGGCCTCCCAGCTCTTCAGCAGAACCGGCAACGAACAGAAGGTCGAGGTCTTCGTCAACCTCGCGCGGCGGCTGCAATCCCTCGTCCACCGCGAGATCCAGATCCTCGATGAGCTGGAACACGAGGTCGAGGACCCCGACCTCCTCAAGGGCCTCTTCCACGTCGACCATCTCGCCACCCGGATCCGCCGCCACGCGGAGAACCTCGCCGTTCTCGGCGGGGCCGTCTCCCGGCGGCAGTGGAGCAACCCGGTCACCATGACCGAGGTGCTCCGTTCGGCCATCGCCGAGGTCGAGCAGTACCCCCGGGTCAAGCTGGTCCCGCCGATAGAGGGCACCCTGCGCGGCCACGCCGTCGCCGACGTGATCCATCTGCTGGCCGAGCTGGTCGAGAACGCGACCGTGTTCTCCGCCCCGCACACCCAGGTGCTGCTGCGCGTCCAGCATGTCACCGCCGGGCTCGCACTGGAGGTGGAGGACCGCGGTCTGGGGATGCCGGACCACGAGCAGAAGCGGATGAACGCCCTGCTCTCCGACCCCGACCAGGTCAACGTCGCCCATCTGCTCCAGGACGGCCGGATCGGCCTGTTCGTCGTCTCGGCCCTGGCCCGCCGCCACGGCATCGCCGTCCGGCTGCAGAGCAACATCTACGGCGGTACGCAGGCGGTGCTGGTCCTCCCGCAGTCGCTGCTCGGGACCGACCCCGACGCCCCGCCGTCGCCCGACGCCGTACCCGTACCGCCCCCCGGCGCGGTGCACCGGCCGCCCGTCGAGGCCGGGGCCCCCACCGCTCCGCCGCCGAACGGTACGACCCGGCCGGCGGCTCCGGCCCAGACGTCCACGGACGGCTCGCACCGGGGGCCC